>NZ_JBSFXK010000021.1:0-109699 GCF_053595355.1 Streptomyces sp. NPDC002513 | reverse complement strand
ACATACGCGTTGCCGTAGTGCACGCGGGAGTACGCGGCCTGGCCGTCGTTCCTGATGCCGCTGCGGCCGAAGGTGTTCTTGTAGAAGTCCCAGGTCTCCTGCGCGCCGTAGTGGGCGTCGGCGCCCGCGGTCGCGGCGTTGGACGTGGTGCCGTTGCCCCAGGTGTCGTTCGTCTGTGAGAACAGGGTGCCGGTGCCGGACGTGCCCCGGTTGAGGTTGTACGTCTTGTGGCCGCCGCGCGAGGCGTCGTTCAGTGTGTACGTCGAGCCCGACTGTGCCGTGGTCAGGGTGACCTGGCCGCTGTACTGGGTGTTGCCGACGCCGGTCTCGATGCCCTGGTACTCGTAGAGCTTCTTGCCGGTGGCGGCGTCGGTGATGACGTGGAGCTGGTTCGGGGTGCCGTCGTCCTGGAACCCGCCGATCACCGTCTCGTACGCCAGGACGGGCGTGCCGTTCGCCGCCCAGATCACCTTGCGCGGCGCCTTGTCGGCGGCGGTCTTCTCCGAGCCCTGCGCCCGCGCGACGGACAGCGCCTGCTTCTCCGCCTTGGCGGCGGCCACGGTGGGCGTGAGCGAGGCGACCTTGACGGTGGCCGCGGTGGCCTTGACGACCCGCTCGGTCTGCCCGGACCTGGCCGTGTCGACGACCAGGTCGCCGCCGAGCACCGGCAGGCCGGCGTAGGTGCGCTCGTAGCGCGTGTGCACCGTGCCGTCGACGTCCTTGACGACGTCACGGACGACGAGCTTCTCCTTCGCGCCGAGGCCGATCGACCGGGCGGTGTCCGCCTTCGCCGCGTCGGCGTCGCGCAGCAGTTCGGCGCGCTGCGAGGGGGACAGCTTCACGGCCACATGGGCCGGGTTGATCTTTCCCGCCGGGGGACCGGCGGGGGCTGCGCTCGCGGCACCCGACTGGACGGCGGCGGCCAGCAGGGCGGAGACGCCGACGAGGGCGACGGCCGCGGCACGGCGGGAGGGGGTGTGGGAGGTGCGTCTGCGAGAGAAACTGCTGCTCAACACTGACTCCTTCTGCGTGGCCGCGGGTCGCGCGGCCAGGGGAGACCGGACGGAGGGTTTCCCGTCCGGGCAGAACAAAGGCGGAACGCGGAACCAGGTGCATGAAGGTGATGGGCCGCGGCACAGCGGAGGAACCGTGGGGTTGCTGTGGAGGTGCTGTGGGGCGGCCGTGGGAAGCGTGGCAGAGACCCGCGAGGTTGTCAGGGTCGCATCAAGAATTTGGCTGGAAGATATCGAACATGCATGCGTGAATAAGCGACAGGTTCCGGCCGCTCCGCAGCGCGGATCTGTGGACCACCGCCGAGTGAGAGACTGGATGGCTCAGAGACCGTTCCGACCGCGGGGTCGGCCAGAAAGGAGCCCGGCCGTGTCCAGTGCGCGGACCATCCGCCAGTTCGAGCAGCGTATGGCCGAGGTCCTCCGGATCCGACCGGCCGAGGTCAAGGAGATCTTCCAGGGCGCCCGCCCCACCTCCATCCGGGTCAACCGGCTGCTCGACGAGGAGACGTACCAGGACACGCTGCGGGCCGTCCGGGAGAAGGCGCCCAAGGCCTTCCCGGTCGACTGGTGCGAGCACACGTTCCTGTGGCCGGAGAACGACGGCTTCGAGGACATGCTCGCGCTGGCCCACGAGGGCCGGGTCTATCTGCAGAACGCCTCCAGCCTCATCCCGCCCGTCGCGCTGTCGCCGCGCCCCGGCGAGGACCTCCTCGACGTGGCCGCCGCCCCCGGCGGGAAGGCCTTCCACCTCGCCGCCCGGGTCGGCAACGACGGCCGGCTGTGGCTCAACGACGGCGCGGCCCCCCGCGCCCGCAAGATGGGGGAGCTGGCCGAGCTGTACGGCGTGCGCTACACGGAGCTGACCACGCACCCCGCGCAGTACATCGACAAGTCGCTGCCCGCCGAGTCCTTCGACCGCATCCTGCTGGACGTCCAGTGCTCCGGCGAGGGGCGGATCGATCTGCGCCGCCCCAGCACCCTGCGGTTCTGGTCCGAGGAGCGCATCGAGAAGTACAAGTTCCTCCAGACCAAGATGATCAGCGCGGCCTACAAGCTGCTGCGGCCCGGCGGCGTGATGGTGTACTCCACCTGCACCCTCAGCCCCGAGGAGAACGAGTTCCCGGTCAGCAAGAACCTGGAACGGCACGAGGACCTCACCGTGGAGCCCCTGGACTTCTCCGAGCCGTCGTTCCAGCCCGGGGTCACCTCGTGGCGCGGCATGAAGTTCGACGAGCGCCTCAAGAACGCCGTCCGAGTGGCGCCCACCGACACCTTCGAGGGCTTCTTCGTCGCCCGTATCGCCAAGGCGCCGGCCGGGGACGAGTAGCCCTCGGGCAGGCCGCGCCGCCGCTCACGGACCGGCCCCGGGCGTGCCCGAGGCCGCCGCCGGGGCGGCGTTCGTGGCGGCGCACCGACGATCGGCCCGCCGCCCGGGAGGCCGTAGGGAACCTGGGGACCCGGCACACGCGACGTACCGGGCCGCCGAGTCCGGTCCGGCCGTCCGGCCGGTCCCCGGCGCCCCCAGTCACGCCAAGCTGTCCCGCCAGGCCCGGTGCAGGTCCGCGAACCGGCCGGTGCCCGCGATCAGTTCGGCGGGGCTGCCGTCCTCGACGATGTGTCCGCCCTCCATGACCAGGACCCGGTCCGCGATCTCCACCGTCGACAGCCGGTGCGCGATCACGACGGCCGTACGGCCCCGCAGCACCGTCTCCATGGCCCGCTGCACCGCCCGTTCACCGGGGATGTCCAGGGAACTGGTCGCCTCGTCGAGGATCAGCACCGCCGGGTCCGCCAGCAACGCGCGGGCGAACGCCACGAGCTGACGCTGACCGGCCGAGATACGGCCGCCGCGCTTGCGTACGTCGGTGTCGTAGCCCTCGGGGAGCGCGCCGATGAAATCGTGCGCCCCGATCGCCTTCGCCGCCTGTTCGATCTCCTCGCGGGTCGCGTCCGGACGGCCGATCGCGATGTTCTCGGCGACCGTGCCGGAGAACAGGAACGCCTCCTGGGTCACCATCACCACCCCGCGGCGCAGTTCGGTCAGGGTGAGGTCCCGCAGGTCCACGCCGTCCAGCAGGACCCGGCCGTCGGTCGGGTCGTAGAAGCGGGCGAGCAGCTTGGCGAGCGTCGACTTGCCGGCGCCCGTCGCTCCGACCACCGCGACGGTCTGCCCGGCGGGCAGCGTCAGCGAGAAGCGCGGCAGCACCTCCCCACCCGTGCGGTACGCGAACCGCACGTCCTCGAACACGACCTCGCGGCCGGGCTGTTCGCCCGCCGTCGCCGGCAGTGACACGGGCGCGGACGGCTCGGGCACCGACGGCGTCTGCGCCAGCAGCCCCGCGATCTTCTCCAGCGAGGCCGCCGCCGACTGGTAGGAGTTGAGGAACATCCCGAGCCGGTCGATGGGGTCGTACAGGCGCCGCAGATACAGGACCGCGGCGGCGAGCACACCGAGCGCCAGCGAGCCGTCCGCGACCCGGTACGCGCCCCACAGCACGATCCCGGCCACCGCCGTGTTGGCCACCAGCCGGGAGCCCGTGACATAGCGGGCCATCTCCAGGAGCGCGTCTCCGTTGGTCTGCGCGTGCCGTGCGTTCAGGACACGGAAGCCGGCGTCGTTGGCGGCCTCGCGGCGGAACGCGCGCACCGGCCGGATGCCGTTCATCGTCTCCGCGAACTTCACGATGACCGCGGCGATCGCGGTCGACCGGAGGCGGAAGATCCGGCCCGCCCGGCGCCGGTAGAGCCGCACCAGCCCGTACAGCGGCACCAGGGACGCCACCGCCACCGCGCCCAGGCCGAGGTCCAGCCAGAGCAGCATCGCGGAGATGTAGACGAACGACAGGATGACCGTGACCAGTTCCTGCAGGCCCTCGCTGAGCAGTTCCCGCAGCGACTCCACGTCCGTCGTGGACCGGGAGATCAGCCGGCCGGACGTGTAGCGCTCGTGGAAGTCGACGCTCAGCGCCTGCGCATGGCGGAAGATCCGGCCGCGCAGATCGAGCAGCACGTCCTGGCTGACGCGGGCGGAGGTGACGATGAACGCGTACTGAAGCCCGCCGCCGGCCGTGGCGGACAGCAGATAGCCGGCCGCCACCACGATCAGCGGACCGTGATCGCCGTCCCGGAACGCCGGCACGGCACGGTCGATGGCGTACGCCACCAGCAGCGGGCCCACCTGCACCGCGGCCTGCTGGAGCAGGAGCAGCACACAGGTCAGCACGGTCCGGGCCCGCAGCGGGGCGAGCAGCGAGCGCAGCAGGGCGGCCGTGGCGCCCGGGGGCGTGGGCAGGGCGTCGCGGTCGAACGGGTCGTCACGGGCGGCGGACGGCGCCGTGGGCAGCTCTCCCGCCTCGTCCTCGTCGTTCGGCGCGGTGGTCGTCTGCGCCGTCATCGGGCCTCCTCGCGGTCCTCGCCGTGCTCGGGGCGTCCGGACATCAGATGGGCGTACTCGGCGTTCGTACGCAGCAGTTCCTGGTGGGTGCCCACGGCGGCGATCCGGCCGCCGGAGAGCAGGGCGACCCGGTCGGCGAGCAGCACCGTGGACGGGCGGTGCGCCACGACCAGGGCGGTCGTGCCGTCCAGCACCCGGCGCAGGGCCGCCTCGACCGCGGCCTCGGTGTGCACGTCCAGGGCGGAGAGCGGGTCGTCGAGGACCAGGAAGCGGGGGGTGCCGACGACCGCGCGGGCCAGCGCGAGGCGCTGCCGCTGGCCGCCGGACAGGCTGAGGCCCTGCTCGCCGACCTGGGTCCCGGTGCCCTGGGGCAGGGCATGGGCGAAGCCGGCCTGCGCGACGCCGAGGGCACGCTCCAGCTCCTGGTCCCCGGCGGTGTCCGGGGCGCCCATGAGAACGTTGTCGGCGACGGTCGTGGAGAAGAGCGTGGGCTCCTCGAAGGCGACGGCCACCCGGGTGCGCAGCTCCTGCCGGGACAGGGCCGTGATGTCCTCGCCGTCCAGCGTGATCCGGCCCGACATCACCTCGTGCAGACGGGGGATGAGCGCGGTCAGGGTGGTCTTGCCGCTGCCGGTGGCGCCGACGAGGGCCATGGTCTCGCCGGGGCGGACATGGAGGTCGACGCCGTCGAGGACGGCGGGGGAGCCGGGCGGCGCGTCGGGGTAGCGGAAGCGCACGTCGTCGAAGCGCAGTCCGTCCACGGCCGCGGACGGCCCCGCCGCCCGGACGCCGGAGGTCCCCGCGGCCACATCGTCCTCGGGCCGCTCGTCCCGCACCTCGAAGTACCGCTCCGTGGCCGTGGCCGCCTCCTGGCTCATCGCCAGCAGGAAGCCGATCGAGTCCACCGGCCAGCGCAGCGCCAGCGCCGTCGACAGGAACGCCACCAGCGTGCCCGCGGACAGGGCGCCGTCGGCCACCCGTACCGTCCCGATCACCAGCGCCGCCCCGATGGCCAGCTCCGGCAGGGTGACGATGACCGCCCAGATCGACGCGAGCAGCCGCGCCTTCTCCAGCTCCGTCCCGCGCAGGGTGCGCGACAGCTCCCGGAAGGCCCGCGCCTGACTGCGGTGGCGGCCGAACCCCTTGATGATCCGGATGCCGAGCACACTCTCCTCGACCACGGTCGTCAGATCGCCGACCTGGTCCTGCGCCCGCCGCGCCACCTGCGCGTACTTCCGCTCGAAGAGCGCGCACATGACCATCACCGGGATACCGGGCACCAGGATGACCAGCCCCAGCGTCACGTCCTGCGCCAGCATGATGATCACGCCCACGAGGATGGTCACCCCGTTGACCAGCAGGAACGTCAGCGGGAAGGCGAGGAACAGCCGGACCAGCATCAGATCCGTGGTGCCGCGCGACAGCAGCTGCCCCGAGGCCCAGCGGTCGTGGAAGGCGACCGGAAGGCGCTGGAGATGCGCGTACAGATCCGCCCGCATGCCGGCCTCGACGCGGGACAGCGGCCGGGCCACCAGCCACCGCCGTATCCCGAACAGCACCGCCTCGGCTATCCCGAGCAGCAGCAGATACAGCGCACCGAGCCACACACCGGCCGGATCCCGGTCGGCCACCGGCCCGTCCACGAGCCACTTCAGGACGAGCGGGATCACCAGGCCGACGCACGACGCGACGATCGCGATGAACGCGCCGGTCAGCAGCCGCGCCCGCACCGGCCGGACATAGGGCCACAGCCGCAGCAGGGTGCGGACGGTCGAGCGGTCCTTGGGCGTTACACGTTGAGTGGGCATCAGGGGGAGCTTACGGACCGGCACTGACAGTGCCCACCGAGTTTCGGCCGGGCCCGGCTCCGCCTCTCGGTCCTACGACCTGCGTGTTCACGGGCCGCACGGCGCACGTCAGGCCCCGGGCGCCTCTTCAATCCGTCACCCGCAACAGCAGCACCGTCCGTGCGGGCACCGTCACGGTCGTGCCCGCCCGGTGCGGCGTCCCCGGCGGACGCGCCTGCTCCTCCCGGGAGGTGTCCACCACCAGGTCGTACCGCCGCGCCCAGGGCGGTCCCGGCAGACGGAAGTCCACCGGCCCCTCCCCGGCGTGCAGCACCGCGAGGAAGCTGTCGTCCACCACCGGTGCCCCCCGGGAGTCCCGGCCCGGTATGTCGCGGCCCGAGAGATACATGCCGAGGGTCGCGGCGGGCGCGTACCAGTCGTCCTCCGTCATCTCCTCCCCGTGCGCCGTGAACCACGCCAGGTCCCGCAGGCCGTTCGCCGCATGGGCCTGCCCGGAGAAGAACGCCCGGCGGCGCAGCACCGGATGGCGGCGGCGCAGCGCGATCAGCCGGGAGGTCAGCTCGAACAGCGCCCGCCAGCCCGGGTCCTGAAGCAGGCTCCAGTCCACCCAGCCCATCTCGTTGTCCTGGCAGTAGGCGTTGTTGTTGCCGCGCTGGGTGCGGCCCATCTCGTCGCCCGCCACCAGCATCGGCACCCCCGTCGACAGCAGCAGGGTGGTGAGCAGGTTCCGCAACTGCCGCCGGCGCAGCGCCCGTACCCGCTCGTCGTCCGTCTCCCCCTCCACGCCGCAGTTCCAGGAGCGGTTGTCGTCGGAGCCGTCGCGGTTGCCCTCGCCGTTGGCCTCGTTGTGCTTGCGCTCGTACGACACCAGGTCGCGGAGTGTGAAACCGTCGTGCGCCGTCACGAAGTTGACCGACGCGTACGGGCGGCGGCCGCCCCAGGCGTACAGGTCGCTGGAGCCCGACAGGCGGTACCCGAGGTCCCGTACGTCGGGCAGCGCACCCCGCCAGAAGTCCCGTACCGCATTGCGGTAGTGGTCGTTCCACTCCGTCCACAGCGGCGGGAACGCGCCGGTCTGGTAGCCGCCCGGGCCCACGTCCCAGGGCTCCGCGATCAGCTTCACCCGGTGCAGCACCGGGTCCTGGGCGATCACGGCCAGAAACGGGGAGAGCATGTCGACGTCGTGCGTCGACCGCGCGAGCGCCGCCGCCAGATCGAAGCGGAAGCCGTCCACCCCCATCTCCGTCACCCAGTACCGCAGGGAGTCGGTGATCAGCCGCAGCACCTGCGGCTGCATCACGTGCAGGGTGTTGCCGCAGCCCGTGTAGTCGGCGTACCCGCGCCCGTCGGACCCCAGCCGGTAGTAGCCGCGATTGTCGATGCCCTTCAGCGACAGGGTCGGGCCCAGCTCGCCCGCCTCCGCCGTGTGGTTGTAGACCACGTCGAGGATCACCTCGATCCCGGCCGCGTGCAGCGCCCGCACCATCCGCTTGAACTCGCCGACCTGCTGGCCGGTGGTGCCCGCGGAGGCGTAGGCCGCGTGCGGGGCGAAGTAGCCGATCGAGTTGTAGCCCCAGTAGTTGCGCAGGCCCCGGCGGAGCAGATGGTCCTCGTGCGCGAACTGGTGCACGGGCAGCAGCTCCACGGCCGTCACACCGAGCCGCACCAGGTGGTCGACGGCCGCGGGGTGCGCCAGGCCCGCGTAGGTGCCGCGCAGTTCCGGGGGAATGCCGGGGTGCAGCCGGGTGAAGCCGCGTACGTGCAGCTCGTAGATCACCGAGTCCGCCCACGGGGTCTTCGGGCGGTGGTCGTCCGTCCATTCGTCGTCGGGTCCGTCGTCGTGCACGACGACGCTCTTGGGGACGTACGGCGCCGAGTCCCGCTCGTCGCGCACGGTGTCCGCGACCCGCTGGTCGGGCCAGTCCCGCACATGCCCGTACACCTGAGGCGGCAGGCCGAAGTCGCCGTCCACCGCGCGCGCGTACGGGTCGAGGAGGAGTTTCGCCGGGTTCCAGCGCGCGCCCGTCCATGGGTCCCAGCGGCCGTGCACCCGGTAGCCGTACCGCTGTCCGGGCATCACTCCCGGCACGAATCCGTGCCAGATCTCGTGTGTCAGCTCGGTGAGCGCGACCCGTGTCTCGCGGCTCTCGGCGCCCCGCCCGTCGAACAGACACAGCTCGACCGCCTCGGCACCGCCCGCCCACAGCGCGAAGTTGGTGCCCGCGACCCCGTCCGGGCCCGCGTGAAAGCACGCCCCGAGCGGGGTGGGCGCACCCGGCCGCACGGGCACGGACGGCACCGGGCGCCGCCGGCCGTCGAGCACGGCGGCCGGGCGCGCGGACCGTCCCCCGTCCGCCCGCTCCCTCTCCCCTGCCTCCTGCTCGGCTGCGCTCGACACCGTTCAGCCTCCCGCGGCTCGTCGGGGCGACGCGGGGGAAAGGGCGCGCGGCATCCCGCCCTTTCCTGGCCTGCCCGCCTCCGGGGCGCCTCGCCGGTACCGGGAGACCGGCCGCGCGGGGCCCGGGGGGCCCGCGCACACCGGTATCCCGGCACGGGCGCGCCCCTGCGGCTCACGGGCGCGGCTTCCCGTCGCGTCGTCCTCCCCACTGTTCTGCCCACAGCGTGGCTCGCACTCACGTTTCCCCAGGAGAGCCTGGGTCGTTGGGCCCGGCGTGATGCACGTACAGACGCACGCGCGGCGCACGGGAGCCCTCCTGGCCGCCGCACTGACCTGGGCGGGCCTCGTGGCCGGCTGCACGTCCCAGGGATTCGACGAGGTGTTCGGCAAGCCGCCCGCGCCCCGAGACGTCATCCGCGTCTCCCCCGACGACGGCAGCAGGGCGGTGGGCGCCGGCCGGCGGCTGCGGGTGCGGGTGCCCGACGGCCGTCTGGAGTCGGTGACCGTCGTCAGGTCCCAGGACGCGCAGGACTCCCCGGTGCCCGGGCACCTCTCCGCCGACGGCCACGTCTGGCGGCCCGACGACGACCGGCTAGCCCTCGCCGCCCGCTACACCGTCGACGCGGTGGCTCGCGACGGCCGGGGCCGCCGCTCGGCCCGGCACGTCACCTTCACCACGTTCGTCCCCGGCCGGCGCTTCATCGGATACGTCATCCCCGAGAACCGTTCGACGGTGGGCACCGGGATGATCGTGTCCCTCCAGTTCAACCGGGAGATCGAGCACCGGGCCGCCGTCGAGCGCGCGATCCGGGTGACCGCGCAGCCGCCCGTGGAGATCCGCCCGCACTGGTTCGGCGGGAACCGCGTCGACTTCAGGCCCCGGGAGTACTGGAGGCCCGGCACCCGGGTCACCGTCACGCTGCGGCTGCGGGACGTGGAGGGCGCGCCCGGGGTCTACGGCCTGCAGTACAAGACGTTCTCGTTCACCGTCGGGCGCAGCCAGGTCTCCCTCGTCGACGCGGCCGCGCACACCATGCGGGTCCGCCGCGACGGCAGGCTGATCGCCACCGTGCCGATCACCGCGGGCGCCCCGAAGACCACCACGTACAACGGGAAGATGGTGGTCATGGAGATGCTGGAGGTCACTCGCATGGACGGCCGCACGGTCGGGTTCGGCGGCGAGTACGACATCCCCGACGTGCCGCACGCCCTGCGCCTGACCGACTCCGGCACCTTCGTGCACGGCAACTACTGGGCACCGGGCGCTCCCGGGCACGCCAACGTCAGTCATGGCTGCGTGGGTCTCAGGGACGTCAAGGGCGGTGGCCCGGACACCCCCGCGGGCTGGTTCTTCGACCGCAGTCTCGTCGGCGACGTGATCGAGGTCGTGCACAGCGACGACAAGAAGGTCGCTCCCGACAACGGGCTCGGCGGCTGGAACATGAGCTGGCCGCAGTGGACGGCGGGCGGGGCGGTCCGGCGGTAGCCCGCCGGGGGCGCACGGGCGTGCAGGGGGGGGGCGTGTGCCCCGCGGCCCTCAATGCTTCTTCGCGCGCCCGAAGTTGGGACTGAACAGTGACAATCGCGGGGAGTCATCCGGCCGGGACGTGTGATTAATTGACGGAATGCGCGCGGGTCGCGAGCCGGAGCCGCAGGGACGCGCCAGAGGCGGAAGACCGGGCGCGCACAGGACCGAAGGGCTGGGCACGGTCGGTGTCATGCCACCGGCTCGGACGTCCCGGCAGGCGCAGACATGTCGGGGTGTGCGGCCCTGATCAGGCCGTGTGAGGGGAGAACGAACGTGAACGGGCGACCGATATCGGGGGCATCGGTTGGTGCGCGGGGAAGACGGGAGCAGGGGAGTGGCAGTGCACGGCGGGGGCGCAGGGGGCTCACGGCACTGATACTCGGAGCCGTCCTGGTGACCGCCACCGCGTGCGGCGGGGGAGGGAACTCCGCCACGGGGGCCGGCGTCGGCAAGGGCAAGGACTCCGGCGAGGCCGCGAGCAAGCAGTCGCAGGCCGTCGTCACCATCGCCCCCGAGAACGGCGCCAAGGCCGTGGACACCGGCGGCGCCCTCAAGGTGACGGCCGCCAAGGGCAGGCTGACCGAGGTCAAGGTCGAGGACACCAAGGGCCGCGAGGTGGCCGGGGCGATATCCGGCGGGGGCGCCACCTGGACGCCCTCGACCCATCTGGCCGCGGCCACGACGTACAAGGTCCACGCGGTCGCCAAGGACGCCGCGGGTCTCAGCTCCGCCCAGGAGTCCTCGTTCACCACGCTCACCCCGAAGAACACCTTCGTCGGCAGCTACCAGCCCGACGACGGCACCACCGTCGGTGTCGGCATGCCGTTCTCGATCCGCTTCACCCGGGGCATCACCCACCCGGCGGACGTCGAGAAGGCCATCACCGTCACGACCGAGCCGGCCGTCGACGTCCGCGGCCACTGGTTCGGCAACGACCGCCTCGACTTCCGGCCCGAGCACTACTGGAGGCCGGGCACCAAGGTCACCGTGAAGCTCGCCCTCGACGGCGTCGAGGGCCGCCCCGGCGTCTACGGCAAGCAGACCAGGACCGTGCACTTCACCATCGGCCGCAGCCAGGTCTCCACCGTCGACGCCAAGACCCACATGATGGTCGTCAAGCGTGACGGCAAGGTCGTCAAGACCATCCCGGTCACCACCGGCAAGCCGGGCTACGACAGCTGGAACGGCCAGATGGTCATCAGCGAGCGCCTCGTGGTGACCCGGATGAACGGCGAGACCGTCGGCTACGGCGGCGAGTACGACATCAAGGACGTGCCGCACGCCCAGCGTCTGACCGACTCCGGCACCTTCATCCACGGCAACTACTGGGGCGGCGGCGCCTTCGGCAACTACAACGCGAGCCACGGCTGCGTCGGTTTGCGCGATGTGCGCGGCGGTTACGACAAGGCCGTGCCGGCCGCCTGGTTCTACGACCACTCGATGATCGGCGATGTCGTCGTCGTGAAGCACTCCCACGACCGGACCGTGGCGCCCGACAACGGGCTCAACGGCTGGAACATGCCCTGGGACGAGTGGACCAAGTAGGAGCTCTCGAGGGGCCGGGCCCGGTGTGCCGCTGTGAGCGAGTACACCGGGCCCGGTGCGTTAGTGCCCGTTAACCTACCTGGCATGACTGTGCATCTCGAAGTGGCCGAGGGCGTCGGCACCCTCCGCCTGGACCGCCCGCCGATGAACGCCCTGAACATCGCCGTCCAGGACCGGATCAGGGAACTCGCCGAGGAGGCCACGCGCCGCGAGGACGTACGCGCCGTGGTCGTCTACGGCGGGGAGAAGGTGTTCGCGGCAGGCGCGGACATCAAGGAGATGCAGCACCTGGACCACACCGCGATGGTGCTGCGCTCCCGCGCGTTGCAGGACTCCTTCTCCGTCGTGGCCCGCATCCCCAAGCCGGTCGTCGCCGCCATCACCGGCTACGCCCTGGGCGGCGGCTGCGAGCTGGCGCTCTGCGCGGACTACCGCATCGCCGCCGAGAACGCGAAGCTGGGGCAGCCGGAGATCCTGCTCGGCCTGATCCCGGGAGCGGGTGGCACCCAGCGGCTGGCGCGGCTGATCGGCCCGTCGAAGGCCAAGGACCTCATCTTCACCGGGCGGATGGTGAAGGCCGACGAGGCGCTGTCGCTGGGCCTCGTCGACCGCGTCGTGCCGGCGGAGGGGGTGTACACCGAGGCGCACGCCTGGGCCGCCCGGCTCGCCAAGGGTCCCGCGATCGCGCTGCGCGCCGCGAAGGAGTCCGTCGACGCGGGACTGGAGTCGGACATCGAGACCGGTCTCGCGGTGGAACGGAGCTGGTTCGCGAGCCTGTTCGCGACCGAGGACCGGGAGCGCGGCATGAGCAGCTTCGTCGAGGAGGGCCCCGGCAAGGCGAAGTTCGTCTGACGGGGCCGCCTGCGGCGGCGGGTCCATCGGGAGGCGTGCGGTGGCCGGTTCGACGTGAGAGTTGTCCAGGACATCACGCCGATTTCCTTGCAGTTGACGCCGCGCCTCGTCCGGCGTCTCCCGAGAGGCGGATCAAGGCAACCTTGAGGCCACTCCGCCGCCGACGCCTCGCTCCGGTTCACAACCGGCCGTGGTGTGCGGGTCGGTTGGGGAGAGCAAACGTCCAAGGCGTGGTTGACACAGGCCCATCGAATCGTGTGGGAATTGTGGTCCCAGGGGTCATCTTCCGTCGTAACGCCTCCCGGCAGGCCCCTGGGCGGCCATGATGGGGGCCATGGCGGGGCTGGAGGGCATCGAACAGCCGCGGCGGCACGCGAGTGCGACCGCGGCACGCTGGTCGCCTGCGGTCGAGGACGAACGGGCAGTGAAGGCGCTGGAGTCGTGCGGCAACCCCGCCGAGGCGGAGGTCTCGTTGCCGTCCCTCCCCGAATCCGCGGCCACCGCGCGCCGCCTCGCCCAGATCGTGGTCCTGCGCCACTGGGGGCTCTCCCCGAGGATGGCCGAGGACGTCGTCCTGCTCGTCTCCGAACTCGTCGGCAACGCCGTACGGCACGCCGGCGCACGCGCCTTCGGACTGCGCATGCACCGGCGCCGGGGGTGGATCCGCGTCGAGATCCGCGATCCCTCCCGCGGGCTGCCCTGTCTGATGCCGGTGCAGGACCTGGACATCAGCGGCCGGGGAGTCTTCCTCGTCGACACACTCGCCGACCGCTGGGGCGTCGACCTGCTGCCGCGGGGCAAGACGACATGGTTCGAGATGCGGGCCGCCGACCGCTGACCGCGTCTGCCCGGCAGGACCGCGAAACCGCAGCGGTGCGAGGCGTGGGGGGCGGTTCGTCCGATCATGTGCCGGTGCGACCCGAAAGTCCTCCGGGCGGGCCAATCGCCGGTTTGGGTACCATCTGCCCCTTAAATGGGCAGAGTGACCACGCCCGTCCCCCCTCCTCCGCCGGATCCCGCGGCGGGCACCGCGCACACGGTGCCCGACCGCCGCTCGGCGCTGCGCGCGGGCGCGGGGTTCGCCGTCGGCGCCCTCGCCACCGCCTGTTCCCCCGGCCCCACCGTCGTCCCTCCCCCGTCCCCCTCCCACACCGCCGACAGCCGTTCCGCCGGGTCCGGCATCCAGGCGCCCGCGCCGCGCGCCTTCCCCGGACAGCCCGCCGAGATCGCCCACGGCCCGCGTGACCGCCCCCGGGTCGCCCTCACCTTCCACGGGCAGGGCGACCCCTCCATCGCCACGGCGATCCTCGACGCGGCCGAGGACGCGGACGCGAAGATCACCGTGCTCGCGGTCGGCACCTGGCTGGACGAGCACCCCGACATCAGCCGCCGGATCCTCAAAGGCGGTCACGACCTCGGCAACCACACCCAGCACCACCTCGCCATCAACGCCATGTCCGAGGCGGACGCACGCGCCGAGATCCAGGGATGCGCGGACCGGCTGCGGCGGCTCACCGGATCCATCGGCACCTGGTTCCGTCCCTCGCGCGCGCCCCGCGCGACACCGCTCGTCGAACGGCTGGCCCGCGGCGTCGGCTACCCGCACGTCCTGTCGTACGACATCGACTCCCTCGACTACACCTCGCCGGGCGCCCCGGCCGTCACCCGCAAGGTCACCGACGAGATCCGCAACGGGTCGGTGGTGAGCCTGCACTTCGGGTACGCGGACACGGTCGCCGCCCTCCCCGCCATCCTGCACGCACTCGACCGCCGTGGCCTCGCCGCGGTGACCACCACGGAGCTGCTGACCTGATGCCCCTCTCGACCGTCACGCGCGTACTGATCGCCGGTACCGCCCTCGCCGCGCTCGCCGGATGCAGCAGCGGATCCCCCCACAAGAACCAAGGCCTCGCCTCCAAGACCCCCGTCGACCGTGCCCAGCAGCAGAACGCCGTACGGGTCCTGCCGGGCATGCCGCCCGTGCTCGACCCGGGCGACATCTACTCGGCGGACGGGCCGGGCCGGCTCTCCGACGCGGTCAGGGACTTCCCGTCCCGGGTCTACGTCCCCAACACCAACTCCGACACCGTGACCGTCATCGACCCGACGACGTACAAGGTCCTGGACACGATTCCGGTCGGCCGCCAGCCCCAGCACGTGGTTCCGTCCTGGGACCTGAAGACCCTGTGGGTCAACAACGACCTGGGCAACTCCCTCACCCCCATCGACCCGAGGACCGGCGAGGCGGGCAAGCCCGTCGCCGTGCACGACCCGTACAACCTGTACTTCACGCCGGACGGCAGGTACGCGGTCGTGATGGCCTCCAAGGACCGCCAACTGGTGTTCCGCGACGCGCACACCATGAAGGTGGTCAAGGCCCTGCCGGTGAGCTGCTACGGCGTCAACCACGCCGACTTCTCGACCGACGGCCGCTACTTCATCGTCTCCTGCGAGTTCAGCGGCGAGCTGCTCAAGGTCGACACCGCGAAGATGGAGGTGACCGGCCGGCAGAAGCTGCCCTTCCACGGAGCCATGCCGCAGGACGTCAAGCTCTCCCCGGACGGCAAGCGGTTCTACATCGCGGACATGGTCGCCGACGGTCTGTGGATCCTCAACGGCGACACCTTCGCCACGCCGGCCTTCCTCGCCACCGGCAAGGGGGCGCACGGTCTCTACGTCAGCCGTGACTCCCGCCACATGTACATCTCCAACCGCGGCGAGGGCACCATCTCCGTCTTCGACTTCCCGAAGAACAAGCTGACCGCCAAGTGGCGTCTGCCGGGCGGCGGCAGCCCCGACATGGGCGGCGTCTCCACGGACGGCACCGTGCTGTGGCTGTCCGGCCGGTACAACTCCGTGGTGTACGCCATCGACACACGGACCGGGAAGCAGCTCGCCCGGATCAAGGTGGGCAGCGGTCCGCACGGCCTCGCGGTCTATCCGCAGCCGGGCCGCTACTCGCTGGGGCACACGGGCGTCTTCCGCTGACGCCGCGCGCCGGGGACTCCGCCTGGGTGGTCGCGGCATTGAGGGCGCGGGCGGACCGTTAATCTGACCTCGTCAGTTGGACGGCCGTACGACGGCAAAAGCACCAAGAAGGGGCGGATCGGTGGCGGACATCGAGGAAGCACGCAAGCAGTTCGAGCGGATCGATGCGGACGGTGACGGATTCATCACCGCAGCCGAGTTCAAGTCGGCCCTCGCTCAGGGGGGCGACTGGAACGTCACCGACACGGTGGCCGAGGCCGTCATCAAGACCCGCGACCTCAACGGTGACAAGGTCCTGTCGTTCGACGAGTTCTGGACGTACCTGAGCAAGCAGTGACGCGACGGCTCGCGTGGTGCCCGTCCACCGACGGACGGGCACCCTTCGCGGGCCCTCACCCTTTTGGCCCGGAGCAGGAATAGCCCGCACCGTCCGGAGGTTGGTCCTGATCACGGACGCTGTGCAAGGACACCGGCCCCCGGAAGGGCGAGGCGAGTCATGAAGATCGGCATCATCGGCGCGGGCAACATCGGCGGCAACCTCACCCGGCGGCTCACCGCCCTCGGGCACGACGTATCCGTCGCCAACTCCCGCGGTCCCCAGACGCTCACCGCTCTCGCCGAGGAGACGGGCGCGACGCCCGTCCCGGTCGAGGAGGCGGCCCGTGGCGCCGGGATCGTCGTGGTCACGGTCCCCCTCAAGGCGGTTGTGGACCTGCCGGCCGGACTGCTGGACGGCGCGGCCGAGGGCTTCGTCGTGATCGACACCGGCAACTACTACCCCAGGGAACGGGACGGCAGGATCGCGGCGATCGAGGACGAGGGCCTCACCGAGAGCCGCTGGACCGAACGGCAGATCGGCCATCCCGTGATCAAGGCGTTCAACGGCACCTACGCCCAGGACATCCTGGACCGCCCCCGTCCGGCCGGCGATCCCGACCGGGTGGCGCTTCCGGTCGCGGGCGACGACGAAGCGGCGAAGCGCACGGTACGGGCCCTGATCGACGAGCTGGGCTTCGACACGGTCGACGCCGGCGGTATCGACGACTCCTGGCGCCAGCAGCCGGCCACCCCGGTGTACGGCCTGCGGGCGGGCGTCGACGCCGTCACCAAGGCTCTGGCGGAGGCGTCCCCCGAGCGCACCCCGGAGTTCCGCGGTTAGGACGCCCGCCCTCGGTGTCCCGGAGCGGGCCCGGTACGGACGGGACGCCCGGCGGCCGAGCGACGGCCGCCGGGCGTTCGTGTCCGGAGCTCTCAGGCGCCCGCGGCCCACTCCTTGAGGGCGGTCTTGCTGGTGAAGTTCGCGACGTCCTGGTCCACGGGGTCGGACGTGTACTGGTGGAAGCGCCACGCCGCCTTGATACGGGGCTTGCCCGCGGTGACGTAGTCGGCGATCCACAGGCCGTCCCCGGCGTAGGAGGTGGTGTCGACGGTGAGCCAGAAGTTGCGGTTGGTGTAGAGGACGACGCGGCTGTCCGGCCTCAGGCTCTTCACCTGGCGGATGAAGCGGTCCTTCTCGGCGTTGCTCGCGTGCGTCCCGTCGCCGGTGGTCTCCCAGTCCACGGCCAGCACGTCGCCCGCCCGCTCCGGGGCCTTGGCGACGAAGTGCTCGGCCTGGGCGGCGAGGTCGCCGGGCCACAGGAAGTGGTAGAAGCCGACCACGCAGTCGGCGTCCCGGGCCGTCTTGGTCTGGGCGGTGAGCTTGGGGTTCACATACGAACTCCCCTCCGTCGCCTTGATGAAGACGAAGGAGAGGCCGTCCGTGTCGTAGGCGGACGACTGGTAGGCGCTGACGTCGATGCCTCGCAGCATGGGGGCTCCCTGAAGGGCTCGTGGGGGGCAGGGATCGCTGCCTGGTTCACCCTGGCACAGGTGGTATGCCCCCGGAGCGGGCGCGTCAGCCGCGATCGGCCACCGAACCGGGCTTCGAGGCCGACTCGGCCGCCCGGTCCGAGGTGATCACGCGCGCGTGGTGCGCGGCCAACCGCGCGAGTGGTACGGCTACTTCCCCGTCCGTGGGACGTGTGGACGAGGGCGCCGGCGGGACGCCCGCCGCGTCCGCCGTGATCAGGACGTGGTGGCGGGTGCCGTACCAGGCCGTGCCGTCGCCGTTGTTGACGTAGGCCGCCGCGCCGGGGACCTCACGGTCCGGTTGTGTGCACAGACCGGTGCGCGTCGCCGGAGGGAGCGGAACGTCTCCTTGCACGAGGCGTCGTCGACAGCGCCCCGCAGCATGCCGTCCGGCGGCGTGAGGGCTTCGGCCAGTGGTTTCCGGACAGCGTCACCGGACAGGCCGGTCCCGCACAAGCCCCGTCCTGCGTGGGTCTCAGGCTCGAATCCCGAAGAGCGGCTCCCCTTTCGGCCGGGTCAGGGACTCTCCGACCCGGCCTTTTCGGCCGGCCGGGAGTTTCGCGGGTGTGATCCCGTGAGGGCCTGCCAGGAACGCCCCGGGCGGGCACCCGCCGGGTGGCGCCGTGCTCAGTCCGCGATCCGGGGCAAGGCCGTCGTCCCGCACTTCGAGCAGGTCCGGGCCGCGCGTCCCGGGTCTTGTGGCCGGGACCGCGGTGAGGCCCGTGACACCTCTCGGCCGTTGGGCCCTTCCGGATCTTCCTGTCGTCCAGGCCACGAACAGCCCCTATAGAGTGCGCTGTTGGACGCGGCGGCCGGTGCGGAAGAGGGGCGACCCGCGTGGACCTCTCGGTCAGGGGGGTAGGGACGAGGCGCCTGAGAGGGGACGCAATGAGGGTTGAACTTCCGCCGGAGCCGGTGCACTTCGTCAACCGCGACGACGAACGGCGGCGAGCGCGTCGCGCGGTGGACGAATGGCGGGGTCGTTCCCGGCCGCTGGTCCTGTCGCTGAGCGGGCCGGCAGGCCTGGGGAAGACGGAACTGGCCCGGCTGATCGCGAGGACGTCTCTCGACCGTTTCCCCGACGGCGTGCTGTCGGTCGACCTCGACGACTTCCGGCTGGACGGCGTACTGGATCCCGGCGACGTGCTGGCGCAACTGCTGTGCTCCCTGGAGGTGGAGCCGCGGCTGGTGGAGGCGCAGTTCAAGGCGCGGTGCCGGCAGTGGTGGAACAAGACCGCCCGCGCCAGGCTGGTCCTCATCGTGGACAACGCGCGATACGCCTCGGAGGTCGTCCCGCTCCTTCCGACGTCGGGCGAGAGCCTGGTGATCGTCGCGAGCCACGGTCCGCTCCACGAACTGGAGGAGGGTGCCGCCGTCGACCTGTCGCTGCCGCCACTGGAGGAACGGGCGGCGACGGAACTGCTGGGGCTGATCGTCCGCGACCACCGGCTTGCCGAAGACCCGGAGGCGGTGCGGGCGCTGGTGCGGCTGTGCGACGGTCTGCCGGCGGCTCTCCACGTCGCGGGGCGGTGGGTGCGCGCCCACCGGGTGCGGCCGCTGTCCCGCCTGATTCCGGAGCTGCAAGGCGAGTGGGAGGAGAAGGGGGTGCCCGGCGTCGAGCGCGTCTGGGACACGGCGTACGGCGGTCTGTCCCACCCCGCGGCGCTGCTCTACCGGCTGCTGCCCCACCATCCCGGGACGACGTTCACCATGGGCTCCGCCACCGCGCTGCTGGGGATGGGGCCGGATGCCTGCCAGGAGGCTCTCGAGGAACTGGACAGGGCGGGATTACTGGACCTGCGCGCCGTGCCGGGGACTGAGGGCGGTCATATGAGGCTGCCGGGCCCGCTTCGTGCGCACGCCCTGCGCCGGTCCCGCCACGACACCGGTGAGGCGGAGGTCGCCGCGGCGCAGACCCTGGCTCTGCGCTGGTTGGTCCGCCAGGCCCAGCGGGCGGACCGGTTCGCCGCCGGTCGCCGGCTCCTCGTCGCGGATGCCATCGGCCCTGTTCCCGACGCGCCGGATGTTCCACTGGAGGACCCGGAAGAGCCGGCTCCCGACGAAGTCCGGGCCGCGCGCGCCGCGCGTGCCTCCCGCTGGCTCGATGAGGAACGGCACGCGTTGTTCGCGTGCGCGGACCTGGCCTACGGGCGCGGGCTGGACGCGGAGGTCGTGGCCCTGTCCGAGCCGGTGTGGACGTATGCGCTGGACCATCCGCACCAGTCCGACGTGGTGAAGGTCTTCCGGCTCGCGGTGGCCGCCGCGGTCCGGCACGGACAGAACGCGGCATGGCTGGTGCGCACGCGCTGTCAACTGGCCCGTCCCCTGTGGGAGTCGGGTGAACTGGGCGAGGCGGACCGGGAACTCGCCGCCGCCGATGCCGCCGCCGGGCTGCTGGGGGATGACGCTCGGGACCGTAAGCTCCGGGCCTCGTTGATCGAGTCCTGGGGCATGCTGAACGGTGCACGAGGCGAGTGGGGCGCCGCCGCCGCCGACTTCGCCCGGTCCCGTGCCGTACACGTCGCGCTCCCCAACCCCTACGGTGCCATGCTTCAGACCTACCGCATGGGGGAGGCCAGGGCGAAACTGGGCGAGTGGGAGACGGCGTACCGACTGCTGTCCCAGGCGCACACGGAGGCGGAGGCGCTGGGACGCGAGCGGATGACCCGGCGTACGGGCTTCGCCCTTGCCGGTGTCCTGGGCCGTCTCGGTCGCACCGACGAGGCACGACGGCTGTATGAGCAGTCGCTGGAGAGCGCTCGCGCGCGGCGGTCCGGCTTCGATCAGGCGCGTGTCCATGACGCGTTGGCGCAGTTGGCGCAGGCGGAAGGACACGGCACGGAGGCCGGGGAACACCGCGCGGCCGCACGCGCCATCCGGCAGCGCAACGGACTGGCCTGAGCGGACTCAGATCGCTTGCCCGGCCTCTTCGGCCGTTGCCGGGCGCAGGAGTACGGGGAACGCCCGTTCACCGACGAGGCAGGTCAGCCCGGTCTGCGCGGCGGGTCTCGTGCGGTGGGCGATCAGCCAGGCGTATGCGGCCGATACGGCGGCGG
Organism: Streptomyces sp. NPDC002513; assembly: GCF_053595355.1. Lineage (NCBI taxonomy): Bacteria > Bacillati > Actinomycetota > Actinomycetes > Kitasatosporales > Streptomycetaceae > Streptomyces > Streptomyces sp. NPDC002513. The sequence continues at coordinate 89,269 of NZ_JBSFXK010000021.1, read as the reverse complement.
CGGGGTCGATGCGCGCGATCCGGCCGCCTTCGGGCCGCGGCTCGACCTGAACGGTGTACGGCTGCGCATGGCCGCGGACGTGGAGCAGGCACAGCCCGGAGGGGAGTACGGCGGCGGCCGCGCGGCAGCCCGGGTACTCGGCCAGGATGTGCTGGGCCCAACCGGCCGATGACCAGGTCAGATCTGCCGGGGCGGCGGACGGAGGCAACGGGCGCCGGTACAGCAGCCCTGCGGAACGGGTGAGTTGTTCGCTCGCGGCGCCGTGCTCCACGGCCAGGTGGTGCCCGGGCGGCCCCGCGCCGACCGGGCGGCGCACGACACGCGTTCCTTCCGCGGTGATCTCGGCGTCCACGTCGAACGCCGTGGGCACACGGGTGGCGGGGACGGGGGTGGGCAGGAGCCGGAGGGAAGCGCCGAAGGGCAAAGGGGTGAGGCCGACGAGGGCGTACAGTTCGGTGCGCAGTCGGCCCAGGGCGCTGCCCTGGTACGCGAACGCGGCCTGGGCGGCGGCGTGTCCGGGGCCCGGCCGGTACGTCTGGAGCAGTTCCGCTATCGCCTCGGCGGGCCCCAGCTGCGGTATCCGGCTCAGGAGTACGTCCATCGGACTGCCCGGGATCAGTTCGGCGAAGTCCCGGCTCACGCCGATGACGGGCCGGTCCTGGGCGGCGGCGTAGTACAGAGCCGTCGATCCATGGTCGGTGATCAGGGCGTCGGCGGCGATCAGGACGGAAGCCCACTCCTCGTGCGGGTCCGCGAGGATCATCCCCGCGTCGAGCGCCGGCGCCAGCCGCTCGGTCAACTCGTAGGTACCCAGCAGGCTTCTCTCGTTGGGATGGACGATGAGCGCCAACTGGTACTCGTCGTGGGGGAGATGGGCGGCGAGACGGGCGGGCAGTTCGGGGCGTCGCCGGATGAGGGACTCGGGCCCCCACGTCGAGACGAGGACGAGGAGCTTGCGGTGGCCGGTGCCCAGTGCGGCTCGGTAGCGGTCGCGCAGGGGATATGAGGCAAGGACGCGGTCCAGCGTCGGGTCGCCGACGACCCTCGCCCTTCGGGCGGCCTGCGGGGCCACGGCAGCGAGACGGGCCACCTGGTCGGGGTGGGCCACCGCATGCAGGCCTATCGGTGCGGCATCGTCCGCCCGCAGCAGAAACGCGGGGTCGAGCCCGGACGCCGAGTCCGCCGAGCCCTCCTCGGGGATCGCCTTGTTGAAGCCGGCGCCGTGCGGCAGCAGGACGTGTGCGCCGCGCAGCAGACTCAGGTCCCCCTTGGGGCTCGCGGCGACAACCAGGTCGTAGGTACGGCCGCACGCTTCGCTCCACGGCACGCTGCGGCCGCCGACCGCGTCGATGGCGGACAGCACGTCGACCCCGAAGTCGGAACCCGGTACCAGCGTGAAGAAACGAGTGATCCGGTCATCGCCGGAGAACACCGGGGACACATCGAGCAGGCGATACAGGGCGACTGCCGACCGAGCGGCAAAAAGCACGGTCTTCCGCCCGTCGCCCGTCGCCCGTCGCCCGTCGCCCGTCGCCCGTCGCCCGTAACTGTTCATTCTAGAAGGGAACGGTGGGTGAAATGCACTGTTTTCGCAGGTAGGGGCGGTTTCTTCGACGTCCTCCGGCGACATGGACAGATCGTACCGCTCGTTGATCGCCACCCCGGAAGACCGGGAGGATGGCGGCATGAGCGAATGGGGAATCGCACTGATCGCCGCGGGATCCGCGATCGCCGGCAGCGTCGTCACCGGTTGGTACAGCCGCAGTTCCGGTCTCCGGCAGGCAGAAGCGGCACGTCACGCGGGCGACCGGCAGGCGGACGCGCTTCTCGAGTCCGTGCGGCTCACGATCCAGGCCGAGGCGGCTCAGCGCGCACTCGCCCTACGACGCCAGACCTACGCGGAGTTCCTCGGCGCCGCGGAAGCCAGAATCCTGACCGAGCGGACCGGGAGGGGTAGCGCCGACGACGAGGCCCTCCTGCAACGGGCCTTGGGCGGAGTGCTCCTGGAAGGCCCGCCCGAGGTTGCGGCTGCGGCACTCCGTCTCGTCGACTCCCTGCGACGCCATGAGGCACCGGACGACCTCCACCGCGCGAAGCTGGCCTTCGTCTCCGCCGTCCAGGACCTCCTGACGCCCCCGACAGCGACCTGAGGAACCGTCGAGGCGCTGCTGGAGCCGGTCCGCGATCCGCCGCACGCGGTGGCCTTCGCCTGCGGACCGGCGCCGATCGAGTACGGCGGTCGACCAGGGCCGAACCCGCCTGGCATCTTTCGTCAGATCTTGATCACTCGGACGTGGGGGCCGCACAGCATGACGAGGTCCTCGGGGTCCGACGTCAGGACGGTCACCGGGGCGGGTGAGGCGAGCCCGGTGGCGGCCACGATCGCGTCGAGCGCGTACTTGTGGCCGTGCAGTCCAGCCGCGGCGAGGAGTTTGCTGGCGTGGCGGGCGATGGCTTCGCTGGGTGGGATGATGTTGACGCGGGAGACGGCGTAGTCGAAGCGGGCTTGGTTGGTCTTGGGGTCGCGGGCTTCGACGAGGGTGACGGAACTGGTGATGACGCGGATGTCCTCCGCCTCGGCAGCGGCCAGCCACTCGGTGAGCTCGGGCGTGCGCCGTACGAGTTCGGAAAGGCCCTCGCAGTCCAGGACGAGAGTGCCGCTCACGCGGCGTTCGCCGAGCCCGCGTTGTCACCGCGCAAGACGGCTCGCTTTGCCTCGATCGCTGCCTGGTCCACGAGGCCGTGTTCGGCTTCCCCGTCTTCGATGAGTTCGCGCAGCCGCTCGCGCTCCAGCTGGCGCTGGATGAGGGCTTCCACGTAGGCGGACATGCCTCGCTTGCCGGTACGTGCTCTGAGGGCTGCGATGGTGCCTTCGTGGAGGGAGACGGAGACCGGGCGGACCGGCCCTTCGCCGGGAGCCGGGGAGGTAGCCATGCGGCAAGTTTAACAAGACTCTTGTTACTGGTCTGGGGATTCTGCCCTCTGCCGCCACTCGGGCGCCGATGGTTCGACATGCAGTGAGTGCCGCGTGCGTGACCAGCCCCGTGACCTGCCGATTCGGGGGGATTTTCTTGATCCGTTCGGCCCTCCTGGAATTGACCGGGCCTTTCGGTTGGTGGCCGCTCTTCGGTCAGGCGTCCATGGTGGCGAGACTTCCGCCGGCGTTCCTCCAGAGCGGTGGTCGGTGGCTCCGTGTTGCGCAAAGCCGTCGTGCAGGGCGTCGACGGGAAGCACCGGGAGTGCTTGTGTGCGCGCAGGGCCAGGGTGGGCGGAGGGGGGTGCCGCGCGTCAAGGTGGAGGTACCGGCACGAGACCGTCGAGCGACCGGGGACTTTCCGCCGCTTAAGCAGGGAAGGCCCCGACGGCGCCGAAAGACACGAACGCGCTGGTCAGGGGCCATTTCCCCAGCACTCGATGATGTTCATCCCGAGCCCGCCCCGGGCCGTCTCCTTGTACTTCACGCGCAAATGTGGGCATTGATCTGTGCCAGTCAGGGACGGCCGTACAGCTGGGCCAGGTCAATGAGTTCGATGTCGGGGGAAGCCAGGGCGGCTGCGCGGAGTTTGTCGTTGAATCCTGCTCCGCTGAAGCAGAGCAGGCGGGTATCAGCGGTGTCGTAGCGTCCGGCCTGGGTGACGAGGTCCCGGATGTGCTGAAGCCTCTCGAGGTGGGCGATGCCCATGGTGTCGTTCCATTTGGCCTCACCGATTGCCAACAGCGGGGCTTTGGTGCCGTCGGCGATGCCGATGGCAGCGACGTCGGCTTCGTATCCGGTGCGGGCCTTGGGGTCGTGGACGATGCCATGTCCGACGCGGGCGGGTAGCCCTCCGAGCAGGTCGGGGTCGGTGTGGTGCAGGGTCCAGTCACGGCAGACCTGCTCGAAGTGCGGGCCGAGGATGTTGCTGGTGAAACGGCGACGGCTGGCCTGCCAGACCCTGGCGGCGTTTCCAGGGCGTTCCAATTGGTCCCAGACCGGACGCATGATGGCGTGGTAGAAGGCGATGAGGGGCTCGGCGATGCGGTAGGTGGGCCGGTTCTCGCGGAAGACGTCGGCGTCACGGTGGAGCAGCCCGGCGTCTTCGAGGACATTGATGGGGTGGGCGATGTCGGTGGCCTTGCGCTCGAGATAGCCGGCCATGCCGCCGCGGGTGGCGTTTCCTTCGGCGACGGCAGCCAGGACCGACAGGTACAGGGTGGTGTCGCGCAGGTCGGGTTCTTCGGCCAGCAGGTACCGGGCCTCGCGGAACAGCGGGGTCTCGGGGTTGAGTACGGTGCGCGTCACCCAGTCGTCGAAGTCGTCGAGGCTGCTGGGAGTGTCGCCGCGCGCGAACTCGCGGCGATAGGCGGGGGTGCCGCCGACGACTGCGTGGACCTGCAGGGCGAGGCGCGGGTCGGTGATCTCCCAGAAGTCGGCGGCGAGTCGGTGGTCGAGCGGACGCACGAGGAGATCGAGGCCTGCGCGGCCGCGCAGGGGGGCATTCCCGGCGAGGAGTCTGCCCATGAAGGACAGGGCCGAGCCGCACAGGAGCAGCCGGGTGCGGGAGGTGGCACGCTGCTCACGAAGCGGCCGAAGCGCCTCCTGGAACAGAGAAGGCAGCTCGGGGTTGGCCTTGGCGAGGTAGGGGAACTCGTCGATGACCACGGGGACAGGTCGCCCATGGCCGAGCGCGAGGAGGGCGTCGATGGCTTCGGCCCAGGTGGCGAAGTGGTAGGGGCTGGCGGGGCGAGTGTGCTCGGTCAGGGCTGCGCTGATCCGGCGCAGCGACTCCGCATCGGTCGCCTCGGTGGCGCCGAAGTAGAAACCTCCGGCGGCGCGGCAGGCCGCGTCGAGGAGGAAGGTCTTGCCCTGCCGGCGTCGACCGGAGACCACGCCGAGGGTGGCACCGGGCTGTGGGTCGAGGATGAAGCGTTGCAGCGCGGCCCACTCGTAGTCGCGGTCGAACATGTCGGAGGGCTTGTCCACCCGAGACTCCCCATGATCCTAGGGATGCACTTCTATAAACTGTACCTCTATATTCTGGGATTGCGTGCATGTCGTCATGCGCCTCAGCTCAGGTCGCAGTTTGGTTGCGCAGGGAGGCCATGGCGCGGGACAGGTTGTCGGTGCGGATCTTGGAGTCGTCCTTGCGGAACGTGCGGTCCCGCATGTGGTGCAGAAGGTTCTCGGTACCCCAATGGCCTCCGATCCAGGTGGCGGGCTCGGTGCAGGTGGCGTCGGAGACGCTCAGGCTGGTGATCAGGTAGACGCGCTCGATGGTCAGCTGCCCCTGAGGGCCCATTCCCCTAGCACTCGATGATGTTCACCGCGAGACCGCCCCGCGCCGTCTCCTTGTACTTCACGCTCATGTCCGCGCCTGTCTCCTTCATCGTCTTGATGACCTTGTCGAGGGAGACCTTGTGGGAGCCGTCGCCGCGCATCGCCATGCGGGCCGCCGTGACCGCCTTGACCGCGGCCACGCCGTTGCGCTCGATGCACGGGATCTGGACCAGGCCGCCGACCGGGTCGCAGGTCAGGCCGAGGTTGTGCTCCATGCCGATCTCGGCCGCGTTCTCGACCTGCTCGGGGGTGCCGCCCAGGACCTCCGCCAGCGCGCCCGCCGCCATCGAGCAGGCCGAGCCGACCTCGCCCTGGCAGCCGACCTCCGCGCCGGAGATGGACGCGTTCTCCTTGAAGAGCATGCCGATCGCGCTCGCGGCGAGCAAGAAGCGGACCACTCCGTCCTCGTCCGCGCCGGGCACGAAGTTGATGTAGTAGTGCAGCACCGCCGGGATGATGCCCGCGGCTCCGTTCGTCGGGGCCGTGACCACCCGGCCGCCCGCCGCGTTCTCCTCGTTCACCGCCATCGCGTAGAGGGTGAGCCACTCCATCGCGTGGGCCAGCGGGTCGCCCTCGGCCCGGAGCTGGCGCGCGGTGACGGCCGCGCGGCGGCGCACCTTCAGACCGCCCGGCAGGATGCCCTCACGGGACAGGCCGCGCGCCACGCATTCCCGCATGACCCGCCAGATCTCCAGCAGGCCCTCGCGGATCTCCTCCTCCGTGCGCCAGGCCCGCTCGTTCTCCAGCATCAGCGAGGAGATCGACAGACCGGTCTCCTTGGTCAGACGCAGCAGCTCGTCCCCGGTGCGGAAGGGGTACTTCAGCACCGTGTCGTCGAGCTTGATGCGGTCCGCGCCGACCGCGTCCTCGTCGACGACGAAGCCGCCGCCCACCGAGTAGTACGTCTTGGCCAGCAATTCGGTCCCCGAGGCGTCGTACGCCCACAGGGTCATGCCGTTCGCGTGGTAGGGGAGCGTCTTGCGGCGGTGCAGCACCAGGTCGTCGTCGTAGGAGAACGCGATCTCCTGCTCGTCGAGCAGCCAGAGGCGGCCGGACTCCCTGATGTCCTCCACCCGCTGGTCCGCGCTCTCCACGTCCACCGTGCGCGGCGAGTGGCCTTCGAGCCCGAGCAGCACGGCCTTGGGCGTGCCGTGGCCGTGGCCGGTGGCGCCCAGGGAGCCGTACAGCTCCGAGCGCACGGACGCGACCGATTCCAGCAGGCCCTCGTTGCGCAGGCGGAGGACGAACATGCGTGCAGCGCGCATCGGGCCGACCGTGTGGGAGCTGGACGGGCCGATGCCGATCGAGAACAGGTCGAAGACCGAGATGGCCACGGGGACTCCTCAATACGGGGGTGGTGCAGGGGCCGGCCGGGCACCGCGCTCCTCTCCAGTGTGCGCGGTGCCGGCCGGAAGGTGACTTACTGGGCGAGCCCCGGGTACAGCGGGTGCTTGTCGGCCAGGGCCGTCACCCGGGCCTTCAGCGCCGCGGCGTCGTAGGACGGCTTGAGCGCCTCGGCGATGACGTCCGCGACCTCGGCGAAGTCCTCGGCCGTGAAGCCGCGGGTCGCCAGGGCGGGCGTGCCGATCCGGAGGCCCGAGGTGACCATCGGGGGGCGCGGGTCGTTCGGGATCGCGTTGCGGTTGACCGTGATGCCGACCTCGTGCAGGCGGTCCTCGGCCTGCTGACCGTCCAGCTCGGAGTTCCGCAGGTCGACCAGGACGAGGTGCACATCGGTGCCGCCCGACAGGACGTCCACGCCCACGGCCCGGACATCGTCCTCGACCAGGCGCTCGGCCAGGATGCGGGCGCCTTCCAGCGTACGCTGCTGGCGCTCCTTGAAGTCCTCGCTCGCCGCGATCTTGAAGGCGACCGCCTTGGCGGCGATCACATGCTCCAGGGGACCGCCCTGCTGACCGGGGAAGACCGCGGAGTTGATCTTCTTGGCCAGTTCGGCCGTCGAGAGGATCACGCCACCGCGGGGACCGCCCAGCGTCTTGTGGGTGGTGGTGGTGACCACGTGGGCGTGCGGGACCGGGTTCGGGTGCAGACCCGCCGCGACCAGACCGGCGAAGTGCGCCATGTCGACCATGAGGTACGCGCCGACCTCGTCCGCGATCCGGCGGAAGGCGGCGAAGTCGAGCCGGCGCGGGTAGGCCGACCAGCCCGCGACGATCAGCTTCGGCCGGTTCTCCTTGGCGAGGCGCTCGACCTCGGCCATGTCGACGGTGCCGTCGTCGCCCACGTGATACGCGACCACGTGGTAGAGCTTGCCGGAGAAGTTGATCTTCATGCCGTGGGTCAGGTGCCCGCCGTGCGCCAGGTTCAGCCCCATGATCGTGTCGCCGGGCTGGAGCAGCGCGAACATCGCCGCCGCGTTGGCCTGGGCACCCGAGTGCGGCTGCACGTTGGCGTGCTCGGCGCCGAAGAGTTCCTTGACGCGGTCGATGGCGATCTGTTCGATCACGTCGACGTACTCACAGCCGCCGTAGTAGCGGCGGCCCGGGTAGCCCTCGGCGTACTTGTTGGTGAGGACCGAGCCCTGGGCCTCCATGACCGCGACCGGGGCGAAGTTCTCCGAGGCGATCATCTCGAGGGTGGACTGCTGACGGTGCAGCTCGCCGTCGACGGCGGCGGCGACATCCGGGTCGAGCTCGTGCAGGGGAGTGTTCAGAATCGACATGGATACGGTTCCTCAGCTGCCGGAGAACTCGGTGTACTCGTCCGCGGTGAGCAGGTCGGCGGGCTCCTCCGACACGCGCACCCGGAACAGCCAGCCGCCCTCGAAGGGGGCGGAGTTCACCAGCGACGGGTCGTTCACCACGTCCTCGTTGACGTCCGTGACCTCGCCGGAGACCGGGGAGTAGAGGTCGCTGACCGACTTGGTCGACTCCAGTTCGCCGCAGGTCTCGCCCGCGCTCACCGTGTCACCGACCTCCGGGAGCTGGACGAACACGACATCGCCGAGCGCGTTGGCCGCGTGCTCCGTGATGCCGATCGTCGAGACGCCGTCCTCGGCGCCCGACAGCCACTCGTGCTCCTTGCTGTAACGCAGCTGCTGGGGGTTGCTCATGGCCTGAATTCTCCTGTACGCGGGGGAGTGGTGGTGAAGGGGGACTGCTGAAGAAGTCCGTGAGCAGGGCGGACGGCGGGCGGTGCCCCGTCCGGCCCGGGCCCGGTGTCTACTTCTGGCGCTTGTAGAACGGCAGCGCCACGACCTGGTACGGCTCGTGGCTGCCCCGGATGTCCACCGCGACCCCGGCCGTGCCGGGCGCGGAGTGCGCGGCGTCGACGTACGCCATCGCGATCGGCCGGCCCAGCGTGGGGGAGGGCGCGCCGGAGGTGACCTCGCCGATCACCTCGCCGCCGGAGACGACGGCGTACCCGGCCCGCGGCACGCGCCGGCCCTCGGCGACCAGGCCGACCAGGACGCGCGGCGGGTGCTGCGCCGCGCGCTCGGCGGCCTCGAGGAGCGCCGCGCGCCCCACGAAGTCGCCCTCCTTCTCGAACTTCACGACCCGGCCGAGCCCGGCGTCGAAGGGGGTCAGGGAGGTGGTCAGCTCGTGCCCGTACAGCGGCATGCCCGCCTCCAGGCGGAGCGTGTCCCGGCAGGACAGACCGCAGGGGATCAGGCCGGCCGGCGCGCCCGCCTCGGTCAGCGCCTGCCACAGCTTCTCGGCGTGCTCGGGGGCGACGAACAGTTCGAAGCCGTCCTCGCCGGTGTAGCCGGTGCGGGCGATCAGCGCGGGGACGCCGGCGACCGTGCCGGGCAGGCCCGCGTAGTACTTCAGGCCGTCCAGGTCGGCGTCGGTGAGGGACTTCAGGATGCCGGGGGACTCCGGGCCCTGGACGGCGATCAGCGCGTAGGCGTCCCGGTCGTCGCGCACCTCGGCGTCGAAGCCGGCGGACCGCTCCACGAGCGCGTCCAGCACCACCTGGGCGTTGGAGGCGTTGGCGACGACCATGTACTCCCGCTCGCCGAGCCGGTACACGATCAGGTCGTCGAGGATGCCGCCGTCCGCCTGGCAGATCATGGTGTAGCGGGCGCGGCCGACACCGACCGAGCCGATGTTGCCGACCAGGGCGTGGTCCAGCACCCGGACGGCCTCGGGACCGGACACCGTGATCTCGCCCATGTGTGAGAGGTCGAAGAGGCCCGCCCTCGTCCGGACGGCGAGGTGCTCGTCGCGCTCCGAGCCGTACCGCAGGGGCATGTCCCAGCCGGCGAAGTCGGTCATCGTCGCGCCCAGCGAACGATGCAGGGCATCGAGTGCGGTGTGGCGCAGGGGGCTGCTACTGCTCATCGGTTGTGCTCCCAGGGCGATGGGGTCCCCTCGCGCGAGCGAAGCCGGGCGCGGGGAGGGCGAGGTCGTTTCCTCCCCATCTGTCATCGGAACCTGAGAGGTTCGCCATGACCCCGCGCGGCGGGGTGTCATGGCTTGCACCTTGGGTGGAGCCGCCGGTGGCGGCCCGCTTTCCAGATGTGCCTCGCCCGCGCGGTATCGGGGCCTGAGAGATTCAAGGGAGGGACTTGCTCCTTCGGCGCCCGGGGTGGACGTACGGCAGACGACGTACGGACCCGGGACTCTCCCGCGCGGATTCAAGCGGCCGGTATGCAGTTGGCGGGCACATCATTGCACGCCTCGTCCGATCACGGCAGGGCCGCACCTGTAACCGGCTTGTGGCGCTACGGCGACGGAATCACGAGACACCGCGCATTACCTTCTCTTTACGCTCGACGGGGAGGGGACTTCCTGACCCCCCAGGGGAGGACGATCACGGTGAACAGGACGACGGCGTACGCGACGACCTCGGGCTTCGCGGTGCACAGCCGGCCGGGAGCCCCGGCCCGGCAGGCCCGCCGGGCACCGCGGGCGGCCACCGGCGCCCAGGTCCGTGATCTGCGCGACCGGGCCGGGCGCGTCCCCCGGGGGCTCACCTTCGACGCGGGCGACGTCGTCGTGATCACCGGTCTGCCCGGCAGCGGCAAGTCCACCCTCATGCGCCGTGCGGTACGGGGGGCGCGGATCGACTCCCAGGACGTCCGCGACCGCTGGGACGAGCGCCTCTCCCGCTTCCTGCCGTACGCGGTCTACCGCCCCCTCGTCCGCCTCGCCCACTACGCCGGCCTGCGCCGCGCCCTGCGCACCGGCACCGGGGTCGTCGTCCACGACTGCGGGACGCAGCCCTGGGTGCGCTCCTGGCTGGCCCGCGCGGCCCGCCGCCGCGGCGGCACCCTCCATCTGCTCGTGCTCGACGTCACCACGGACGCGGCCCTGGCGGGCCAGCGCGAGCGCGGCCGGGGCGTGTCGCGGTACGCGTTCCTCAGGCACCGCCGGGCCGCCGGGCGTCTGCTGGGCTCCGTCGAGCGGGGCACCGTCCCGGACGGCTGCGGCTCGGTGGTCCTCCTCGACCGTCAGGCGGCGGACGTCCTGCGCCGGATCGACTTCGCGGGCTGACGCCGACGCCGCGGACGGGGGGCGCTCGCGCGGGACCGGGGCGGGCATTGCGGGAGCAAGGACGGTTTCGCGGGACCGAGGTCGGCTGCGTGCGATCGTGGCCGGTCGCGCGGGACCGGGGCGGGCTCGGCGAACCGAGGGGGCCGACTCCGGACCCGAGGCCGGTTGCGCGGACCGGAGCTGGTTACGCGGGACCGGGGCCGCCTTCGCGCACCGGGGCCGGCTTCGCCGCCTGAGGGGCGCGGCCCGCGTACCCGTTAGCCTTGCGCATCTCAGCAGTGGTTCCTCAGCTCTTTCGCAGGCGGTAGCAGAGATGGACTTCCCGGCGGACCTTCCCGCGGACTTCCCCGCACAGGCACACCCCCATCCGCACGGCGGCTGGCCGGGCAACGAGCTGGAGGAGGTGCTCTCCGCCTCGCTCGGCATCCCCTCGGCCGGCGGCCGGATCGTGGAGGTCCTCGGCCGCAGCTTCCTGTGGGTGCCGCTGCCGAGCGGCGGCGGCCCGCACAGCGGCCCGCTCGACCTGCCCACGGTGGAGATCGAGGGGCAGGCGTATGTGCCGGTGTTCACCTCGGAGGAGCAGTTCCGCCAGGTCGTCGGCAACCACATGTCGTACACGATCGCGCCCGCCGTCGAGTTCGCCCGCGGGCTGCCCCCGCAGGTCGGCATCGCGGTCAACCCCGGCGGCGTGGTGGGCGTGCCGCTGCCGCCGGACGCGGTGGCCGAGCTGTGCCGCGCCGGGCGCACCCCGCTGGACGGCCCCGTGAGCGGCGGGCGCGTCCGGCTGTTCGAGCCCGACTGGCAGGACGACCCGGTGGACTTCCTCGCCGCCGCCTCCGCCGAGTTCGCGGCGACCGGGGTGGTGCTCACCGCGCGCCGTTGCCTGGCCGCGATCGAGACCGCCGACCCGGTGATGTTCATCGGCGTCGAACTCTCCTCCCAGGAGGCCGACATACGTACGCTCCCGCTGGACGCGCTCGGCCGGGCGCTCGGGCAGGTGCCGGTGGGCGTGCCCGTGAACATGGTGTTCCTGGATGTGGCGCAGGACCCGGTCGGGGAGTGGCTGCGGGAGCACGTACGGCCGTTCTACCAGCACGGTTACTGAGCCGCCCGCGCCCGCGGCACGCGGTGCCGGGGCGATGCGGGGCGGTGCGCGTCAAGGCGCTGTCAGTAGGGCGCCTTAACCTGGTTTCATGGCCGGGACGGGACAAGCCCGTCTCCGGCCCGGGGCGGGGGCCCGGTCCCCGGCGCGGCCGCGGGGGGATGCGGTGTCCCGCGGACAGGAGAGAATGGCCAGTGCCCTGTCGGGGCACTGGGTCGGGGCGGCGCGGCTGAGAGCCGTGCACCACGCACCGAAGGTCTCCGTCGGGGTTGTCAGGTTTGTCGTGAAGGGGCGGTAGAGGGTGAGCGCGTCGGGCACGGCCGCGGCCGGACAGGTCGAGCAGATGCTGCGCCAGGTGACGCCCGGGCGTTACGACGCCTACGAGGCGCTGCTGCGCGTCCTCGCGACCCCGTCCTCCGGCCAGGTCTGGATGCTGCTCTGGCACGGCCAGGCCGGCTCGCCCGACGCCCAGTACGGACACATGGAGGTGAACGGCTACGGCTACGCGCCCTGCGTCACCTCCGCCCAGGAACTCTCGGCCTGCGGCTGGAACCGCTCCTACGAGGTGGTCGACGGCCTCGACGCGGCCCGCACCCTCTACCCGGACCACTACGGCCTGTGGCTCAACCCGCATGCGCCGGGCGGCGGCGTCGGCATCCCCTGGCTGGATCTGCGCCGCATCGCGACCGGCCTGGAGCGTCAGCCCGCCGGCCCGCTCCGGCTCGCCGAACCGGTCATCGCGATCCCACAGTTCTACGCCCTCCTCACGCAGAACGCACACCGCACACCCGCGGTGCGCTCGCTGCGGCGCGCCTGGGTGCAGCCCGCCCTCGGCGCTCCCTATCTGGCGATCGGCCTGGACGTCTACGACACCTCGCCGCCCGCCGTCGACTCGGTGCGCGCGATGATGCAGAGCTCCGTCGGGGCGGTCCCGGAGGGGCTGCCCGTGTCGACCGTCGCCATGTCCGACGCGCACGACCCGGTCGCGATGTGGCTCCGCGCCCACGCCCGTCCGTTCTACGACCGTGAGGCCCACGCCGCCCCGGCCCAGGCTCCGGCGGCCGGGGGGTACGGCTATCCGCCGGGGCGCGGCGCCTACTGACCGAGGACCGCGCCGGGGTCGGTCACCGGGCTGTCCGAGGATCGGTCAGGTCCGCCGCCAGGAGCCCCTCTTCGCGCGTAGATGCGGGTGGATGATCCGAGTCTCGTGCGGTGTGTCCCGGTTGGCGGGTGTCCGCACCCCGTTACCCAACGTCCGGATAACGGAACCCCCTTGCCCGCATCACGTTTACGCATCCATTCACCGTCAAGTCTGGCAACTGATCGCCGAAGCGTTGAAGACTCCCGCTTCAAGGGGTTCCAACCCCTGTGTACGACGGACTGATCATGCCGCCACCGCGGCAAGTGCGGGCCGGTCACCGCCGGTTGAGAGGGGTCCCTGCCAGATGACGGCACCATTGCACGAGCCGACCGCGGAAGCGGCACCGAGTGCCGCCGAGGAAGCGGCGCTTGCGGCTGCCGGGGAGAAGGGTGTCCAGGGGCGTTCCCTGGGCCGGATCGCCTGGGAGCGCCTCAAGCGGGACAAGCTCGCCCTGACGGGTGGCGTCGTCGTGCTGGTGCTGATCCTGATGGCGGTCTTCGCCCCCGTGATCACGAGCCTGGTCGGGCAGGACCCCGATGCGTACCACGAGAACTTGATCGACCCGCTGTTCGGCACGCCCACGGGGTCCCTGGGCGGCATCAGCGGTGACCATCTCCTCGGTGTGGAGCCGGTCAACGGACGCGACATCTTCGCCCGCATCGTCTACGGCGGACAGATCTCGCTCCTCGTGGGTTTCCTCTCCGCGCTGGTCGCGATCGTCCTCGGCACCGTGCTCGGCATCCTCGCCGGCTTCTTCGGCGGGTGGGTCGACTCGGTCGTCAGCCGGGTCATGGACGGTCTACTCGCCTTCCCGCAGCTGCTGTTCATCATCGCGCTGGTCTCGGTCATGCCGGACAAGATGCTGGGGCTGAGCGGCTCGGCCGTGCGCGTCTTCGTGATGATCCTGGTCATCGGGTTCTTCGGCTGGCCCTACGTCGGACGTGTGGTGCGCGGTCAGACGCTCTCGATGCGTGAGCGCGAGTACGTCGAGGCGGCCCGCTCCCTCGGCGCCGGCCGGTTCTACATCCTGTTCAAGGAGCTGCTGCCCAACCTCGTGGCGCCGATCATCGTCTACACGACGATGATGATCCCGACCAACATCCTCACCGAAGCGGCGCTCAGCTTCCTCGGCGTGGGCGTGAAGCCGCCCACCGCCTCCTGGGGCCAGATGCTCTCGAACGCGATCGACTACTACGACTCGGACCCCATGTACATGGTGGTCCCCGGTGTGGCGATCTTCATCACCGTGCTCGCCTTCAACCTCTTCGGTGACGGCGTGCGCGACGCGCTGGACCCCAAGGGCTCCCGCTGAACTGCCGTACCCCCAGCGACCCGTGGCACCGACACGGGGTCTCTCATCTATCCGGAGGATCCGAGATCGTGACTACCCAACGCACCTCAGGGCGGCGCAAGCAGGCCATGGCCGCTGCAGCGGTGGTCGCCGCGCTGCTGACCACGGCGGCGTGCGGCGGCAGCGGCGGTGACAACGGCGGCGGTTCGAAGGACGGCGCGGCCGGCTTCGACGCGGCGAACAACAAGGTCGCCCAGGCCTCGCTGGCCAAGAAGGGCGGCACGCTGAAGTTCGCGAGCGCGCAGGACGCCGACTCGTGGGACACCACCCGCGCCTATTACGGCATGGCGTGGAACTTCATGCGCTACTACAGCCGTCAGCTGGTCACCTACAAGACCGAGCCGGGCAAGACGGGCGCCGAGCTGCAGCCCGACCTCGCCACCGACATGGGCAAGGTCTCGGACGGCGGCAAGACCTACACCTTCACCCTGCGCGACGGGATCACCTGGGAGGACGGCAAGCCGATCACCTCCCAGGACATCAAGTACGGCATCGAGCGCCAGTGGGCACAGGATGTCCTGTCGGGCGGTCCGGTCTACCTCAAGAACGTGCTCGACCCCAAGAGCGCGTACAAGGGCCCCTACAAGGACACCTCCAAGGACCACCTGGGCCTGAAGGCGATCGACACGCCCAATGACAAGACGGTCGTCTTCCACCTGCCCGAGGCCAACTCGGACTTCCTGCAGATGATCGCGCTGCCCTCGGCATCGCCGGTGCGCCAGGACATGGACACCAAGTCCAAGTACGGTCTGCACCCGTTCTCCTCGGGCCCCTACAAGTTCCAGTCGTACGACCCGGGCAAGGGCCTCACCCTGGTCCGGAACGCCAGCTGGAAGCAGTCCTCCGACACGGTCCGCAAGGCGTACCCGGACACGATCACCGTCAAGCTGTTCACCAACGCCAACGACATGGACCAGCGTCTGATCGCCGGCGACTACGACCTGGACCTCAACCAGACCGGCTTGTCCCCGCAGGGCCGCACCATCGCCCTGAAGGAGCACAAGGGCAACCTGGACAACCCGCTCTCCGGTTACATCCGTTACGCGTCCTTCCCGCAGAGCGTGAAGCCGTTCGACAACATCCACTGCCGCAACGCGGTGATCTACGGCGCGGACCACGTGTCGCTGCAGACCGCGCGCGGTGGCCCGATCGCGGGTGGCGACATCGGCACCAACATGCTGCCGCCCTCCGTGCCGGGGTCCGAGGGCCAGAAGTACGACCCGTTCCAGATCGCCGGTGCGAACAAGAACGGCAACGTCGCCAAGGCCAAGGAGGAGCTGAAGGCCTGCGGCCAGCCCAACGGCTTCAGCACCACCATCGCCGTCCGTAACAACAAGCCGGTCGAGGTGGCCACCGCCCAGTCCCTGCAGGCGTCGCTGAAGAAGGTCGGCATCAACGCCCAGATCGACCAGTACGACGGTGCGCAGTACGCCGGCATCATCGGTAGCCCCGCCAACGTGCAGAAGAAGGGCTACGGCATCATCATCATGGGCTGGGGCCCGGACTTCCCGTCCGTCCAGGGCTACGGCCTGCCTCTGTGGGACAGCAAGTACATCCTTCAGAGCGGTAACAACAACTTCGCCCTGATCAAGGACAAGACGATCGACGGGCTGTTCGACCAGTTCACCAAGGCGACGGACGTCTCCCAGCAGACGCAGATCGCCACGCAGATCAACCACAAGGTCATGGAGGGCGGCTACTACCTGCCCTTCACCTTCGAGAAGTTCATCAACTGGCGCTCGAACCGGCTGGCGAACGTGTACACGACCAACGCGTACAGCGGCCAGTACGACTTCGTCAACCTGGGCCTGAAGTCCGCGAAGTAATCCCGGCACACCCGCCGAACGGCACGAAAGGCAGGTGAAGGCCGGCGCGGCGTGACCGCGGGCCACCGGACAACCTCCGGTGGCCCGCGGTCCGCGGCGGGCCGTACGCTGTGCTCGCTTACCTCATCAGGCGGCTGATCGCCGCCGCAGTGATGCTTGTGGTCATCATCCTGGTGGTCTTCTGCATCTTCTTCCTCGTCCCCAAGTGGGCGGGCGTGGACATCGCCACGAGCTTCGTGGGCAAGCAGGCGGACCCGGCCGCCGTCGAGGCGGTGCGGGAGAAGCTGGGTCTGAGCGACCCGATCTACTCCCAGGTCTGGGAGTTCTTCAAGGGCATCTTCGTGGGCCGGACCTACTCGGGCGGCGGGGATGTCACCCACTGCGCCGCGCCGTGCTTCGGCTACTCCTTCCGCAGCGAGCAGGCCGTCTGGCCGGTGCTGACCGACCGCTTCCCGGTCACCCTGGAGCTGGCGCTCGGCGCCGCCGTCCTGTGGCTGATCTTCGGTGTCGCCGCGGGTGTGCTCTCGGCCCTCAAGCGGGGCAGCCTGTGGGACCGCGGTGCGATGGTCGTCGCGCTCGCGGGCGTCTCGCTGCCCATCTACTTCACCGGTCTGCTCAGCCTGGCGATCTTCGTCTTCGGACTGAAGTGGATGCAGGCCGAGTACGTGCCCATCGGGCAGAGCTTCACGGGCTGGTTCGGCGGCATGATCCTGCCGTGGATCACCCTGGCCTTCCTCTACGCGGCGATGTACGCACGGATCACCCGCGCCACCATGCTGGAGATCCTGGGCGAGGACTACATCCGCACGGCTCGCGCCAAGGGCCTCAAGGAGCAGGTCGTCATCGGCAAGCACGCCATGCGTTCCACCATGACGCCCATCCTCACCATGCTGGGCATGGACCTCGGCGCCCTCATCGGCGGCGCGGTCCTGACCGAGACCACGTTCAGCCTTCCCGGTCTCGGCCAGAAGGTGCTGGACGCCATCAAGAGCCAGGACCTGCCCTTCATCCTGGGCGTCACCCTGATCACCTCGCTCGCGGTGATCGTCGCCAACCTCGTGGTGGACTTCCTGTACGCCGTGATCGACCCCCGAGTGAGGCTCGCATGACCGAACTCAGCAAGACCGGATCGGCGGTGGGCGAGCCCACCGGCGGCTCGGCGGCTCCCAGCGCGTTCCTCGAAGTACGCGATCTCAAGGTGCACTTCCCGACCGACGACGGACTGGTCAAGTCCGTCGACGGGCTCAGCTTCCAGCTGGAGAAGGGCAAGACTCTCGGCATCGTGGGCGAGTCGGGCTCCGGCAAGTCGGTGACCTCGCTCGGCATCATGGGCCTGCACACCACGGGTCAGTACGGCAAGCGCAAGGCACAGATCTCCGGCGAGATCTGGCTGAACGGCACCGAGCTGCTGTCCGCCGACCCGGATCACGTACGCAAGCTGCGCGGCCGTGAGATGGCGATGATCTTCCAGGATCCGCTGTCGGCGCTGCACCCGTACTACACGATCGGCCAGCAGATCGTGGAGGCGTACCGCATTCACCACGACGTCGACAAGAAGACCGCCCGCAAGCGGGCGATCGAGATGCTCGACCGGGTGGGCATCCCGCAGCCGGACAAGCGGGTGGACAACTACCCGCACGAGTTCTCCGGCGGGATGCGCCAGCGCGCGATGATCGCGATGTCGCTGGTCAACAACCCCGAACTGCTCATCGCGGACGAGCCGACCACCGCCCTGGACGTGACCGTCCAGGCGCAGATCCTCGACCTCATCCGTGATCTGCAGACGGAGTTCGGCTCCGCCGTCATCATCATCACCCACGACCTGGGCGTCGTCGCCGAACTCGCCGACGACATCCTGGTGATGTACGGCGGCCGCTGCGTCGAACGCGGCCCGGCCGAGAAGGTGTTCTACGAGCCGCGCCACCCTTACACCTGGGGCCTGCTCGGCTCGATGCCGCGCCTGGACCGTGAGCAGCAGGAGCGCCTCATCCCGGTCAAGGGCTCCCCGCCCTCCCTGATCAACATCCCGTCCGGCTGTGCCTTCAACCCCCGCTGCCCGTACGCCGACGTCCCGAAGGACAACCTCACCCGCACCGTCCGGCCCGAGCTGACCGAGGTCGGCAGCAAGCATTGGGCGGCCTGCCACATGTCGCAGGAGCAGCGGGAGCGTATCTGGACCGAAGAGATTGCGCCGAAGCTGTGAGTGAGAACGCAGAGGACAACGCAGTGAGCATCCCTGCACAGAGCGACGGCACGGAGGCGAAGGTCTCCGGCGCGGCCACCCTCACCCAGGACGCCGCGCCCGGCGAGACGCTGCTGAAGGTGACCGGGCTGCAGAAGCACTTCCCCATCAGGAAGGGCCTGTTCCAGCGTCAGGTCGGCGTGGTGCGCGCGGTCGACGGCCTCGACTTCGAGGTCAGGTCCGGTGAGACCCTGGGTGTCGTGGGCGAGTCGGGCTGCGGCAAGACCACGATGGGCCGGCTGATCACCCGGCTGCTCGAACCGACCGGCGGCACGATCGAGTTCGAGGGCAAGGACATCACGCACCTCGGGGTGAGCGGTATGCGCCCGATGCGCCGCGATGTGCAGATGATCTTCCAGGACCCGTACTCGTCGCTGAACCCCCGTCACACGATCGGCACCATCGTCGGCGCTCCCTTCCGGCTCCAGGGCGTCACGCCCGAGGGCGGGATCAAGAAGGAAGTGCAGCGGCTGCTGTCGGTCGTGGGCCTCAACCCCGAGCATTACAACCGCTACCCGCACGAGTTCTCCGGCGGTCAGCGCCAGCGCATCGGCATCGCCCGCGCGCTCGCGCTCAACCCGAAGCTGGTCGTGGCCGACGAGCCGGTCTCCGCGCTGGACGTGTCGATCCAGGCGCAGGTCGTCAACCTGCTCGACGACCTCCAGCAGGAGCTGGGCCTGACGTACGTGATCATCGCGCACGACCTGTCGGTCGTCCGGCACGTCTCGGACCGGATCGCGGTGATGTATCTCGGCAAGATCGTCGAGCTGGCCGACCGGGACTCGCTGTACAGGGCGCCGATGCACCCGTACACCAAGGCGCTGATGTCGGCGGTCCCGATCCCGGACCCGAGGCGGAAGGGTGCCAAGAGCGAGCGCATCCTGCTCAAGGGCGACGTCCCCTCGCCGATCGCCCCGCCGAGCGGCTGCCGCTTCCACACCCGGTGCTGGAAGGCGACGGAGATCTGCCGCACCACCGAGCCGCAGTTCCTGGAGCTGAAGCCCGGTCAGCGTGTGGCCTGCCACCACCCGGAGAACTTCGAGGACCAGGCCCCGCAGGACACCGTGCTGCTGTCCGATGCCAGGGAGGCGGCGGAGCTGGTGCCGGAGGCGGTACTGGAGGAGTCGGCGGAGACGTCGGCGGCCGTGGCCGCGGAGGTAGAGGCGGAGAAGGCCGAGGCTGCTGCGGAGGAGGCGGCGGAGGCCCCCTCCGGGGAGTCGACGGAGGCTGCTGGCGATGAGTCGGCGGAGGCCGCGTCTTCGGAGTCGGCGGAGGCCGCCGCATCGGAGGAGCCGGCGGAGGCCCCCTCTGGGGAGTCGGCGGAAGCTGCTGGCGACGAGTCGGCGGAGGCTGCTGGCGACGAGTCGGCGGAGGCCGCGTCTTCGGAGTCGGCGGAGGCCGCCGCATCGGAGGAGCCGACGGAGGCCCCCTCTGGGGAGTCGACGGAGGCTCCTGCCGACGAGTCCACGGAGACCGCTTCCGACGAGTCGACGGAGACCGCTTCGGACGAAGCTGCGGAAGCCGCTGCCGGGGAGACCTCTGAGGCTGCTGCCGAGGAGACCTCTGAAGCCGCTGCCGGGGAGACCCCGGAGGCCGCCGCCGAGGATGCCTCCGGTTCCGCCGCCACCGGCAAATCGGCGTCCGGATCTTCGGAGCAGTCGAAGACCGACGGCCGGAAGTAGCGAGTAAAGAGGCGTCAGGTATGCCCCGGTGACCGAAGGATCGGCTACCGGGGCGTCCCCGTTGACGCGGCGAGCGCATGACAGATTGGTAAAGTCATGTACATGATCGAACAGGAGAGCGCAGAGTCGGGCGTGTCCGTCTGATCGACAGCACGCTCGAAGGGACGACTCATGGCACTCTCCCGTTCGGCACGCTGGGGAGCCCTCGCCCTCGCGGCGGCCTCCTCCTTCGCCATCGCGGCCTCCTCCGCCCCCTCGCCCGGGTCCGCCGGCATCGGCGACTCCTACTTCCCCCAGCTCGGCAACGGCGGCTTCGACGCCCGCCACTACGCCCTCGACGTGGCGTACGACCCGGGCAGCGGCCGTCTCGACGGCCGTACGACGATCACGGCCCGGGCCACCCAGAACCTCACCTCCTTCGATCTCGACCTGCAGAAGCTTCAGGTCACGCGGATCGAGGTGAACGGCAGACGGGCCGACTTCACCCGCGAGGGCGACGAGATCCGGATCACCCCGCGCGGCGTCCTTCCCCGGGGCAGGGACTTCACGGTCGCCGTCACCTACGGCGGGGTCCCGGAACCGCTCGGCGGCCCCATCGTCTTCGGCTCGGACTACGGCTGGATGAAGACGGCCGACGGCGTCTTCGTCGCGTGCGAGCCCAACGCCGCCTCCACCTGGTTCCCCTCCAGCGACCACCCCTCCGACAAGGCCGCCTACGACATCCGCATCACGGCGCCGAAGGGCCTGACCGCCGTGTCCAACGGCCGGCTGGTGTCGACGTACGACAAGGGCGCCAAGACGGTCACCCACTGGCGGGAGTCCCGGCCGATGGCCACCTATCTGGCGACGGCCACCATCGGCAGGTTCGATGTGCGGACCGGGAAGACGCCGTCGGGCATCCCGGTCTACGTCGCCATCGACCCCGTCCTCGCGAACGGCAACGCCGTCGACGTGTACGCCGTCACCGCCGAGGCCACCGACTACTGGTCGCAGGTCTTCGGCCCGTACCCCTTCGAGGAGACCGGCGCCATCGTCGACGACATGCCCGAGGCCGGTTTCTCGCTGGAGGTCCAGTCCAAGCCCGCGTACTCGGCCGTCCGCTCCGAGTCGACGATCGTGCACGAGCTGGCCCACCAGTGGTTCGGCGACTCGGTCTCGGTGGAACGCTGGAAGGACATCTGGCTCAACGAGGGCTTCGCGACCTACGCCCAGTGGCTGTGGGCGGAGCACCGGGGTACCCGCTCCGCCCACGACTCGTTCCTCGCGGCGTACAACGCCCGCCCGGCCGGCAACGCGTTCTGGCAGATCAAGGTGGCCGACCCGCAGCGCGACACCATGTTCGCCTCCGCGGTCTACCAGCGCGGCGCGATGACCCTCCAGGCGCTGCGCGAGCGCATCGGCGACACCGCGTTCTTCAAGCTCCTGCCCGCCTGGACGAAGCTCCACCGCTACGGCACCGCGAACACCGGGGACTTCGTCCGGCTCGCGGAGAAGGTCTCCGGGCAGCGGCTGGACGACCTGTTCCAGAAGTGGATCTACAGCACGGAGCGTCCGGCCTTGTAACCCCGGCTTTCCAGAGCGCTCGCCTTACTTTGCAAGGTGCATTCACCTGAATGAGTGAGAATGTAAGGGTGCTCCAGCAACTGTTCAGTCCCTCCGTCCAGCACACCCTGGATCTCGTCGGCATCTTCGTCTTCGCGATCTCCGGTGCGCTGCTGGCCGTCCGCAAGAACTTCGACGTGTTCGGCATCGCCGTGCTCGCCGAGGTCACGGCGCTGGGCGGAGGGCTGTTCCGCGATGTGATCATCGGTGCCGTACCGCCGGCCGCCTTCACGGACCTGGGGTACTTCCTGACCCCGCTGCTCGCCGCCCTCCTGGTCTTCTTCCTCCACCCCGAGGTGGAGCGGATCCAGGTGGCCGTCAACGTCTTCGACGCGGCCGGCCTCGGCCTGTTCTGCGTGACGGGCACGATCAAGGCCTACGACCACGGGCTGGGCCTCACCGCGAGCGCGGCCCTCGGCCTCGCCACGGCGGTGGGCGGCGGCGTCCTGCGCGACATCCTCGCCAACGAGGTGCCCTCCCTGCTGCGCTGGGACCGCGACCTCTACGCGGTCCCGGCGATCGTCGGCGCCACCATGGTCGTACTCTGCATCCGCTACGGCGCGCTGACCCCGCTGACGAGCGGTCTCGCCGTCGTCACCGCTTTCGTGCTACGCCTTCTGGCGATGCGGTTCCACTGGCGAGCGCCGCGCGCTTGGAACCGCCGGTCCACGGTTGCCGAGGAGTAGGCCCGCTGGCGTCCTTCCCGGTCATCTGCTGGGTGAGCCAGGTGAACACGTACGGGATCTGCGGCCGCCACAGGGCCATGCTGTGCCCGCCCGCGCTGCGCGGGATCAGCACCGCGCGCACCACGGTCGGAGGCTTGGCGATCTGCTCCAGCGCGGCGGCCGCCTGGTAGCCGTCGCCGAGCTGGCCGGACAGGTAGAGGGAGATGCGCGGCGGGGTGGGCTGGCTCTTCAGCAGGAAGTAGGGGTTGTTCGCCCGGCGCAACGCGGTGCTCCGCGCGGCGAGCGACTTGCGCTCGCCGATCGGGTCGTTGTAGCCGGAGAGGCTGATCGCGGCCCGGTAGCGGTCGGGGTGCGCGGCCGCGAGCTTCGCGGCGCAGTGCGCGCCCGCCGAGTAGCCGGCCGCCGCCCAGCCGTCCGGCGCGGACTCGGCGCGGAAGTTGTCCATCACCATCTTCGGCACGTCGATGCTGAGCCAGGTGTCGGCGTTCACGACGCCGGGGACGTTCGCGCAGCCCGTGTCGACCTTGGCGATGAGGTTGGTGCGCGGCGCCACCAGGATGAAGGGCGCCACCTGGCCGGTGCGCATCAGCGGCAGTAGCTGCTCGTGCGCCTTGAGGGAGCCGAACCACGCCTTCGCCGAGCCCGGATAGCCGGAGAGCAGCTCCACGACGGGGAACTTCTTGTTCCTGTAGGCGGGGTCGTTGTACTGCGGCGGCAGCCAGACGTAGACCTCGGCGTCGACGCCCGACACCTGGCCCTTGAGCTGGGTGACGCGCACACCGCCGGCGGCGTGCATGCCCGGGCCGTCGGCCTGGGTGAACGTCTGGTGGATCTTGGGCAGGGCCTTGATCTGGATGCCGCCGGTGCCGTCCTTGCCGAGGTCGGCGGCCTGGCGCACATGGTTGCCCGTGCCGAGCAGATCGGACCAGTTGTCGTACAGGCTGTTCGCGTTGTTCACCAGGACGAAGACCAGGGTGACGGCGGTGACCTGCGCGAACAGCAGCATCACCACCCGGGCGGCGTGGCGCAGGAGCATCGGGCCGCGGATTCGGGACCACAGGACCAAGGGCAGGGCGAGGGCGACCGCCACGAGGACGATCGACGTGAGGAGGAACGGCGTCCCGGTCAGGCTCATCGGCGTGGCGGCTCTTCCTATGAACGGGCGGATCTGGCTCTACGTCTTCTCAGAGGGGGACGGGTGCCGCTCGGTCACGGACGAGTGCGGACACTTACCGAGAAATTGCCAAAACCTCACTTGAGGAGGACTGGATTCGCATGGACGTTCCTGAAGGCGTCATGGATTCGCGGCAGTACAAAGCTACTGCTCAGTAATTCCATGTTGTACCGTTTCGGCATGCCAGAAGCAGCTAGCACACAGGCCGCCACGGCCACGATCGGCGACAGCGAGTTCGACCGCGACACCGCGGTCACCCTCCGGGAACCCGGCGTCTACGACATCGACCTCTCCGCCGGCTGGACGATCATCGGCGCCGTCAACGGCGGCTATCTGCTGGCCGTCCTCGGCCGCGCCCTCGCGGACGCCCTGCCGCACGCGGACCCGTTCACGATCTCCGCCCACTACCTCACCGCCTCCCGGCCGGGACCCGCGGTGATCCGCACGGACGTGGTGCGCACCGGCCGCACCCTCTCCACCGGCCAGGCGTCCCTCTTCCAGTACGACGACGAGGGCCGCGAGATCGAACGCATCCGCGTCCTCGCCTCGTACGGCGACCTGGACTCCCTGCCCGACGATGTACGCACGACCGCGAAGCCGCCCGCCTTCCCGCCCATGGACCGGTGCTTCGGCCCCGAGGACGGCCCGGCGCCCGTCTCCGGCAGCTCGGCGATCGCCGAGCGGCTGATGATCAAGCTGGACCCGGCCACCCTGGGCTGGGCCCTCGGAGCACCCTCCGGCAAGGGCGAGATGCGGGCGTGGTTCGGACTCGCCGACGGCCGCGACGCGGACCCGCTGTCGCTGCTCCTCGCGGTGGACGCACTGCCGCCCACCGCCTTCGAGATGGGGCTCTCCGGCTGGGTGCCCACCGTCGAGCTGACCGTGCATGTGCGCAGCCGCCCGGCGCCGGGACCGCTGCGGGTGTCGATCACCACGCGCAACCTCGCCGGCGGCTTCCTGGAGGAGGACGCCGAGATCTGGGACAGCCGGGACCGTCTGGTCGCGCAGTCCCGTCAGCTCGCACGGGTCCGGCTGGGCTGAGCCGGGCCGTGGAACGGGCCGCACCCCCGCCGGGGCGCGGTCCGTTCGGCGCTCAGGGCGTGCGCGGTCGGCGTGCCGCCGGATGCCTGTAGGTGTCGGCTCGGGGGCCGGACGGGCCGGGTCGAAGGGTGTGTCGCGGGCGCGCTCCGGCTCCGGCGCAGCCGTACCGGCGGCGACGGGTGAGTGCCGCGGCGCCGCAGCGGGCGGCCCGCCGGGTGCGGGACCGGCCCGTCACGCCTTCCAGTGACGGCGGCCGATGCTGATCAGACGCAGCCGCCGGGTCGCCGTCCTGGCCACCTCGTCCCGCATGTCGGTGGGACCCTCCATCGCCTCCAGGAACTGGCAGGCCGTCGCCAGCATCTGATCGACATACAGGCCGGCGAGCATCAGCAGGTCCTCCTCGCTCCATCCCGCGGACTCGGGATGTCCGGCCAGTGCGACCCGCACCTCCTCGGCGAACCGCTCCAGTTGGCGCCGGATCTCCTCCCGCACCGGCTGCACGCCGCCGTGCCGCTCCCGCGCGATGAACCGTACGTGCGCCGGATACGCGTCGACATGACGGGCGATCAGGTCGACGGCGCGCGCGATGCGTTCCTCGCTGCCGCCGGTCGCGGCGACCGTGGACTCGATCATCGGGTGGAGGCTGCCGAGGGCCGCCTGGACCAGTTCCACACCGAGGTCCGCCGTCGACCGGAAGTGCCGGTAGAAGGCGGTCGGGGCGACCCCCGCCGCACGCGTGACCTCGCGCAGGCCGAGGCTGCTCAGGCTCTGCTCCTCCAGCAGTGCGAGCGCCGCGTCCAGGAGCGCCTGCCGGGTCTTCTGCTTCTGGGCCTGCCGGATCCCGAGGGTGTGACTCATGCCATGCAGTTAACAATTGTTCGCTGGAATTTGAAAGCCGGGGGACGCGTTAGACTGGGCAGTCAGTGAACGGTTGTAACCACAATCGTTCACCGGAATGTAACGACAGGCGCCCACCTCGGAGGGGATGTCATCCCATGCTGATCCTCGTCGCCGCACTTCTGCTGCTGGGGACCGTCCTGGGCACCGTGGCCCACGCCCCGCTGCCCGTCACCCTCGTGGCCGCGGCCGTGATCGCCGTCTGGCTCGTGATCTTCGCGGTCCGCGAGCGGCACGGGCGCCGGCGGCACACCTCGGCCCACTGATCGCCGTACGCCATCCGACCGTCGGGAGATGACCGCATCATGAACCTCACCGCGACCCGCAAGGAGAGCACCACGGCTCCGGCCGGCACCAGCGCCGCGACTCCGGCCGACACGAGCACCACGGCCGCGGACCGCCGCACCGGTACGCGCGACACCGAGGGCATGGCCGTGGCGTCCTTCATCCTGGGCCTCGTCGGCCTCCTGGTCCTCAATGTCTTCCTCGGCCCCCTCGCCATCGCCCTGGCGGCCGTGGCCCTGTGGCGCGGCACCCGGCGCCGGGGCCGCGCCTATCTCGGCCTCGGCCTCGGCATCGCGGACCTGATGGTCCTGGTGGCCCTGATGCAGATGGACCACACGGTGTCCTGGAGCTTCTGAGAGCCGTACGGCGCGGTGGCCGGAAGGCCCGGCCGCATCCCCGGCCGGGCCGGGCCGCGCCTCGCCCACACCACCACCGGCCATAGAATTGGCCCATCATGGCTTACCTCGACCACGCCGCGACCACCCCGATGCTCCCCGAGGCGGCAGAGGAACTGACCGCCCAGCTCGCCGTCACCGGCAACGCCTCCTCGCTGCACGCAGCCGGCCGCCGCGCCCGGCGCACCGTCGAAGAGGCCCGTGAGACCCTCGCGGAAGCCCTCGGCGCCCGCCCCAGCGAGGTCGTCTTCACCTCCGGCGGCACCGAGGCCGACAACCTCGCCGTGAAGGGCCTGTACTGGGCCCGCCGCGACGCCGACCCGGCCCGCACCCGGATCCTGTCCAGCCCCGTCGAACACCACGCGGTCCTCGACGCCGTCCACTGGCTCGGCGAGCACGAGGGCGCCACAGTCGAGTACCTGCCCGTCGACTCCTACGGCCGCGTCCGCCCCGAGGACCTGCGCAAGGCCATCGCCCGCAACCCCGCCGACGTCGCCCTCGCCACGGTCATGTGGGCCAACAACGAGATCGGCACGATCATGCCGGTCCGCGAACTCGCCGACGTGGCAGCCGAGTTCGGCATCCCGCTGCACGCCGACGCGGTCCAGGCCCTCGGTCAGATTCCGGTCGACTTCGACGCGTCCGGCCTCGCCGCCATGACGGTCTCCGGCCACAAGATCGGCGGCCCGTACGGCATCGGAGCGCTGGTCCTCGGCCGCGAGTACAGCCCCGTGCCCGTGCTGCACGGCGGCGGCCAGGAGCGCCATGTGCGCTCCGGCACCCTCGATGTGCCGGCCGTCGCCTCCTTCGCGGTCGCCGGACGGCTCGCCGCCGAGCGGCGCGAATGGTTCGCCCGGGAGATCGGCGCGCTGCGCGACACCCTGATCACCGCGGTCCGCACGGCGGTCCCGGACGCGCTCCTCGGCGGGGACCCGGTGGACCGGCTCCCGGCCAACGCCCACTTCACCTTCCCCGGCTGCGAGGGCGACTCGCTGCTCCTGCTGCTGGACGCGCAGGGCATCGAGTGCTCCACGGGCTCGGCCTGCACCGCCGGGGTGGCCCAGCCGAGCCATGTCCTGCTCGCCACCGGAGCCGCCCCGGACCTCGCCCGCGGCACGCTCCGCTTCTCCCTCGGCCACACCTCCACGCAGGAGGACGTGGTGGCGGTCGCGAAGGCGATCGGCCCCGCGGTGGAGCGGGCGCGCAGCGCGGGGCTCACCTGAGCCGGTCCGAGCCGCCTTCCGGCCCCCGCGGACGGCGGCGGATACTCGCGAGCCGGGGCCGCCGCGCGCCCCGTACTCTTGAAGGGCTATGACTGACACCCCGCAGCGCCCCCTCCGCGTCCTCGCCGCCATGTCCGGCGGAGTCGACTCCGCCGTCGCCGCCGCCCGCGCCGCCGAAGCGGGCCACGACGTGACCGGCGTCCATCTCGCGCTGTCCGCGAACCCGCAGTCGTTCCGCACGGGCGCGCGCGGCTGCTGCACCATCGAGGACTCGCGCGACGCCCGCCGCGCCGCGGACGTCATCGGCATCCCCTTCTACGTCTGGGACCTCGCCGAGCGGTTCCGCGAGGACGTGGTCGAGGACTTCATCGCCGAGTACGAGGCCGGCCGCACCCCCAACCCGTGCCTGCGCTGCAACGAGAAGATCAAGTTCGCGGCGCTGCTCGACAAGGCCCTCGCGCTCGGCTTCGACGCCGTCTGCACGGGCCACTACGCCAAGGTCGTCACCCTCGACGACGGCACCCGCGAGCTGCACCGCGCCTCCGACATGGCCAAGGACCAGTCGTACGTCCTCGGCGTGCTGGACGAGAGGCAGCTGGCCCACGCGCTGTTCCCGCTCGGCGACACGGTCACCACCAAGGACGAGATCCGCGCGGAGGCCGAGCGCCGGGGCCTCGCGGTCGCCAAGAAGCCCGACTCGCACGACATCTGCTTCATCGCGGACGGCGACACCCAGGGCTTCCTGGCCCAGCGGCTCGGCCGGGCCGAGGGCGACATCGTCGACGAGTCCGGCACCAGGGTCGGCACGCACGAGGGCGCGTACGGCTTCACGATCGGCCAGCGCAAGGGCCTCAGGATCGGCACCCCGGCGCCCGACGGCAAGCCGCGCTACGTCCTCGACATCTCGCCGGTCAGCAACACCGTGACGGTGGGCCCGGCGGCCTCCCTCGACGTCCATGCGCTGACCGCCGTCAAGCCCCGCTGGTGCGGCACCGCCCCGGCCGGCCCCGGCACCTACACGGCCCAGCTCCGCGCCCACGGCGGCGAGACGGAGGTGACGGCGGACCTGGTCGACGGCGAACTGCGGGTGCGCTTCACCGAGCCGGTCCGCGGCGTGGCCCCCGGCCAGGCGATCGTCCTGTACGACGGCACGCGCGTGGTCGGCTCGGCGACGATCGCGTCGACGGTCCGGGCGACGACCGCGGTGGCGTGACGCCCAAAAGCGCGATCGCGGTGGCTGCCCTCCGGGCACACCCGACCGGGGCGGCGTGACCTCCCGGTGCGCGACGCGGTGGCGCGCCCCGGCCGAGTACGGCTGGCCGCTAGCTCCCGAAGAACTCCGCCAGCACCGGAGCGAGCACCCGGGGCTCCACCATGTGGTCCTGGTCCTCCAGGGTGCGGTACGTGCCCCGGGGTGCCGCCTGCGCGACCGCCTCGGCCGCCCTGCGCAGCCACTGCGGGCTCGCGCCGCCCGCAACGGCCAGCACGGGGACGGTGACCGAGGCGAGCCCCTCCCGGGGCACCAGCCCGTCGCCCATCACGGCGTTGTCGTAGGCGAGGGTCGGCGCGATCGCCTCCATGTCGGCCCACATCGGGGACCGGCGGGCGTTCGCGATCATCTCCGGGGCCAGGCCGGTGAGGCCGAGGAACAGCTCCACCGCGTCTCCGCGCCGGTGCTGCCCGAGCGCCTCGCCGAGACGCACGGTGTACTCCGCGCGTTCCGGCGCACCGCCCCCGTAGTCGGCGAACGGCGGCTCGTAGACGGCGACCCCGCGCACCGGCAGCCCGCTCGCCGCCGCCCGCAGGGCCAGCGCGCCGCCGGACGAGATGCCGTAGAGCCACGCCTCGCCGCCCGCCGCCTCGATGAGCGCGGCCAGGTCCTCGACCTCGCGGGCCACCGCGTACGGCGTCGTGTCACCGCTCCCGCCGCGGCCCCGGCGGTCGTACACGACGACGCCGAAGCGGTCCGAGAGACGCGCGGCCAGGTGCACCAGGGTGGCGCCCGTGGACATCGCGCCGCTCACCAGGACGACCGCCGGGCCCTGTCCGGTGCGTTCGTACGCGATGCGGGTGCCGTCGCGTGAGACGGTCTGCTTGTCCATGTCTGCGAGACTGCCGCAGGGCGGCGGCGTCAGCCGCTCACGACACCTCCACTTCGTAGAAGCAGAGGTGATCCTTGACGGCGGCGACGTCCGGCTTGGGGTCCGGATACGCCCATACGAGGTCCGCCGCGTCCGGCAGCGACCAGTACGACGCCGTCCCCTTGAAGGGGCAGACCGTGTGGGTCTCCGAGGCGGTGAGGAGGTCCGTGCGGACGTCCTCGGCGGGGATGTAGTACCGCGCGGGACAGCCGGTCTCGCGCAGCACGAGGGCCCGGTCGGTCTCGGCCAGGATCTGTCCGTCGTGTACCACGCGCACGTGCCGGTCGCCCTGCTCGATGGTGATCGTGTGTCCGTTGCTCATATAGGAAAAGCACGTGCGGGACCGCGGTTCTTCCCGCGTACGGTGTGCGGCATGAATATCTGTGTCTTCCTCTCCGCCGCCGACCTCGCCGACCGCTACACGCGCCCCGCGCGCCAGTTCGCAGAGCTGCTCGGCAAAGGCGGTCACACCCTGGTGTGGGGCGGCTCCGACACCGGCCTCATGAAGGTGGTCGCCGACGGGGTGCAGGAGGCGGGAGGCAGGCTCGTGGGCGTCTCCGTCCGGTTCCTGGCCGCCAAGGCCCGGCCGGGTACCGACGAGATGGTGGTCGCCGACGACCTCGCCGAGCGCAAGAGGCTGCTCCTGGAGAAGGCCGACGCGGTCGTGATCATGGTCGGCGGGACCGGGACGCTCGACGAGGCGACCGAGATCCTGGAGCTGAAGAAGCACGGGCACACCGACAAGCCGGTGGTCCTCCTGAACACGGCCGGCTTCTACGACGGCCTGGAGCAGCAGTTCCGGCGGATGGAGGACGAGGGCTTCCTGCCGCGCCCGCTCTCGGAGCTGGTGTTCTTCGCCCAGGAACCGGCGGGGGCGCTCGCGCATCTGGAGGAGTCGCTCGGGATCCGCTAGCGCCCCGATGCGAGCATGGCGGGTATGGCAACACATGTGATCACCGGAGCCGGTTCCGGCATCGGCGCGGCGGTGGCCCGCCGGCTGCACGCGCGCGGGGACGCTCTTGTGCTCCACGCGCGCGACGCGGGCAGGGCGAAGGACCTGGCGGCCGAGTTCCCCGGGGCGACGACCCTGGTGGGCGACCTCGCCGACCCGGACAAGCTGTCCTGGGCCTTCTCGCACCAGGCCCTGCCCGACCGAGTGGACTCGCTGCTGCACAGCGCGGGCGTGGTCGACCTGGGCCCGGTGAGCGAGCTGACCCCCAAGTCCTGGCGCCA
Organism: Streptomyces sp. NPDC002513; assembly: GCF_053595355.1. NCBI lineage: Bacteria > Bacillati > Actinomycetota > Actinomycetes > Kitasatosporales > Streptomycetaceae > Streptomyces > Streptomyces sp. NPDC002513. Next base: position 58,472 of record NZ_JBSFXK010000021.1, on the reverse strand, counting down.
CCAGCTGAACGTCAACCTGATCGCCCCCGCGGAGCTGACCCGCCACTTCCTGCCCCAGCTCCGCGCGGCCCGGGGCCATGTCGTGTTCGTGAACTCCGGCTCGGGCCTGAACGCGCATGCGGACTGGTCGGCGTACGCGGCCTCCAAGCACGGCCTGAAGGCTCTCGCGGACTCCCTGCGCCAGGAGGAGCACGCGCACGGCGTGCGGGTCACCTCGGTCTACCCCGGCCGGACCGCGACCCCGATGCAGGTCAAGGTCCACCAGCAGGAGGGCAAGCCGTACGACCCGTCCGGATGGATCGACCCCGAGTCGGTGGCCACGGCCCTCCTGATGTGCCTGGACCTGCCGAGGGACGCGGAGGTCAACGACCTGACGGTGCGGCCGGGGGCATAGCAGGGCGGCGCGCTCCCACGGCGGACCCGGCACCGGGGACGGCCGCTCCCCCGGAGGGCCTACGCTGCACGGGTGAGTGAAGACAGCCAGTTCAGGTTCGGTGCCGCCACCGGAGTCGGGTCCATGCCGGGAGGCGATGCCCGGGAGGCCGCCAAGACCGTCACCGGAAGCTTCGAGGACTTCCCCTTCCTCGCCGAGCTGCCCGCCCGGGGGCCCGGTGCGGACATGATCGGACGGACCGCCGGGATGCTCGTCGACCTGTACGCGCGCGTGGAGCCCAGCGGCTGGCGGCTCGGGGACCGGCCCGGGCGGGACACCCGGCGGGCCCGCTCCTGGCTGGGCGAGGACCTGGACGCCCTGGAGGAGTTCACCCAGGGGTACGAGGGCGCGCTGAAGGTGCAGGCGGTGGGGCCCTGGACGCTCGCCGCCGCCCTGGAGCTGAGGAACGGCGAGGCCGCGCTCTCCGACCCCGGCGCCTGCCGCGATCTCGCCGGCTCCCTCACGGAGGGGCTGCGGCTCCATCTCGAGGAGGTGCGGCGCCGTGTACCGGGGGCCGGGCTCGTCCTCCAGCTCGACGAGCCCTCGCTCACCTCCGTCCTGCGTGGACAGGTGAGGACCGCCAGTGGCTACCGGACGCACCGGGCCGTCGACCGGCAGGTCGTCGAGGCCTCCCTGCGGGACGTCGTCGCGGTGCACGCGGACGGCCCGGTCGTCGTGCACGCGTGCGCACCGGACGTGCCCTTCGCCCTGCTGCGCCGGGCGGGCGCCGCCGCCGTCTCCTTCGACTTCCCGCTCCTCACCGAGCGTGACGACGAGGCGATCGGCGAGGCGGTGGAAGGGGGTACCCGGCTCTTCGCCGGGGTCGTGCCCGGCACCGACGGCCCGTTGTCAGACCCGGCCGGTAGCGTCATGGGTGTCAGGACGCTGTGGCGCAGGCTGGGTCTGCGTCCGGAGCTTCTCGCGGAGGCGGTCACGGTCACGCCGGCGTGCGGGCTCGCGGGCGCCTCCCCGGACTACGCCCGCAGGGCGCTCGCCCACTGCGTCCGGGCGGCGAGATCCCTCGCGGACAACCCAGAGTAACGGGAGGACCATACGGTGGCCGGCGACAAGCAAGCGGAGACGACGGTGCCCGCCGAGGCACGGGAGCAGCACGCGCAGCTCGCTGAGCAGATCGAGGAGCACCGCTTCCGGTACTACGTGAAGGACGCTCCCGTCATCAGCGACGCGGAGTTCGACCGGCTCCTGCGCTCCCTGGAGGCGCTCGAGGAGCAGTACTCCGAGCTGCGCACCCCCGACTCGCCCACCCAGAAGGTGGCGCGGGCGTACGAGACGGAGTTCACGGCCGTCGAGCACCGCGAGCGCATGCTCTCCCTCGACAACGCCTTCGACGACGCGGAGCTGGCCGCCTGGGCCGACCGGGTCGCCAAGGAGGTCGGCACCTCCGCGTACCACTTCCTGTGCGAGCTGAAAGTCGACGGTCTCGCGGTCAACCTCACCTATGAGCACGGCCGTCTGACGCGCGCGGCGACCCGCGGCGACGGCCGCACGGGCGAGGACATCACCCCGAACGTGCGGACGATCGCGGAGATCCCGGACCGCCTCAAGGGCGACCGGGTCCCCGACCTCGTGGAGATCCGGGGCGAGGTCTTCTTCCCGATGGACAAGTTCGAGGAGCTGAACGCGCGGCTGGTCGAGGGCGGCGACAAGCCCTTCGCCAACCCGCGCAACGCGGCGGCGGGTTCCCTGCGGCAGAAGGACCCGCGCGTCACGGCCACCCGTCCGCTGCACATGGTGGTGCACGGCATCGGCGCCCTGCGGGGCGTCGAGGACGGCTTCACCCGTCTCTCCGAGGCGTACGACCTGCTGCACTCCTGGGGCCTGCCCACCGCCCGGCACAACCAGGTGGTCGACGACCTCGACGGCGTACGGGAGTTCATCGCGTACTACGGCGAGCACCGCCACTCCGTGGAGCACGAGATCGACGGAGTCGTCGTCAAGCTCGATGAGATGCCCCTCCAGGGGCGGCTGGGCTCCACCTCGCGCGCCCCGCGCTGGGCGATCGCGTACAAGTACGCGCCCGAGGAGGTCAACACCAAGCTCGTCAACATCCGTGTGGGCGTGGGCCGCACGGGCCGGGTCACGCCGTACGCGCAGGTCGAGCCGGTCACGGTCGCGGGCTCGGAGGTCGAGTTCGCCACCCTGCACAACCAGGACGTCGTCAAGGCCAAGGGCGTGCTCATCGGCGACACGGTGGTGCTGCGCAAGGCCGGTGACGTCATCCCCGAGATCCTCGGCCCGGTCGTCGACCTGCGGGACGGCACCGAGCGCGAGTTCGTGATGCCGTCCGAGTGCCCCGAGTGCGGTACGCCGCTGCGGCCCATGAAGGAGGGGGACGTCGACCTCCGCTGTCCGAACGCGCGGACCTGCCCGGCCCAGTTGCGTGAGCGGCTGTTCTATCTCGCCGGCCGCAAGGCGCTGGACATCGAGCACTTCGGATATGTGGCCGCCGCTGCCCTGACCAAGCCGCTGGAGCCGTCCCCCGATCTCTCGGCTTCGCACGAGCAGGGGGCACCGCCACCGCCACCGCCTCCGCTGAAGGACGAGGGCGACCTGTTCGACCTCACCATCGAGCAGTTGCTGCCCATCAAGGCGTACGTCCTGGACCAGGACAGCGGACTGCCCAAGCGCGACCCGAAGACCGGTGAGGAGAAGATCGCCACGGTCTTCGCCAACCAGCAGGGCGAGCCCAGGAAGAACGCGCTGGCGATGCTGGAGAACATCGCCGCCGCCAAGGAACGCCCGCTCGCACGCGTCCTGACCGGGCTGTCGATCCGTCATGTCGGCCCGGTCGCCGCCGAGGCGCTGGCCCGTGGCTTCCGCTCCATCGACCGGATCGATCAGGCCACCGAGGAGGAGCTCAGGAACACGGACGGGGTGGGGGAGATCGTCGCGCGGTCCGTCAAGGAGTGGTTCGCCGAGGACTGGCACCGCGAGATCCTCCGCAAGTGGAGGGCCGCGGGCGTCCGTCTGGAGGAGGAGGGCTCGGGCGAGGACGAGGGCCCGCGCCCGCTGGAGGGGCTCACCGTGGTCGTCACCGGCACTCTCGAACACTTCACCCGTGACGGGGCCAAGGACGCCCTGCAGAGCCGTGGAGCGAAAGTAACCGGTTCTGTCTCGAAAAAGACGTCTTTCGTGGTCGTGGGTGAGAACCCGGGATCGAAATACGCCAAGGCCATGCAGGTGAAGGTCCCCGTGCTCAACGAGGACGGTTTCACGGTCCTGTTGGAGCAGGGCCCGGAGGCTGCGGCGGACGTGGCCCTTCCGACCGGTGAGTAGGGGGAGAAGGCCGCCTGTTCTGCGCATACCAGATGCATAGGGTGACCGGGTCGCATTCGGGCAACCGTCGACGACCGCTGCCCGAGAGAGCCTTCCGCGGCCTACTGTTGAGGTATGCGCCTGCCGTGCCCGGACGCGTGGTGGGTTTTCCAACGCGATGCCGTTGACGGGTCGTCGGGCAGCAGGCTGCGTGGCGTGGGCACCGCCGGCTGTGAGAGGGACGGGAATGGAACCGACCGAGAGTGCCGCCTCGGACTCACGGCTGCGCCTGCGCCGGATGTCCGGCGCCTGGCGGGTCTGCCGCCGCACCGCGCGGCCACCGGAAGGCATGCACGGCCCGAGCGCCGGGCCGGGCGGACTCCCGGGCGTGACACCCGCGCCGGGACCCGCCCACGGCGCCGGAGTTCCGCCGGGGAACCTCTCGGCTCTCATCCCCGTCCAGGCCACCGGCCCCGGGTCCGCCGCGCTGCCCGTCGGGCTGCCGTCCGGTCCGCCCGGTCCCCACGACGGCGAGGGGCGGTGGGCCCGGTCCGCGCTGCCCGCGGCGGTCGTCGCGGCGGCCGCATGCGTCCTCGGCGCCGGCTTCTTCCATGCGTTCGGCGGCCACCACGCGCTCTTCCCGTCCGGCACCGCCGGCTGGTCCCTGGCCCTGCTCACCGGCATCATCGTCGGTCATCTGGTCGCGCTCGGCCGCGCCCGCTCATGGGGCGGCACGGGGTCCGGCGCGGCCCTGACCCTCGCCGTCCTGCTGCTGTACGGCTGGGTGCCCGCCGGAATGGTCAGCCTCACCGTCGTCGTCCTGGTGAGCACGGCCCGGCTCGGGCGCTGGCGGCAGGGCGTCCTGCACGGCGCGGTCGACATCCTCGGCCTCGGCGCCGGAGCGCTCGTCCTGGCCGTCTTCGGGCGCGTCCCGACCGTCGAGGCCCCCTGGAACCCGCAGCACTGGACCCTCTACTCCGCGCCCCAGGTCGTCCTCGTCGCCGTCGCGTATCTCGCGGTGACCCCGGTGCTGCTGTGGTACCTCCAGACGCCGCGCGCCGGGAAACTGCCGACCCTCGCCCGCTCCGCCCTGGTCAGGCAGGGCCTCCTCGCCGTCGCCCTGCTCGGTATCGCCCCGCTGATCTGCGTCGTCGCCGTCGCGCTCCCGATCCTGTTGCCCCTGTTCTCCATCCCCCTCGTCGCACTGGACTCCACCCTGTGGATCGCCCGGGCCCGCGCCGAGGAACAGCTGCGCGACCCGCTGACCGGGCTGCCCAACCGGCTGTGGCTGCTGGAGCGCACCTGGACGGCGCTCGACGACGCGGAGCGGATCGGTGCGCGGGCCGCCCTGATGCTGATCGACCTCGACCGTTTCCGGTCGGTGAACGACACGCTCGGTCATCTCGCCGGTGACCGGCTGCTTCTGCAGATCGCCGAGCGGCTGCGGCTCGCGCTGCCGCGCGGAGCGGAGGCGGCGCGGCTCGGAGGGGACGAGTTCGCCGTGTTACTGCCCGTCGCGGACTCCACGACGTCCGCCTCACGGGCGGCCCGCAACCTGGTCGCGGCGCTCAGCTCCCCGCTCGACCTCGACGGACTCACACTGGTCCTGGAGGCCAGCGCCGGGGTCGCCGTCTTCCCCGAGCACGCGCGGGACGCGGAGGGACTGCTCCAGCGGGCGGACGTCGCGATGTACCAGGCGAAGCGGGACCGTACGGGGGTGGAGGTGTACGAGTCCAAGCGGGACTGCAACACCCCCGACCGGCTCGGGCTGCTGGGGGATCTGCGACGCGCGCTGGACGCGCACGAGGTGGAACTGCACTACCAGCCCAAGGTGCGCTTCGACGGGCAGGTCGCCGGGCTCGAGGCGCTCGTGCGATGGGTGCACCCCGAGCGCGGGAAGGTGCCGCCGGACGAGTTCATCGCGATCGCCGAGTCCTCCGGGCTGATGCCGCACCTGACGGAGTACGTGCTGGAGACGGCGCTCGGGCAGGTGGCGCGCTGGCGGGCCCAGGGGCTGCGGGTCCCGGTGGCCGTGAACGTCTCGCCGCGGGATGTGCACACCCCCGGGTTCGCGGGCTCGGTGGCCGCGCGGCTGGCGCGGCACGGGGTTCCGGCGGGGGCGTTGCAACTGGAGATCACGGAGCACGTGCTCCTGGAGGACCCGCAGCGGGCCGCCGACACGCTGGCCGCGCTGGCCGGGCACGGGGTGAAGATGTCGCTGGACGACTTCGGGACGGGGTACTCGTCGCTGGTCCATCTGCGGCGGCTGCCGGTGAGCGAGCTGAAGATCGACCGTTCGTTCGTGGCGCGGCTCGCGGTGGACGCGGAGGACGCGGAGATCGTGCGCTGCACGGTGGACCTGGCGCATTCGCTGGGGCTGCTCGTCGTCGCGGAGGGGGTCGAGGACGACGAGACGTGGGAGCGGTTGCGCGACCTGCGGTGCGACGCCGTCCAGGGATGGCTGGTCGCCGCCGCGATGCCGCCCGAGGAGACGACGGCGTGGCTGCGGGCGCGGGGGTCGCGGGGGTGGCAGCGGCCGCAGGCGGCTCTGCCGGCCGCCGAATAGCCTTCCCACCCCGCCCACCGGTCCGACTCGGCCGGGTTGTGGCCGTTTCCCGTGGGGGCTGGTCGCCGTCGGCGGTGCGGATGGTCGGGCCGGTCCCTGGAAGGCGGGGCACCGGCACACCGGGTCCCCGAAGGGCGGGGCGCCGGCACACCGTTTCACGGGCATGGGGCCTCGCCCCATAGGATTGGTCGCAAACCACACACACTCACCCCAGAGGATCGCTGCATGCCTGGCATCACGCGCGAGGAGGTCGCCCACCTCGCCCGGCTGGCGCGTCTGGAGCTGAAGCCCGAAGAGCTCGACCACTTCGCAGGCCAGCTCGACGACATCATCGGCGCGGTCGCCCGCGTCAGCGAGGTCGCCGACCAAGACGTACCGCCGACCTCCCACCCGCTGCCGCTGACGAACGTCATGCGCGCGGACGAGGTCCGTCCGTCGCTCACCCCAGAGCAGGCGCTGTCCGGCGCCCCTGCCCAGGAGCAGCAGCGTTTCAAGGTGCCGCAGATCCTGGGGGAGGAGTAGCCCGCCATGACGGACAAGAACAGCATCATCCGGCTCACCGCCGCTGAGACCGCCGAGAAGATCGCCTCCGGCGAACTGACCGCCGTCGAGGTGACCGAGGCCCATCTCGCCCGTATCGAGGCCGTCGACGAGAAGGTGCACGCCTTCCTGCACGTCGACCGCGAGGGCGCGCTGGCGCAGGCCCGTGCCGTCGACGCGAAGCGGGAGCGGGGTGAGAAGCTCGGCCCGCTCGCCGGCGTGCCGCTAGCCCTCAAGGACATCTTCACCACCAAGGGCGTGCCCACCACCGTGGGGTCCAAGATCCTCGAGGGCTGGATCCCGCCGTACGACGCGACCGTCACCAAGAAGCTGAAGGACGCCGACGTCGTCATCCTCGGCAAGACCAACATGGACGAGTTCGCCATGGGGTCGTCGACGGAGAACAGCGCCTACGGCCCCACCGGCAACCCCTGGGACCTCACCCGTATCCCGGGCGGTTCCGGCGGCGGGTCGAGCGCCGCGCTCGCCTCTTTCCAGGCCCCGCTCGCCATCGGCACGGACACCGGCGGCTCCATCCGCCAGCCCGCGGCCGTGACCGGCACGGTCGGCGTCAAGCCGACCTACGGCGGTGTCTCCCGCTACGGCATGGTCGCCTTCTCCAGCTCCCTCGACCAGGGCGGCCCCTGCGCCCGTACGGTCCTGGACGCCGCCCTGCTGCACGAGGTCATAGGCGGACACGACCCGCTCGACTCCACCTCCATCGACGCCCCGGTCCCGCCGGTCGTCGAGGCCGCGCGCAACGGCAGCGTGGCGGGGATGCGCATCGGTGTCGTCAAGCAGTTCCGCGGCGAGGGCTACCAGGCCGGTGTCGTGCAGCGCTTCGACGAGGCCGTCGCCCTCCTCGAGGAGCTGGGCGCCGAGATCGTCGAGCTGGACTGCCCGTCCTTCGACCTGGCGCTGGCCGCGTACTACCTGATCGCCCCGAGCGAGTGCTCCAGCAACCTCGCCCGCTTCGACGGCCTGCGCTACGGCCTGCGCATCGGCGACGACGGCACGCACTCGGCCGAGGAGGTCACCTCCCTCACCCGTGAGGAGGGCTTGGGCGCCGAGGTCAAGCGCCGCATCATGCTCGGCACGTACGCCCTCAGCTCCGGCTACTACGACGCGTACTACGGCTCCGCCCAGAAGGTCCGCACGCTCATCACCCGAGACTTCGAGAAGTCGTTCGAGCAGGTGGACGTGATCGTGTCGCCGACGACCCCCACCACCGCCTTCCCGATCGGTGAGCGCGCCGACGACCCGATGGCGATGTACCTGGCGGACCTGTGCACCATCCCGGTCAACCTGGCCGGAAACGCCGCCATGTCGCTGCCCTGCGGCCTCGCCCCGGAGGACAACCTTCCGGTCGGCCTGCAGATCATGGCCCCGGCGCTGAAGGACGACCGGCTCTACAAGGTCGGCGCCGCCGTCGAGGCCGCCTTCGTGGAAAGGTGGGGGCACCCGCTTCTCGAGGAGGCTCCGTCGCTGTGAGTACGGCACTGTCCAAGGCCAAGGGCTTCAAGAAGTCCAAGTCCGGTATGTACCTGTCCATGGCAACCACCGCGTTCGGTGCGGTCGGTGTCGCGAAGCAGGCCAAGAAGGCCCGCGTCGAGCACGACACGCTGCGCCTGATCGACGCGGCCGTGTCCGCCGCCGCCATCGTCACCGGCCTCGCGATCCTCTACCGCGAGCTGAAGCGGCTGGGCGACGACGACGTCCTGCTGGGCTGAGAGGGAAGTTTCACCGTGACCACCACGACCGATCTGGTGCCGTACGAGGACGCGCTGGCGTCGTACGACCCCGTCATGGGCCTCGAGGTCCATGTCGAACTCGGCACCAAGACCAAGATGTTCTGCGGCTGCTCCACGGCGCTCGGCGCCGAGCCGAACGCGCAGACCTGCCCCACCTGCCTCGGCCTGCCCGGCTCCCTCCCGGTCGTCAACGCGACCGGCGTGGAGTCCGCGATCAGGATCGGCCTCGCGCTGAACTGCGAGATCGCCGAGTGGTGCCGCTTCGCCCGGAAGAACTACTTCTATCCGGACATGCCGAAGAACTTCCAGACCTCCCAGTACGACGAGCCGATCGCCTTCAACGGCTACCTCGACGTGCAGTTGGAGGACGGCGAGACCTTCCGCGTGGAGATCGAGCGCGCCCACATGGAGGAGGACACCGGCAAGTCGACGCACGTCGGCGGTGCCACCGGCCGAATCCACGGCGCCGACCACTCCCTCCTGGACTACAACCGGGCCGGCATCCCGCTGATCGAGATCGTCACCAAGCCGATCGTCGGCGCGGGTGAGCGCGCGCCCGAGGTGGCCAAGGCGTACGTCCGTGAGCTGCGCGAGCTGATCCGGGCGCTCGGTGTCTCCGAGGCCCGGATGGAGATGGGCCAGATGCGCTGCGACGTGAACCTGTCGCTGATGCCGAAGGGCTCCGAGAAGTTCGGCACCCGCTCGGAGACGAAGAACGTCAACTCGCTGCGCTCCGTCGAGCGCGCGGCCCGCTTCGAGATCCAGCGCCACGCCGCCGTGCTCGACGGCGGCGGCACGGTGATCCAGGAGACCCGTCACTTCCACGAGGACACCGGCACGACGACCTCGGGCCGCACCAAGGAGGAGGCCGAGGACTACCGGTACTTCCCCGAGCCCGACCTGGTGCCCGTCGCGCCCTCGCGCGCGTGGGTCGAGGAACTGCGCGGGACGCTGCCGGAGCTGCCCCTCGTGCGCCGCACCCGGCTGCTGGGGGAGTGGGGGATCTCCGCCACCGACATGCAGGCGATCCTCAACGCCGGCGCCCTGGACCTGATCGTCGCCACCATCGAGGCGGGTGCCGACGCGGCCTCCGCCCGCAAGTGGTGGATGGGCGAGCTGGCCCGCCACGCGAACGAGTCCGGCAAGGCCCCGGACGAGCTGTCGATCACGCCCGAGCAGGTCGCCCGGGTCGCCAAGCTGGTCGCCGCCGGCGATCTGAACGACAAGCTGGCCCGCCAGGTCATCGAGGGCGTCCTCGCGGGTGAGGGCACCCCGGACGAGGTCGTCGAGAAGCGCGGTCTGAAGGTCGTCTCCGACGAGGGCGCGCTGACCGTCGCCGTCGACGAGGCCATCGCCGGCAACCCCGCCGTCGCGGACAAGATCCGCGGCGGCAAGGTGGCCGCGGCCGGTGCCCTGGTCGGCGCGGTCATGAAGGCCACCCGAGGCCAGGCCGACGCCGCCCGCGTCAAGGAGCTGATCCTGGCGAAGCTCGGCGTCAGCGAGGGCTGAGCACGACCGCGAGACGCCTGAAAGGGGCGGTGTGTCGCATGTGATGCATGCGACACACCGCCCCTTTGTTATTACCGCTTCCCTTTTTATGTGTGGCGAAAATCTCTGCTTTTGTGTGGCGAAAATCTCCATCGGGGTGACCGAGAGGCTGGGAATACCCTGTGAATTGAATCCCAGTCGTGTGAGTCAGCCCACGAAAGTGGAAAACGATCTCTTCTGGCTGACACAGTGTTGGGGATTGGTCATTCGTTCTTTGCGGGCTGTTCAGTTCCATCAGTGGCTGTTCCCGGTCAAAGATCAACGAAATTACCCCAGGGAGCACGTCCGTGGCAGCCCTTGCGCGCTGGTGTGTACGTCACCGCCTCGTCACCGTTGTGCTGTGGCTGGTCGCCTTCGCAGGCGTCACGGCCGGCGCCACCGTCGCGGGCTCCGCCTTCTCCAACCACTACGACGCCCCCGGCACCGAGGCCGGCCGTGCCACCCAGATGCTCCAGCAGGGCTTCCCCGGCCTCGGTGGCGACAGCGACACCGTCGTATGGCGCACCACCAGCCCCGACGGTGTGCGCTCCGTCGACGTCGAGCAGACGATGACCGACACCCTGGACCGGATCGGGAGCCTGCCCGGAGTCTCCTCCGTCACCAACCCCTACGAGGGCAGCCACAGCGCCCAGATCAGCCGGGACGGCCGTACCGCGTACGCCACGGTCACCTTCGACGAGCCGAGCGAGAACATCAGCAAGGGCGAGGCCAAGGCCGTCGTCGACACCGCCAAGGCCGCCGAGACCACCGGTCTGCGGGTGGAACTGGGCGGCAGCGCCGTCGAGAGCACCCAGCCGCAGGGCGGGCACCTCGCCGAGGCCGTCGGTGTCGGTGTGGCCGCTGTGGTCCTCTTCCTCGCCTTCGGCTCGCTCGCCGCCTCCCTGCTGCCCATCGCGACCGCGCTGATCAGCGTCGGCACCGCCTATTCCGGCGTCGGCCTGCTGGGGCACGCCATGACCGTCGCCGACTTCGCCCCCATGCTCGCCATGCTGATCGGGCTCGGCGTGGGCATCGACTACGCGCTGTTCATCGTCACCCGGCACCGCCGCAACCTGAAGCGCGGCAACCCGGTGGACGAGGCCGCCGTGAGCGCCGTCGCCACCACCGGACGGGCCGTCGTGTTCGCGGGGGCGACCGTGTGCATCGCGCTGCTCGGCATGCTGATCCTGCGGCTGGACTTCCTCAACGGTGTCGCGTTCGCCGCGTGTCTGACCGTTCTCCTCACCGTCGCGGCCTCCGTGACCCTGCTGCCCGCCCTGCTGTCCTTCATCGGGCCGCGCGCACTGAACAAGCGCGAGCGGCGCAGGCTGGACGAGCACGGCCCCGAACCGGAGGTGCCGACCGGGCTCGCGGCCCGCTGGTCCGCGTTCGTCGAGCGCCACCCCAAGAAGCTCGGCGCCGTCGCGCTGGCCGTGATGGCCGTGCTCGCGCTGCCCACGCTCTCCCTCCACCTCGGCACCTCCGACCAGGGCAACGACCCTAAGTCGTCGACCACCCGGCAGGCGTACGACCTGCTCGCGGACGGCTTCGGACCGGGCGTCAACGGCCCGCTCACCCTGGTCACCCAGGTCCAGGGCGCCGAGGACAAGCTGGCGCTCGACAACCTCGACAGCACCCTCGCGGCCACCGAGGGCGTCGCCTCGGTGAGCCCGGTGACGTACAACGGCGGCGGCGACACCGCCTACCTCACCGTCGTGCCGCAGTCCTCCCCGCAGTCCCAGCAGACCAGCGACCTGGTGCACCGGCTGCGCGAGGAGGTGCTGCCACGCGCCGAGCAGGGCACCACACTCGATCTGTCCGTGGGCGGCGTGACGGCGTCCTACGACGACTTCGCGGGGGTGATCGTCGGCAAACTGCCGCTGTTCGTGGGCGTCGTGATCAGCCTGGGCTGTGTGCTGCTGCTGCTCGCCTTCCGGTCCTTCGGCATTCCGCTGAAGGCCGCCGCGATGAACCTCGCCGCCGTCGCCGGGGCGTTCGGCGTGGTCGTCGTGATCTTCCAGTGGGGCTGGGGCAGCGACCTGCTGGGCCTCGGCCGGGCAGGGCCGATCGAGCCCTTCCTCCCCGTGATCATGGTGTCGGTGCTCTTCGGCCTCTCCATGGACTACCAGGTGTTCCTGGTCAGCCGGATGTACGAGGAGTGGCTGGAGACCCGCGACAACCGGCGGGCCGTGCGCGTCGGGCTCGCCGAGACCAGCCGGGTGATCAACTCGGCGGCCGTCATCATGATCTCCGTCTTCCTCGCCTTCGTGGCCGCGGGCGACCGGGTGATCGCCATGTTCGGCATCGGACTGGCCGCGGCCGTCGCCCTGGACGCGTTCGTCCTGCGCACCCTCCTCGTCCCCGCCCTGATGCACATGCTCGGCGGCGCCAACTGGTGGCTGCCGTCCTGGCTGGAGCGCAGGCTGCCGCGCATCTGCATCGAACCGCCCGAGTGCCGTGCGACGATGCCGGGGCAGCGCGTCGACCCGGACGCGCTGGTGGACGCACTGGTGAAGGAGCGGCAGCCGGATGTACGCGATACCCCTGGGTGACGACGGAGCCGAACTGCGCCCCCTGGAACCGTGGCACGCGGAGGAGTTCCTGGCCCACCTCGACCGCGGGCGCGACTTCGTCAACCAGCACATCCCCTTCGGGGTGAACGCCACGGACATCGCCTCCGCCCGGGCCCTCCTGCGGTCGTACGCCGACAAGCACGCCGCCGACGCCGGCGGGCTGCACGGGCTGTGGCTCGACGGAAAGCTGGTCGGCGGGCTGCTGTTCCGTGTCTTCGACGCCGCCGGCGGCACCTGCGAGGTCGGCTGCTGGCTCGAGCCGGCCGCCACCGGACGGGGGCTCGTCACACGTGGCATGCGGGTGCTCATCGATTGGGCGATCGACGAGCGGGGAATCCACCGTGTGGAGTGGCGCGCGTCGTCCGCCAACACCCCGAGCATCAAGGTGGCGCGGCGGCTGGGCATGAGCAGGGACGGCGTACTGCGCGAGGGCCGTCTGTACCGCGGTGTGCGCCAGGACACCGAGGTGTGGTCGCTGCTCGCGCCCGAGTGGCGGGCGGCGCGGGCCCGTGACGATCATTAAGAGACCTCTCAGACAGCGTCCGTACGGTGCGAGGCATGGGAACGAAGACAGCTGACGAGGCCGGGGCCGAGACCGGCGCCCAGGCGACCAACGACGAGGAGAAGGTGGTGGCCATCGAGGGCGAGGAAGCGGCCGGGAAGGCGGGGAACGGGGACCGGCCCGAGGAGAACGGCCCCGAGGAGCACGAGGCCGAGGAGCACGTGACCGAGGAGCACGCGACCGAGGAGCACGTGACCGAGGAGCACGTGACCGAGGAGCACGCGGCCGAGGGGCCGTCCGGGGTCGGCCAGGGTGCGGCCGCGGTCGTCGCGGCCGGGCTCGGCGTCGTCTCCCTCACCGGCAGCTGGGTCTCCACGGTGGCCTCCGCACGGCAGACCCTGCTGGGCCAGCTGCGGACCTCGTCGTCGGCGAGTGTCGCCCAGCAGATCAAGGAGGTGTACGGCGACGCCTGGCACGCCACCGCGCTGTGGGGCGGCCTGTTCGCGCTGGCCGCGCTGATCGTCGGCGTCGTCGTGCTGGCCCGCCCGGCGTTCGGGGCACCCGGGAAGCCGCAGGCCGCGTGGATCAAGTCGGTCGCCTGGGGCGGTGTCGCCCTGGGCGTCATCGGGCTGCTCCTGGCCGTCCTCAAGTACACCGACGCCCTGCTCGCACTGCCCTCCGTAAGCTGAGCCGGCACAGCTCCCGCCGGGGCCCCGGGTCTTCCACCGCGTCCTCGCGGTCCACGGAAAGCCCCGGGGCCCCTTCGTGTCTCCAGGGCCCCGCCCGGCCGTGAGCGACGACGCGGACACCGCGTCCCCGACGGCCGTCTCCCGTCCAGGGGGTCGCGCTCCGGCGGCGGGAAGGGCCATCCTGGCACAGCGCGAGCCGGGCGCCCCTTTTGTTCGGAGCTCTGAGGACCCGCCCCGGAGAGCCGGGGTACCAGGAGGCACTGTGTTCACCATGTTCGACGAACTGTTCGCACCCGGGTCGCAAGCACACCCACGACGAGAACCGGCGCCTGGAACTGTCCCGGCTGGACGTTTCGAACGGCGATCCGGGAACGGGCCCGATCGACCTGGCCTCGGGCAAGGTGGTCATACGGGTCCCGAAGCCGGCCCCCGCCGACGATCCGGAGGCCCGCCCGAACTAGTACTAGTGCCCGACAGGCGCACCAGACCGGACGCGCGCCCTACTCCACCCGCAGCTCAAGGATCCGGTCGTCGGTCTTGGCGGGCTCGCCCCGGCCGTCCGTGTTGCTCGTCGTCAGCCACAGCCGGTCGCCGTCGGCGGCCACCACGGTGCGCAGTCGGCCGTAAGCATCCGTCAGGAACGCCTGCGGGGGTGCCGACGCCTCGGTTCCGTTCAGCGGCACGCGCCACAGCCGCTGACCGCGCAGGCCCGCCATCCACAGGGAGCCCTTGGCGTAGGCGATGCCGCTGGGAGAGGCCACGTCGGTGTGCCACTGGGCGAGCGGGTTGTGGAACCTGGGGTCGGCCGACTTCCCCTCGGCGTCCGGCCAGCCGCCGTTGTCGCCCGGCCTGATCGCGTTCAGCTCGTCCCAGGTGTCCTGACCGAACTCGGAGGCGAACAGCCGCTGCTTCCCGTCCCAGGCCAGGCCCTGGACATTGCGGTGGCCCAGCGAGTACACGGCCGAGTTCCCGAAGGGATTGCCCGGGGCGGGCTCGCCGTCCGGCGTCATGCGCAGGATCTTGCCGCCCAGGGAGGTCCGGTCCTGCGCCAGACCCCGGTCGCCGGACTCGCCCGTGCCCGCGTACAGCATGCCGTCCGGGCCGAACGCGATTCTGCCGCCGTTGTGGATCATCCCCTTCGGGATGCCCTTGAAGACCGTGTCCGGCGCGCCGAGCTGCTCACCGGCCGGCTTCCGCGCGTCGTACAGCATGCGCACGATGCGGTTGTCGGAGTCGGTCGTCAGATAGGCGTAGACCAGGTGGTCCGAGGCATAGCCGGGGGAGAGGGCGATGCCCAGCAGGCCGCCCTCGCCCGCGGCCGAGACCCCGGGCACCGTGCCCAGCTCGGTCTTCTTCCCGGTCTTCTCGTCGATCCGCGTGATCGTCCCCTCGTCCCGGGAGGAGACCAGCAGCCCGCCGCCGGGCAGCGGGGCCAGGCCCCAGGGGGTCTTGAGGTGCTCGGCGACCGTCCGCACCACGCGGACCGAGCCCTTCGCCGGCGGGGGCCGCTCGCCCGCCTGCCCGGGCGCGGACGCCCCCGGTGCCGCACCACTGGAGGAGGGGGTGGCGCCGGAGGTGTCCCTGGAGCCGGCGGAGCACCCCGCCGCCAGCAGGAGCGCGGCCGCCACCGACACGGCCGTCACAGCTCGACGTCGCACGATCCAGGTCCCTTCGACACGGGGATTCTCCCCTACCTACGTGGCGCGACGCCCCAGGGTTCCCCGGGGACGGAGAGTCCACCGATCGGATCAGCGACGCGACCGCCACCGATCGGTCCTGCGGTCCCGTGGTCGGTTCCACGACCGGTTGCTCGGTCCCGGGTCTCCGTCGGTCGGTTTCACGACCGGCCGCTCAGTCCCACGACCTCTGCGCCGCCGGCAGGTCCGCGAGTTCCGCCAGGTCCCGCGGGGTCAGCCGCAGGCCGGGCGCGCCCGCGTTCTCCGCGACCCAGCGCTCCCGCTTCGCCCCCGGCACCGGGACCACGTGCCGTCCCTGCGCCAGCACCCAGGCCAGGGCCACCTGGGCGGGCGTGACCTCCTCGTCGTGGCGGCGCGCCACCCGCCTCAGGCCGGCCACGATCGGCTGGTTGGCCGCCATCACCTCGGCGGTGAAGCGGGGGTGGCGGGCCCGCAGGTCGTCCGGCTCGAAGCCCTCGCCCGGTGTCAGCGTGCCGGTCAGGAAACCGTTGCCGAGCGGCATCGCCGCGAGAAAGCCGACCCCGCGCGCCGCGCACCAGGGCACCAGCGTGTGAAGGGCCTCCGCCGACCACACCGACAGCTCGGCCTCCACCGCGCTCACCGGGAAGACCTGCTGCACCCGCTCCAGTTGCCCGATCGTGCCGTCGTACAGCCGGGCACCGGTCCGCCGGCCGCCCCGCACGCCCACCGCGCACAGCCCCAGTGCCCGTACCTTCCCCGCCCGCACCAGTTCCGCCATGGCGCCCCAGGTCTCCTCGACGGGTACCTCGGGGTCCGCGCGGTGGAGCTGGTACAGGTCGATGACGTCCGTCTGCAGCCGTCGCAGCGAGGCGTCGCAGGCCCGTCGCACATAGCCCGGGCGGCCGTTGGCCACGATGTGCTGCTCCCCGGCCAGCAGGCCGACCTTGGTCGACACGAACGCCTCGGCCCGCCGCTGCCTGAGCACCCGGCCCACCAGCAGCTCATTGGTGAACGGCCCGTACATGTCAGCCGTGTCGAGCAGCGACACCCCCAGATCGAGCGCCCGGTGCACCGTCCGCAGCGACTCGTCGCCCCGCTGCCGCGAACCGGAATACGCCCAGCTCATCGGCATGCACCCGAGTCCGACGGCCCCCACTTCGAGCGTTGCCGCGCCGATCGTCCTGCGCTCCACCTGGCCGTGCCCTCCCTTCCTGGCACCCCAAACTAACCAATGCGACACAGGAGCCTTCGCATAGCCTCCTGACCATGACTGTCGACATATGGCTTCCGTTCCGCACCGATGAGATAAGGGACCTCCCCGAGGGCTTCCACTACCGCTTCTGGGACGGCGACCCGGAGTTCCCCGCGGATCCCGCCGACTGTGTGTTCTACGCCGTGCCGTACATGAAGCGCCAGGACGTCAAAGTCCGGCCCCTGGAGCAGATGCGGAGCCTCCGGGTCATTCAGACGCTGACGGCCGGCGTCGACGACATCACGTCCCACCTGTCATCCGTCGTGCCGGGCGTGCGGCTGTGCAATGCGCGCGGAGTGCACGAAGCGAGCACGGCCGAGCTCGCGCTCGCCCTGATCCTCGCCTCGCTGCGTGGCATCCCGGACTTCGTGCGGGCCCAGCAGGAGGAGCGTTGGCGGAGCGGGTTCCACCCCGCGCTCGCCGACAAGTCCGTCCTCATCGTCGGCTACGGCGCGATCGGCGCCGCCATCGAGGACCGGCTCGCACCTTTTGAAGTAGCGCGGGTGGCGCGCGTCGCGCGCCGCGAGCGCGACTCGGCGCGCGGCCTTGTGCATCCTCTCTCCCGATTGCCGGAACTTCTTCCCGACGCCGATGTCGTGGTGCTCGTCACGCCGCTCACGGAGCAGACGAAAGGCCTGGTCGACGAGGGTTTCCTGGCCCGGATGAAGGACGGCGCGCTGCTCGTCAACGTCGCGCGCGGCGGTGTCGTCGACACCAAGGCCCTGCTGGCCGAGCTGGAGTCCGGCCGTATCACCGCCGCCCTGGACGTCACCGACCCCGAACCCCTGCCCAAGGGACACCCCCTGTGGCAGACGCCGGGCCTACTCATCAGTCCTCATGTGGGCGGCCCCACCTCGGCGTTCTGGCCTCGCGCCAAGCGTCTCCTCAGCTCCCAGCTGAACCGTTTCGCGCAGGGAGAACCGCTCGAGCACATCGTCCTGACGACCGGCGACTGAAGCGGCGCGGCACGCGGGGCGGCGGGGGAGGACAGGCCCCGCGTACGGCCGGTGCGGCGCGCGATTCGAGCCACCCCCGCCGCCCGCGCTGGTGCCTTTCGACGGGGCGCACCACCGGCGCACGCGTCGCCCCCCGTTGGCTCCCCGTCCGCTTCCAGTACGCTCCGCAGTCCCTCGTGCGCAGTATGTACACGCATCCTCGCTGGTCGTCACTGTGCGTAGAGCAACTATGTCCCTGAGTGACGAGACTGGTGTATCGTCCCCGACAGGGGCTGCGCCGTGCACCGTTCGGCGCCGGGGACGGAACTTTCAGACATGCGAGGGGGCGACGGGCGATGCACGGCCTATGGACGGACGATCCGACGCGGTGGGGTCGCGGGCTGCGACCCTGGCGAGAGGTGACGCGCAGACGCGGCCACTACGGACATGGCGGTCACAGCGGTCACAGTGGTCACAGTGGACAAGGCGGCCACGGCAGCCACGGCGGTCGTCATCATCACCGCCGGCCCACCGGCCGCAAGAGGCAGGCGCATCCAGCGCACCGGGACCGGCGGGACCCGGCGGTGCCCCGGACCGGGAGGACCCGGTGAGCTCCCCCGGAGCTCCGCCGGCCCGCTGTCCCGCCCCGGGAGACCGGACGCGCAGGGTCTCGCAACTGGTCCTGGCCCTGATGTGCGCGGGATACGCCGTCGGTTCCGCGCTCGACTGGGGCTGCCGGAGCGTCGCGCTCGTCATGGGTGACTTCGGACTGAGTGTCGCCGCGGGCACCGCGTCGGTCTCCTGCTTCGTCTACGCCCGCCGCAGCCGCAGCCGCTTTCGACCCGCGTGGCTGCTGTTCGCGCTCTCCTCGGCCATGGCCGCGCTGGGCAACGGCGTCTGGGGCTGGTACGAGGTCGTCCTCGACCGCCCCGTCCCCTCGCCCAGCTGTGCCGACTTCTTCTTCCTCTGCTTCGCTCCTCCCGCCCTCGTAGGACTGCTCGTGCTCGCCAAAAGGCCCGTCACCAAAGCGGGTTGGGTGTGCCTCGCGCTGGACGCGTGGCTCATGGGCGGCTCGCTGCTCACCCTGTCGTGGAGCCTCGCGCTGGCCCAGGCCGCGAAGTTCGACGGGCCGAGCGTCGCGCACACCGCCCTGTCGCTCGCGTACCCCCTGCTGGACATCGCCCTGATCAGCATGGTGGTCGCCCTGCACTTCCGGCGTTCGGCGGTCAACCGGTCGGCCGTCAACACCGCCATCGGCGCGCTCGCCCTGACCGTGATGTGCGACGCCCTGTTCACCTCGCCGCTGCTGCACAACAGCTACCACTCGGGCCAGTTGCTCGACGCCGGCTGGTTCTCCGGCTCGCTGCTCCTCGCGTACGCCCCGTGGGCCGGCGTCCGGCAGGGACTGCCGCGCGACCACCCGCACGCGCGTGTGGTCCACGAGCGCGTACCCGGCGCACGCCGCCCGGGGTCCGGGCGCACGGAGCGGCAGGGCGGGCACCCGCCCGTGCTCCCCCGGCAGACGGGGCACGCGTACGCCCGGCCGCCGGGCCAGGACCGGTATCCGGCCGGCGCCCCCCAGGGATCCGACCGCGACCGGTACCCGGCCACACGCCCGATCGCCGGATCGCTGGCCGCGCTCACGCCCTACCTGGCCGCCGCCGTCTGCACCCTGGGGATCCTCTACAACGTCCTCAACGGCCACAGGGTCGACCGCGTGGTGCTCATCACCGCGGGAGCCGTGGTGCTCGCGCTGGTCGTCCGCCAGGGCATCATGCTGCTCGACAACATCACCCTCACCCAGGAACTCGCGCAGAAGGAGAACCACTTCCGCTCCCTGGTGCAGGGCTCCAGCGACGTCATCATGATCGCCGCGCCCAGCGGCATACTCCGGTATGTCTCCCCGGCCGCCGCGGGTGTCTACGGACGCTCCGCCGAGGGGCTGGTCGGTACCGAACTCGCCGCGCTCATCCACCCGGAGGACCTGGGCTGCGTGGTGCACGAGGTGCGCCGCTTCCTCGCCGCCAGCCACATCGAGGAACCCACCACCCGTATCGAGTGCCGCTTCAGGTCCGGCTACGGCGGCTGGCTCAACGTCGAGTCCACCGTCAACCGCCACGAGGGCGGCCTGATCTTCAACAGCCGGGACGTGACCGAACGCGTGCGCCTCCAGGCACAGCTCCAGCACAACGCCGAGCACGACCCGCTCACCGACCTGCCCAACCGCTCCCTGTTCACCCGGCGCGTCCAGCAGGCGCTGTCCGGCCGCCGCGCCTCCGACCGCGGCCCCGCCCTGCGGAACACGGCGGTCCTCTTCATCGACCTCGACGGCTTCAAGGCGGTCAACGACACGATCGGGCACCAGGCCGGCGACGAGCTGCTCGTCCAGGCCGCCCGCAGACTCCAGGACTCGGTACGGCAGGGGGACACCGCCGCCCGGCTGGGCGGGGACGAGTTCGCGGCCCTCATCGTCGGCGACGGCACCCGCGACCGCGCCGCCCGCGAGGGGCACATCGTGGAACTCGCCGACCGGCTGCGTATCACCCTCTCGCAGCCGTACGACATCGACGGCAACGATGTCCGGGTGGCCGCGTCCATCGGTGTGGCCTTCGCGGAGCCGGGCCTGGGCGCGGGCGAGCTGCTGCGCAACGCCGACCTCGCCATGTACCGGGCCAAGGCCGCCGGCAAGGGCCGCGTCGAGCTGTACGTGCCCCAGATGCAGCAGGACGTCGTACGGAAGACCGAGCTGGCCACCCGGCTGCGGGCCGCACTGCACGACGGCGAGTTCACCCTGCTGCACCAGCCCGTGGTGTCGCTGGCGGACGGCCGGATCACCTCCGTCTGCGCGCAGGCACGCTGGCGCTCCTCCCAGGGCATGCTCTTCACCCCCACGGAGTTCCAGCGGGTCTCCGAGGACAGCGACAAGGCCGCCGAGCTGGGCCGCTGGATGCTGGAGCAGGCCGTCGAACAGGCCGCCGAACGGACCGCGACCGGGCTCGCCGTGCCCGTCGTCGTACGGGTGAGCGCCTGCCGCCTGCTCGACCGCTCCCTGCCCCTCGGCTCCGTCGAGGCCCTGCTCACCCGGCACGGCGTGGCCTCGGGCGCCCTGGTCATCGAGCTGTGCGACATCGACCCGAGCATCGCCCTGGACGAGCTGGAGCGCAGACTCGGCGCACTGCGCAGGATCGGCGTCCGGATCGCCCTGGACGGCCTCGGCAGCGGCTACGCGGCCATCACGGCGCTGCGCCGGCTCCCCGTCGACGTACTCAAGCTCGACCGGGGCCTGGTCGAAGGGGTCGTGGAGTCCGCACGGCTGCACAAGATCACCAGCGGGCTGCTGCGCATCGCCACGGACCTCGGCCTGCAGTCGGTCGCCGACGGGGTGGATCTGCCCGAGCAGGCGGTCGCCCTGCGGGCGATGGGCTGTACGCACGGGCAGGGCATGGCGTTCGCGGGACCGCTGGACGAGTACCGGCTGCGCCGGGCGCTCACGTCCGGCCACTGCCCCGTGCCGCACGGCCCGGTGGAGCCGGCGCCGGCGTTCGCGGTCGGGGGAGCGGCGCTGTACACCCGCGGTGTGCCTGCGGTTTTTGGTGGTGGGAGCACCCTACGCTCACATAATGAGACTCCCGTCCCACCCACTTGACAGTGATGGCGTGCCGGGGGGAGGGTCAGTGCCATGCGCTCCCGAATTCTCGTACTTGGACAGCGCGTCGGCTGAGCTGGGACCCACCGGACATGAACCGGAACACCCAGCGACCACTCCCGGCGCGCTCCCCTCGCTTGCCTATCGGCACGAGGGGTTTTTTGTTGCATACGCACCAGTCGAACAACGCCCGAACCTCGCACAAACCCTCAGCATCGAGAAGAGAATGCCGATGACCGAGCAGGCCACCGGGGCCCATCACCCGCAGCCGCGGCCCCGATCCGGAGGACACCAGTCCGCACCCGAGCACGTCACGGGTGCGCAGTCCCTCATCCGCTCTCTCGAGGAGGTCGGCGCCGAGACGGTATTCGGCATTCCCGGCGGTGCGATCCTTCCCGCCTACGACCCGCTGATGGACTCCCGGCGAGTGCGGCACGTGCTGGTGCGGCACGAGCAGGGCGCGGGCCACGCGGCCACCGGCTATGCCCAGGCCACCGGCAAGGTCGGTGTCTGCATGGCGACCTCGGGACCCGGCGCCACCAACCTGGTCACCCCCATCGCGGACGCCCACATGGACTCGGTGCCGCTGGTCGCGATCACCGGCCAGGTCGCCTCCAAGGCGATCGGCACCGACGCCTTCCAGGAAGCGGACATCGTCGGCATCACGATGCCGATCACCAAGCACAACTTCCTCGTGACCAAGGCCGAGGACATCCCCCGGACGATCGCGGAGGCCTTCCACATCGCCTCCACCGGCCGCCCGGGCCCGGTCCTCGTCGACATCGCCAAGGACGCCCTCCAGGCGCAGACCACCTTCTCCTGGCCGCCCGTCACGGACCTGCCCGGCTACCGCCCGGTGACCAAGCCGCACGCCAAGCAGATCCGCGAGGCCGCCAAGCTGATCACCTCCGCCAAGCGGCCCGTCCTCTACGTCGGCGGCGGCGTCCTGAAGGCCAAGGCCACCGCCGAGCTGAAGGTCCTCGCGGAACTCACCGGAGCGCCCGTCACCACCACCCTGATGGCGCTCGGCGCATTCCCCGACAGCCACCCGCTGCACGTGGGCATGCCGGGCATGCACGGTTCGGTCACCGCCGTCACCGCGCTGCAGAAGGCCGACCTGATCGTCGCCCTCGGAGCCCGCTTCGACGACCGCGTCACCGGCAGGCTGGACAGCTTCGCCCCGTACGCCAAGATCGTCCACGCCGACATCGACCCGGCGGAGATCGGCAAGAACCGGGCCGCCGACGTGCCGATCGTCGGCGACGCCCGGGAGGTCATCGCCGACCTCGTCCAGGCCGTCCAGAAGGAGCACAGCGAGGGCCACCAGGGCGACTACACCGCCTGGTGGAAGGACCTCAGCCGCTGGCGCGAGACCTACCCGCTCGGGTACGACCAGCCGGAGGACGGCTCGCTGTCCCCGCAGCAGGTCATCGAGCGCATCGGGCAGCTCGCGCCGCAGGGCACGATCTTCGCGGCGGGCGTCGGCCAGCACCAGATGTGGGCCGCGCACTTCATCCAGTACGACAACCCCGCCACCTGGCTGAACTCCGGCGGCGCCGGGACGATGGGGTACGCGGTCCCGGCCGCGATGGGCGCGAAGGCCGGCGTCCCGGACCGTACGGTCTGGGCGGTCGACGGCGACGGCTGCTTCCAGATGACCAATCAGGAGCTGACCACCTGCGCCCTGAACAACATCCCGATCAAGGTCGCCATCATCAACAACGGCGCCCTCGGGATGGTCCGTCAGTGGCAGACCCTCTTCTACAACCAGCGGTACTCCAACACCGTGCTGCACTCCGGGCCGGGCGCCGAGCCCAAGGGGCCGAGCGCCGGCACCCGCGTCCCCGACTTCGTGAAACTGTCGGAGGCGATGGGCTGCCACGCGATCCGCTGCGAGTCCCCGGAGGACCTCGACAAGGTCATCGAAGAGGCGAACTCCGTCAACGACCGCCCCGTGGTCGTCGACTTCATCGTCCACGAGGACGCGATGGTGTGGCCGATGGTCGCCGCCGGCACCTCCAACGACGAGATCATGGCCGCCCGGGACGTCCGCCCCGACTTCGGCGACAACGAAGACGACTGAGAGAGCTGAGTGAGAACCATGTCCAAGCACACCCTCTCGGTCCTCGTCGAGAACACCCCTGGCATCCTCGCCCGGATCGCCGCCCTGTTCTCCCGCCGCGGCTTCAACATCGACTCGCTCGCGGTCGGTGTCACCGAGCACCCCGACATCTCTCGCATCACCATCGTGGTGACGGTCGAGGACCTGCCGCTCGAACAGGTCACCAAGCAGCTCAACAAGCTCGTCAACGTCCTGAAGATCGTCGAGCTGGAGCCGGCCCAGGCCGTTCAGCGTGAACTCGTTCTGGTGAAGGTGCGCGCGGACAACGAGACGCGCTCCCAGATCGTCGAGATCGTCCAGCTGTTCCGCGCCAAGACGGTGGACGTCTCCCCGGAGGCCGTCACCATCGAGGCCACCGGCGCCACCGACAAACTGTCCGCCATGCTCAAGATGCTGGAACCGTTCGGCATCAAGGAGCTGGTCCAGTCCGGCACGATCGCGATCGGCCGCGGCGCCCGTTCGATCACGGACCGGTCGCTGCGCGCCCTCGACCGGTCCGCCTGAAACTGCGGGACCATTCCCGCCATGACCGGAAACGGGCGGCCGACCGGTGGCCGGCAGCCCGTATGCCGAGACCCCGAAACGTCCCTTCTCCCCGCCGTCATACGGTGGGACGCACCATCCGTACACAAGGAGAGAACCCAAAGTGGCCGAGCTGTTCTACGACGCTGACGCCGACCTGTCCATCATCCAGGGCCGCAAGGTCGCGGTCATCGGCTACGGCAGCCAGGGCCACGCCCACGCGCTGTCGCTGCGCGACTCGGGTGTCGACGTGCGGGTCGGTCTGCACGAGGGCTCCCCGTCCAAGGCGAAGGCCGAGGAGCAGGGCCTGCGCGTGGTGACCGTGGCGGAGGCCGCCGCCGAGGCGGACGTCATCATGATCCTGGTCCCGGACCCGATCCAGGCCCAGGTCTACGAGGAGTCCATCGCCCCGAACCTGAAGGACGGCGACGCGCTGTTCTTCGGCCACGGCTTCAACATCCGCTTCGGCTTCATCAAGCCCCCGGCCGGCGTGGACGTCTGCATGGTCGCCCCGAAGGGCCCGGGCCACCTGGTGCGCCGCCAGTACGAGGAGGGCCGCGGCGTCCCCTGCATCGTGGCCGTCGAGCAGGACGCCTCGGGCAACGCGTTCGCGCTGGCGCTGTCGTACGCCAAGGGCATCGGCGGCACCCGCGCCGGCGTCATCAAGACGACCTTCACCGAGGAGACCGAGACCGACCTCTTCGGCGAGCAGGCCGTTCTGTGCGGCGGCACCTCCGCCCTGGTGAAGGCCGGCTTCGAGACCCTGGTCGAGGCGGGCTACCAGCCGGAGATCGCCTACTTCGAGTGCCTGCACGAGCTGAAGCTGATCGTCGACCTCATGTACGAGGGCGGCCTGGAGAAGATGCGCTGGTCGGTCTCCGAGACCGCCGAGTGGGGCGACTACATCACCGGCCCCCGCATCATCACGGACGCCACCAAGGCCGAGATGAAGCAGGTCCTCGCCGAGATCCAGGACGGCACCTTCGCCCGCAACTGGATGGACGAGTACCACGGCGGTCTGAAGAAGTACAACGAGTACAAGAAGCAGGACTCCGAGCACCTGCTGGAGACCACCGGCAAGGAGCTGCGCAAGCTCATGAGCTGGGTGAACGAGGAGGCGTAGGCCTCACGGCCGAGGGGCCGGAGCGATCCGCTCCGGCCCCTTCGGCGAACCGGGGTAACGTCTGGAGAAGACGTTGTCCACCCCGTCCAGCCACGGACGGGTGATCCTTCCGCAACGGCGCAAAACGACGTGTGCGGCGCCACTACACTGCTGCACAACAATCGCGTTCAGGCCCACAGCGTCGTGCGTCTTCCACGCGGCTAAGCACCCGCACTTCCCGGTGCCACCCCCCTCCACCGCCTGCGGCCGTCGGGACGGCCGTCCGCATTGGACATGTGAGGACTCACGTGAGCTCGTACCCCAGTCGAAAAGCCACGGTACTCATCGCTGAAGAGCTGTCGCCCGCGACCGTCGACGCCCTCGGCCCCGACTTCGAGATCCGGCACTGCAACGGCGCGGACCGTGCGGAGCTGCTGTCGGCGATCGCCGACGTCGACGCCATCCTGATCCGCTCCGCGACGAAGGTCGACGCCGAGGCCGTCGCCGCCGCGCGGAAGCTGAAGGTCGTCGCGCGAGCCGGCGTCGGCCTGGACAACGTGGACGTCTCCGCCGCCACCAAGGCCGGCGTGATGGTCGTCAACGCCCCCACCTCCAACATCGTGACCGCCGCCGAGCTGGCCTGCGGTCTGATCATCTCCACCGCCCGCAACATCCCGCAGGCCAACGCCGCGCTGAAGAACGGCGAGTGGAAGCGCAGCAAGTACACGGGCGTCGAGCTGGCCGAGAAGACCCTCGGTGTGGTCGGCCTGGGCCGGATCGGCGCGCTGGTCGCGCAGCGCATGTCCGGGTTCGGCATGAAAGTCGTCGCCTACGACCCCTACGTCCAGCCCGCCCGCGCCGCGCAGATGGGCGTCAAGGTGCTGTCCCTGGACGAGCTGCTGGAGGTCTCCGACTTCATCACCGTCCACCTGCCGAAGACCCCCGAGACCCTCGGGCTGATCGGCGACGAGGCGCTGCACAAGGTCAAGCCGAGCGTCCGCGTCGTCAACGCCGCGCGCGGCGGGATCGTCGACGAGGAGGCGCTGTACTCGGCGCTCAAGGAGGGCCGCGTCGCGGGCGCGGGTCTGGACGTGTACGCGAAGGAACCGTGCACGGACTCCCCGCTGTTCGAGCTGGACCAGGTCGTGTGCACCCCGCACCTGGGCGCCTCGACGGACGAGGCGCAGGAGAAGGCGGGCATCGCGGTCGCCAAGTCAGTGCGCCTCGCGCTGGCCGGCGAGCTGGTCCCGGACGCGGTGAACGTGCAGGGCGGTGTCATCGCCGAGGACGTCAAGCCGGGTCTGCCGCTCGCCGAGCGGCTCGGCCGTATCTTCACCGCCCTCGCGGGCGAGGTCGCGGTCCGGCTCGATGTCGAGGTCTACGGCGAGATCACCCAGCACGATGTGAAGGTGCTCGAACTGTCCGCGCTCAAGGGCGTGTTCGAGGACGTCGTGGCCGAGACGGTCTCGTACGTCAACGCGCCGCTGTTCGCCCAGGAGCGCGGTGTCGAGGTACGGCTGACCACCAGCTCGGAGGCCACCGACCACCGCAACGTGGTCACGGTGCGCGGCACGCTCGCGGGCGGTGAGGAGGTGTCGGTGTCCGGCACGCTGGCCGGCCCGAAGCACCACCAGAAGATCGTGGCGGTGGGCGGCTACGACGTGGACCTGGCGCTCGCGGACCACATGGTCGTGCTGCGCTACACCGACCGCCCGGGCGTGGTCGGCACGCTGGGCCGCATCCTCGGCGAGGCCGGCATCAACATCGCGGGCATGCAGGTCGCCCGTGACATCGCGGGCGGCGAGGCCCTCGCGGTCCTCACGGTCGACGACACGGTGCCGCAGAACGTCCTGACGGAGGTGGCCGACGAGATCGGCGCGACGTCCGCCCGCTCGGTGAACCTGGTCTGACGGCCCTCCCGCCCACCGGACTCGGTGGGCTGAAGGGCTGAGCCTGTGCTCGACCCCCCAGAGGGGGCACCGCCGGGCGGGCTGACTCTCGTCAGCCCGCCCGGCGTTCTTCTGCGCCCTGCTCCGCGTCCCCGGCCCCGATCCTGCGCAGGCTCAGCGCCGCGCCCACCGCGGCCACCACGAGGATGACCGCCCCGGCGATCGCCGCGCCGTTCATTCCGGTGGTGAACGCCTCCCGGGCCGTGACGACGAGGGATCGACCGGCTCCGCCGGGCAGCCGGGCGGCCGTGGCGAGAGCGCCGCCGAGGGTCTCGCGGGCCTCGGCCGGGGCGGTGGCCGGCATCTCGTGGCGGTAGAGCGCCGTACCGATGGAGCCGAGGACGGCCATGCCGAGGGCGCCGCCGAATTCGGTACTGGTCTCCAGCAGGGAAGAGGCCGTGCCCGCCCGCTCCACCGGAGCGCTGCTCATGGCCAGGTCAACCAGCTGGGACGCGATCGCGACCATCCCGCAGGCGAGGACGCCGGCCCCGGCCAGCACCAGCCACAGCGAGTCGGTGTCGAGCAGGGCGAGCATCGAGAACCCGGCCGCCATGGCCGCGAAGCCGCCGGCGACGACGTACCCCCGGTTGACCCCCCGCTGGACGAGCTGCGCGGTGACCGGACCGGCGAAGCCGATGAACACCGAGGGCAGCAGGCTCCACAGGGCCGCCGACAGCGGGCTCTTGCCGAGGACCGACTGCAGGTACTGCGTGGTGAAGATGGCCGAGCCCATCATGGCGAGAGCGGCGACGAGGTTCAGGACCAGCGCCGGGGCGAAGCCGTGGCCCCGCAGCAGGGCCGGCGGGATCAGCGGGGAGGCCGCGGTGCGCTGGCGGCGGACGAACAGGGCCGCGAAGAGCAGGCCGACGGTGACCGAGACGACGTACAGCGGGTGCCAGCCCTCGGAGGGGATCTCCTTCAGGCCGTAGATCACGGGGAGTACGGCGGCCATCGACAGCGGGACGCTCATCCAGTCGAAGCGGCCGGGCTCGGGGTTGCGCGACTCCGGCAGCAGGACCGGGCCGAGGAGCAGCAGCAGCGCCATCGCGGGCAGGTTGACCAGGAAGACCGAGCCCCACCAGAAGTGCTCGACGAGGATGCCGCTCATCACCGAGCCGAGTGCGATACCGCCGGTCATCACGCCGGACCACAGGCCGATCGCCTTGGCCCGCTGGGCGGGGTCGGTGAACATCGTGCGCAGCAGCGCCATGGTGGACGGCATCAGGGTCGCGCCGCCGATGCCGAGGAGCGCGCGGGCCGCGATCAGGGTCTCGGCGCTGTTCGCGTAGGCCGCGAGGAGCGAGGCTCCGCCGAAGGCGGCGGCGCCCATGAGGAGGAGCTTGCGGCGGCCGATGCGGTCGCCGAGCGAGCCCATCGTTATCAGCAGGCCGGCCAGGACGAAGCCGTAGATGTCGAAGATCCACAGCTGTTGGGTGCCGCTCGGGCGCAGATCGGTGCTGATCGCGGGAGTCGCGAAGTACAGGACGGAGACGTCCATCGAGACCAGCAGCAGCGGCAGCATCAGCACGCCGAGCGCGGTCCACTCGCGGCGTCCGGCGCGGGTGCCTCCGGCGGGGACGGTGGGGGCGGTGCTCGTCAGGTTCGTCATGCCGAGAAATGTACGCACGTCTTAAACGCTTGTCTAGAACGCTTGTATAAGTCATGCGTCTAGGACGTCTGTATGGATCGCGGAGTAGGCTGACTGGTATGGGACACCGTGAGGATCTGCTCGAAGGCGCCAAGCGCTGCCTGCTGGAGAAGGGGTTCGCGCGCACCACGGCGCGCGACATCGTCAAGGCCTCGGGAACCAACCTGGCCTCGATCGGGTACCACTACGGCTCGAAGGACGCGCTTCTCGCGCAGGCCTACATTGCAATGGTGGAGAACATGTCCGGCGCCTTCGACGGGGGCGACGGCGGCGCGATCGAGGGCGCGCCCGGCTCGCTGGAGCGGTTCCGGCGGGTGTGGTCGAACATCGTCGGCACCATGCGGGAGCCGGATTCGATGTGGCGCCTCAGCATGGAGGTCATGACCATCGACATGCCCGAGGTGCGCGAGCACCTGTCCCGCGCGCAGCGCGAGGGCGGGCGCGGCCTCGTGGCCGTCCTCCAGGGCGTGCCGGAGGAGGAGGTCTCCGACGAGACGGCCGACACCCTCGGCCGTTTCTACATGACGCTGATGACCGGGCTCATCGCGCAGTGGACGTTCGACGCGAAGACGGCCCCGGACGGGGACGCGCTCACCGAGGGCCTCCGGCGGATCATCGAGGGGGCAGGGCCGGCACCTGCCTGACGGGGTCGGGGGCGCCCAGCCGCGCCCGTACCGTCTTGCCGACCTCCGCCCTCAGGAACCAGTCCAGCTCCTCCGTGAGGTGAGCGACGACCAGGAGACCCCGGCCGCGTTCGCCTCCGGCGTGCTCGCGGCCCGGTTCGGGGAACGCCCGTACTGGGTCGGACACGTCCACGAGCAACCCACCGGCCTCCAACTCGGCCAGCCGCAGCCACAGTTCATGACCGGGGACCCTGCCGTGCAGCACGGCGTTGGCGACCAGCTCCGAGGCCACGAGTACGGCGTCCTCGATGTCACCGGTCCAGTTCACCGCCGGTTCGACGCCATGGCAGCATCAGCCCTGCCTCCCGAGGACACGCCCGACTTCCTGCATCGACTACGACGAGAGCTGTAGGCCTATGAACCCGCGTCACATCGCAACCGAACTCGCCCCCGACCCTGCCTGGTTCAAGTCCTCCTACAGCGACCCCGGCCAGAACTGCGTCGAAATGGCCCCCCTCCACCCCCACATCGGCGTCCGCGACTCCAAGAACCCCACCGGCCCGGCCCTCCTCCTCCCTTCCCGCGCCTGGACGGAGTTCGTCGCCTACCTCGCCGGGAGGTGATTGCTCACAGCCGCGCCCCCTTCAGCGCCATGTGCAGCAGCAGCCGGTCCTCGCCGTCGTCCAGGTCCAGGCCCGTGAGCTGTTCGACGCGGGAGAGGCGGTAGTAGAGGGTCTGGCGGTGGATGCCCAGTTCCGCCGCCGTGCGGCCCGCCTGGCCCGCGCAGTCCAGGAACACCTCCGCCGTGCGGGCCAGCTCGCGGTGGGCGGGGGAGAGCAGGACGCGTACGGCCGGGTCGTGCGGCGCCTCGGGCGGGAGCGATGTCAGCAGGCGGTACGGCCCGATCGCCGACCACTGCGCGACCGGGCCGAACCGTGGCTCCGCCAGGGCCGCACGGGCCGCCGCCGATGCCTCCTGCCAGGCGGTGCCCAGCTCGGCGAGGCCATGGCGGGCGCCGGCCACCCCGGCCGCCGTCCGCCTGCCGCCACGGGGCCCCTCCGCCTCCCGCAGCAGCCGCGCGGCCGCCGTGAGCGCGGGGGCCGGCACGTCCGCCGAGCGCAGCCGCACCAGCAGAGCCAGGCTCTGGCCGCTCGTGCCCCACGGCACCGTGCACAACGCGGTCGCGGCCGGGATCGTACGGACCGAGGGGGCGTCGTCCGGATCGGCCGAGGGCCAGGGCGCGACGCAGACCATCGTGTGCAGGCCCTCGCCGCGCACGCCCAGCGCCGTCCGCAGCTCGGCCACCGCCGCCTCCTGGTGCCAGCCGGGCTCGGCGGTCAGCACCGCGCGCAGCTCGCGGGTCAGATCCGCGCCCGCCTGCACCTCGTCGGCGAGCAGCGCGCCGATGCGGGCGGCGACCTCCATCGCGGCGGACAACTGCGCCTCGGACGGGCCGGGCTCGTCCGCGAGCAGCCACACATAGCCGAGGACGACACCCCGATGGCGTACGGGCAGACAGATCCGTCCCCGGTAGACACCCGCCTCCGGAGTCGGCGGAATGCGCACGGGGCCGGTGGCCCGGGCGATGCCGAAGCCCTCGAACCAGGCGCGCACCGCCGCGGTGGAGCGGCGCGTGAGGATCGAGCGGGTGCGGACGGGGTCGAGGGACGCCTCGTCGAACTCGCCGTCGCCGCTGTCGTAGGCGGCGAAGGCGATCAGCTCGAAGTCCCGGTTCTCCAGGGTCGCGGGGGCGCCGAGCAGCGCCGAGATCTCGTCGACGAGTTCCTGGTAGTCGCCCCGGCCCGGCTTGAAAACGTCCGCCACACGAGCATTCTCCCGCATTGCGCCACCTCGCTCATACAGCTGTCTGAGATCCAGGGCACGAATGCGTGACAGCTGTCGATGGCCGACGATCTGAGCAATCCATAGGTTT
Source organism: Streptomyces sp. NPDC002513 (assembly GCF_053595355.1). Lineage (NCBI taxonomy): Bacteria > Bacillati > Actinomycetota > Actinomycetes > Kitasatosporales > Streptomycetaceae > Streptomyces > Streptomyces sp. NPDC002513. The sequence goes on along the minus strand of NZ_JBSFXK010000021.1, from coordinate 27,225 downwards.
CACAGTGGTTCTCCGTGCCGTACCCGAATGGTCGGGATTCGGCCTCTTGTCGCCCTTGTGGAGGTGCCCGTGCTGGGTCCCGTGATTCTCGCCGCGTCGCGCAGCGACCGGATGCGCCGTCTGATCTCGGCCGCACCCCTGACGCAGCCGGTCGTCGACCGCTTCATCCCCGGCGAGACCGTCGACGAGATCGTCCCGATCATCGAGGACATCACCGGCAAGGGCCTCGAGGTCACCCTGGACGTCGTGGGCGAGGACATCACGACCCCCGAGCAGGCCATGGCCGCGCGGGACGCCTACCTGGAGCTGATCGGCCGCCTCAAGGAGCTGGGGCTCGGCGCGCGGGCCGAGATGTCCGTCAAGCTCTCGATGTTCGGCCAGGCGCTGGAGGGCGGCCACGAGCTGGCCCTCGCCAATGTGCGCCCGGTCGTCGAGGCCGCCGCCGAGTGCGGCACCACGGTCACGCTGGACGCCGAGGACCACACCACCCTGGACTCGATGTTCGCCATCCACGAGGAGCTGCGGAAGGACTTCCCGGGCACCGGCTGCGTGATCCAGGCCTACCTCTTCCGCACCGAGGCCGACGCCCGCCGGCTCGCCGAGAGCGGCAGCCGGGTACGTATCGTGAAGGGGGCGTACAAGGAGCCCGCGTCGGTCGCGTACCAGAACAAGCACGAGATCGACAAGGCGTACGTCCGCATCCTGAAGACCCTCATGGAGGGCGAGGGATACCCGATGATCGGCTCGCACGACCCGCGGATCATCGCGATCGCGCAGGACCTCGCCCGGCGCGCCGGGCGCAAGCTCGACGAGTACGAGTTCCAGATGCTGTACGGCATCCGCAGCGAGGAGCAGCTGCGGCTGGCCGCCGAGGGCCACCGTATGCGCGTCTACACGGCCTACGGCACCGACTGGTACGGCTACTTCATGCGCCGCCTGGCCGAGAAGCCGGCGAACCTCCGCTTCTTCGCCCGCTCGGTCCTCACCAAGAGCTGACACCCACCCGCTCGCACAAGGAGTTACGGAACCCACATGGACGCTGTGACCCAGGTCCCCACCCCCGTCAACGAGCCGGTGCACGGCTACGCCCCCGGTTCGCCCGAGCGCGCCCGGCTGGAGGCCAAGCTCAAGGAGCTGGCCGACAACCCGATCGATCTGCCGTGCACCATCGGCGGCGAGAAGCGCATGGGCGGCGGCGAGCCGTTCCAGGTCGTGCAGCCGCACAACCACCAGGCGGTCCTCGGCACCCTGCGCAACGCCACCCAGCAGGACGCGCGGGACGCCATCGACGCGGCCCTCGCCGCCGCCCCCGCCTGGCGCGCGCTGTCCTTCGACGACCGCGCCGCGATCATCCTGCGCGCCGCCGAGCTGCTGGCCGGCCCCTGGCGCGAGACCATCGCGGCCTCCACCATGCTCGGCCAGTCGAAGACCGCCCAGCAGGCGGAGATCGACAGCCCGTGCGAGCTGGTCGACTTCTGGCGCTTCAACGTCCACTACGCCCGCCAGATCCTGGCCGAACAGCCCCCGGCCAACTCCCCGGGTGTCTGGAACCGCCTCGACCACCGCCCGCTGGAGGGCTTCGTCTACGCGATCACCCCGTTCAACTTCACGGCGATCGCGGCCAATCTGCCCACCGCCCCCGCCCTCATGGGCAACGTGGTGGTCTGGAAGCCGTCCCCCACCCAGACCCACGCCGCCGTGCTGCTGATGCAGCTGCTGGAGGAGGCGGGCCTGCCCAAGGGCGTCATCAACCTCGTCACCGGCGACGGCATCGAGGTCTCCGAGGTCGCCCTCGAGCACCGCGACCTCGCGGGCATTCACTTCACCGGTTCGACCAGGACCTTCCAGCACCTGTGGAAGACGGTCGGCAACAACATCGAGAAGTACCGCTCCTACCCGCGCCTGGTCGGCGAGACCGGCGGCAAGGACTTCGTCGTCGCGCACCCGAGCGCCGACCGCGCGGTCCTCAAGACGGCGCTCACCCGCGGCGCCTTCGAGTACCAGGGCCAGAAGTGCTCGGCGACCTCGCGCGCCTACATCCCGGCCTCCCTCTGGAACTCCGGCTTCAAGGAGGAGTTCACGGCCGAGATCGACCACCTGACCATGGGTGACGTCACCGACCTGTCGAACTTCATCGGCGCCCTGATCGACGAGCGTGCCTTCGCGAAGAACAAGGCCGCCATCGACCGCGCCCAGCAGGACCCGACCTGCACGATCGTCGCGGGCGGCACCTACGACGACTCGGTCGGCTACTTCGTCCGGCCGACCGTCGTCGAGTGCACCGACCCGGAGAACGAGGTCTTCACGACCGAGTACTTCGGTCCGATCCTCGCGGTGTACGTCTACGACGACGAGAAGTACGACGAGATGCTGACCCAGATGGAGTCGGTCTCCGACTACGCCCTCACGGGCTCGGTCATCGCGAACGACCGCGCCGCGGCGGCGTACACGGCCGAGCGGCTGCGCTACGCGGCCGGCAACTTCTACATCAACGACAAGTCGACCGGCGCCGTGGTCGGCCAGCAGCCCTTCGGCGGCGGCCGGGCCTCCGGCACCGACGACAAGGCGGGCGCCCCGCAGAACCTGCTGCGCTGGACCCTGACCCGCTCCATCAAGGAGGCGCTGGTGGCGCCGACCGAGTACACCTACCCCCACATGGGCTGACGCCCCCTGAGCACCGCCCCCGTCCCGGGTCATCGACACCCGGGGCGGGGGCGGTCGTCATGACGCGCCCCTCGGGGGCCGCGCGGCCCCCGTACCAGCGGCAGGCCGGCGCCATGAAGCCCCCCTCCGCCCCGACGGGCACCGGGAGCGTGTCCCCGTCGTGCACCGTGAGCGCCGGACCCGGGGGCCATACTGGTCCGGTGGCCACCAGTCTGCGCACCGTTCACACCGCCGACCTCGACCCCGCCGAACTCCGCGCCGCCCGCGCGCTTTTGGACGAGGCGTTCGCCGGCGACTACGACGACGAGGAGTGGGAGCACGGGCTCGGCGGGCTGCACGTCCTCGTGAGCGACGACCGGGGGCTCGCCGCGCACGGGTCCGTCATCCAGCGGCGCGCCCGCTATCGCAAGCACTGGCTGCGCGTCGGGTACGTCGAGGGCGTCGGGGTGCGCCCGGACGCACGGCGCCAGGGGCACGGCGGGCGCGTCATGGCCGAGATCGAGCGGATCATCGACGGCGCCTACGACCTCGGCGCGCTCTCCGCGAGCGACGAGGGCGCCACGCTGTACCGGGCCCGGGGCTGGCAGCTGTGGTCCGGCCGCCTGTGCGCCCTCGGCCCCCGCGGCGTGGTCCGTCTGCGCGACGAGGAGGACTGCACCTTTGTGCGGCAGGCCGCCGCGGGCCCGCTCGACCCGAAGCACAAGCTGGTCTTCGACTGGCGGGACGGCGACGTGCTCTGACGGCCGGCGGCGCCGTAGGGGCAGGTCACGGCCGGGCGGGCCGGTCCGCCGTCTCAGATAGTAGGAAGTCCGAGTAATTATGGAGACAGACGCCCGGTCCTCGCTTAGCTTTGGAGGAGCCGAACGTCTCGCTCGATCCAGCGAATGGCGGTCGTGAGCCGGGCCCGATGCAGGTCACCCCTGCGGCACCGCTCCCCGCTCCTCTGGGGGCACCGCCCACGCCCATTAGGCAGTGGGGGAGTCTCGAAACCCCTTTCCGCACTCCCTTGATCGCGAAGGAGTCGATTCCCCATGGCCGAGACGACCGCCCGCCGCCGAGTCCGTCACGTTTCCCGCACGAGTGAGTCCGACCGCAAGAACGCCGCCGCCGCGCTCCAGCGCGCCCTCGACCGCCGGGACAACGGCGGCGAGACCGGCCACTGAGCCGCCGGCGGACAGCGCTTTCCGAGCCGGGAGCCGCGCCCGTGGGGTGCGGCGCGGTCACGCACCGCGCCGCACCCCGAACCGAGCCGTACGGACGGAACCGGGAGAACACGGCGGCGCCCCGTGTCCGTATCCCGGACGGCTCGTGTCATTCCATGGGACAAGGAGTACGGTGCCGTCATGTCTCGCAGCATCAATCTCGCAGTGATTCCCGGTGACGGCATCGGCCAGGAGGTCGTGGCCCAGGGGCTGAAGGTCCTCTCCGCCGTCCTTCCGCAGGATGTGAAGCTGGAGACCAAGGAGTTCGACTTCGGCGCCCGGCGCTACCACGCCACCGGTGAGACCCTCACCGACGCCGACCTGGAGGAGCTCAAGCAGCACGACGCGATCCTGCTCGGCGCGATCGGCGACCCGTCGGTCCCGTCCGGCGTCCTGGAGCGCGGCTTCCTGCTCAAGCTCCGCTTCGCCTTCGACCACCACGTCAACCTGCGTCCCTCCAAGCTGCTCCCGGGTGTCGAGACCCCGCTCGCGGGCCAGCCCGAGATCGACTTCGTCGTGGTCCGCGAGGGCACCGAGGGCCCGTACACGGGCAACGGCGGCACCATCCGCACCGGCACCCCGCACGCGGTCGCCACGGAGGTCTCGCTGAACACCGCCTTCGGCATCGAGCGCGTCGTGCGCGACGCGTACGCCCGCGCGCAGGCCCGCCCCCGCAAGAAGCTGGCCCTCGTCCACAAGAACAACGTGCTCGTGCACGCCGGTCACCTGTGGACGGACATCTTCACCCAGGTGGGCGAGGAGTTCCCCGAGGTCACCACCGAGTACATGCACGTCGACGCGGCGACGATCTACCTCGTCACGCAGCCCGAGCGCTTCGACGTGATCGTCACCGACAACCTCTTCGGCGACATCATCACCGACCTCGCCGCCGCCATCTCCGGCGGCATCGGGGTCGCCGCCTCCGGCAACATCAACCCGTCCGGCGCGTTCCCGTCGATGTTCGAGCCCGTGCACGGCTCGGCGCCCGACATCGCGGGCCAGGGCAAGGCCGACCCGTCGGCCACCGTCCTGTCGGTCGCCCTGCTGCTGCGGCACCTCGGATACGAGACCGAGGCCGTCCGCATCGAGGAGGCCGTCTCCGCCGACCTCGCCGAGCGCGTGGGCAAGCCCGCCCGCACCACCGACGAGATCGGCGACGCGCTCGTCGTACGAGTAGCCGGCTGACCCGCCGCCGCTCACATCCTGAGAAAGGCCGCCGGGTCGCGACGCGCCCGGCGGCTTTCCCATGCCGTCGCCGGGTGTCACCATCGACCCACTCCTGGGCCATCCCCAGGGCCGCATTCACACCGTTTCACCCCGCTCCCGGCTCCGCTCGAAGCAGGGGGGGTCCTCATCGACTCCCCGCTTGCGATAATCGAACGAGGAGCCGCGGTATGAGGGAATGCTCGGACGTCCTCACCATCGCCACTGGCGGTACGGGCGTGAGCGCGGCCCGTCAACACAACCGGTGAAGGACAAGCACACATGACGATGCCCACGATCGAGCTGAAGCCGTCCGCCAACCCGCTCTCCGACGCGGAGCGGGAGGCCATCCTGGCCAACCCCGGGTTCGGCCGCCACTTCACCGATCACATGGTGACCATCCGGTGGACCGAGGGCCGCGGCTGGCACGACGGCCAGCTCGTCCCGTACGCCCCGCTCTCCCTCGACCCCGCCACCAATGTCCTGCACTACGCCCAGGAGATCTTCGAGGGGCTCAAGGCGTACCGCCGGCCCGACGGCTCGGTGGCCAGCTTCCGCCCGGAGGCGAACGCCCGGCGCTTCCAGCGCTCGGCGCAGCGCCTGGCCATGCCCGAGCTACCGGTCGAGACCTTCATCGAGGCCTGCGACGTGCTCGTCCAGCAGGACAAGGCATGGGTGCCGGCGCACGGCGGCGAGGAGTCCCTGTATCTGCGGCCGTTCATGATCGCCACCGAGGTCGGTCTGGGCGTCAAGCCCGCCAACGAGTACCTGTTCATCGTCATCGCCTGCCCGGCCGGCGCCTACTTCCCGGGCGGCGTCAAGCCGGTCTCCATCTGGGTCTCGGAGGACCGGGTCCGCGCCGTCCCCGGCGGCATGGGCGACGCCAAGACCGGCGGCAACTACGCGGCCTCCCTGCTCGCCCAGGCCGAGGCGGCGGCCAAGGGCTGCGACCAGGTCTGCTACCTCGACGCGGTGGAGCACACCTGGGTCGAGGAACTGGGCGGCATGAACCTGTACTTCGTGTACGGCAACAAGATCGTCACCCCGACGCTGACCGGCTCGATCCTGGAGGGCGTCACCCGTGACTCCCTCCTCACCGTCGCCCGCGACCTCGGCTACGAGGCGGAGGAGCGCCGCGTCTCCGTCGACGAGTGGCAGGCCGACTCCGAGAACGGCACCCTGACCGAGGTCTTCGCCTGCGGCACCGCGGCGGTCATCACCCCGGTCGGCACGGTCATGCGCACGAGCGCCGAGTGGAAGCAGTCGGGCGGCGAGCCGGGCGAGGTGACCATGAAGCTCCGCGAGGCCCTGCTGGACATCCAGCGTGGCGTCCGCGAGGACACGCACGGCTGGATGCACCCGCTCGGCTAGCCCCTGGTAGCCCCTGCGCACCGTCAGGGCCGCCCCGGACCCCGCGTCCGAGGCGGCCCTTTCGTGTGCGGGGGCGGTGCCGCGGAGGTGGGGGAGGGGTGTGACAGCACGAACGAACCGTCCGTCGGGTCTGTCTGGCAATGCGCTCTACGAGTACGCGCACGTGGGGTATGTGCGATCGGGCGCGAGCCTTCGGGACGGCGCGGGCGATCCCGACCTCTTCGACCGCAGGCGGCAACCGCATCCCGCGCAACTACGTCCTGTGGACCTTCGAGCGTGCACACCAGCAGGGCAAGCTCTCAACGAGCAGCGATGGTGCCCATTCCGCCTTCAGAAGCTGTTTCTGAACCCAAACGGGCAGGTCAGCGCCGTGAGCCGCCTTGGGCTGGGCCTACTCGACGTGCCTGCTCCGCCGCAGGTGGCCTCATCATGCGTTCCCGGAGAGGCCGACAAGGTGGCGCGGCACTTCGCTTGGCTCGGCCAGGTCGAGGGCGCGTTGAGCGAGCCACTGGTCATGGACGGCGCTGGGGGACCGTAGAAGCGAGCGTTTGAGCAGTGCTTCGCTGCGTGTGAGGCGTTTGCGTACGGCGGATGCGGAGATGGACAGTGCGGCCGCGGTGGGGCCGATGCGTGCGTCGAGGCGCAGCCAGGTGGTGAGGGTCTCCGCGATGCATGGGGGGACGTCGGGCGCGGTGACAGGACGGAACTGTTGTTGGGCCCACATCCCGATGCCGGGCAGCAGCAGGAGCTCGTCCAGGGTGGGCGGCGTCTCCCCCGTCCCTGTGGCGTCGTGCTCCGCCGGGGGTGGGACCTGTGTGGCGACGGTGCGCAGAGCGAGTGCCAGCGCGGCCTGGTCGGCGAGCCGATGCAGGTCCAAGCCGAGCAGTTCTTGGATGCATGTCAGGCGCGCGCTCAGGGTGTTGCGGTGAATATCCAGGTGGGCCGTCGCACGGGAGGAGAAGCTGATCCATGACGCGGCGGTGGCCAGCAGTTCCGCGCTGTCGGGGTCCTGGGCCCGCCTGGCGCGGTGGGTACGGATCGGTGAGAGGAAGGCCTCGGCCCAGGTCGCCGCAGCGGGCCCGATGGTCGGTACCAGGTCGGGGTTGGCCGCGAACGAGGCCTGCCGTTCGGAGCGGCCGCGTGCGGCGGCGAGAGCATGGAACGCCTGAGCATAGCCGGTGGCGGTTTCCCGCAGGGGCACGGCACTGCTCTCTCCGATCCAGCAGGCGGCCGCCAGTTCGGGGGGCCAGACCGGTGCCGGGGCGCCGTCATCGGGCGCAATCATGAAGAGGTGGTCGGCGTACACCGGGCACGGCACGATCCACGCGCCTTCGGCCACATCGGTCAGTTCTCCGACCAGTTGGCTGCGAACCCTCGGCGGACCCTCGATGACGTACACCCGCACCATCGCGGGCAGAGCCGGGCGCAGCGCCCCCGCGATCTGGCGCGCGGCGGACGTATGGCCGTTCAGCAGCAAAAGCAGGACTGCTTCGCGCGTCCCGGCTTCGGCGATCCTCAGCCGACGCTGCTTGCGCCGGGTGTGTTCCGCCAGCCAGCTCGGACTCAGCACGGAGGTGGCATCCGCAAGCAGGAGCGGCAGGTCAGGTGGTGCCGGCCGGGGCACAACGGCAGCGAGAAGGGGCGCGGCAGCACTCCGCGATCCGTCGAGGGGAAGGACGATGCAGGTGAGCCCGTCCTGGTCGATGGCAACGGACCCCAGCCGCCGCTCAGCTAACTCTCGTGCACCACGCAGCGCGAGACCACGCTCGGCGTCGCCGAGGGGAGCGTGGGGCGGGTGGGCCGGAGTACCCGCAGAGTTCATCAGGAAGACGGTGGCGCCGGTGCGGCCCGCCAGCCAGCGAAGCACCGGCCCGGTGCCGCCCTTGCGGGCGGCACGTTGCATATCCAGCACGTCGTCGGCCCGTCGAATCCGTCCGACAGCCGCCGTGTCCGCACGCAGATCACCATGCATGTCGCCCCCCGAGAGGCTTGCAAATCTGTTCGGCAGCAGAGTAGCCGGGCGCTGGCAGGAGCCCAACAGGCTCACTGTGCAGACCGACACCGGAGGGACCGCTTCACCGTGCAAACAGGTTCCTCGCCCCACCCGCAGCCGCCGTGGTGTTCTGGTCGGCCGGACTGCGGACTTGTGTGGGAAATGCGGCTACACCCAGCCGCCCCAGGCAGCTTGGTCCTGCCGGGTAGTACAAGACCGGTCCCATCGGTCGCCCGCTCAGAAGGCCGGAAGCGTCAGATCGACGTCGTGGTAAGCCGGCGAATCCCGAGGAGGCCGCGTGGGCGGCAGCGCCAGGTTCCGGGGAGCAACTCGCGCTGTGGTCCCAGGCCGCCGGCAGGGCTGGGGGTGGGGCTGACGGGCAGTCGGCAGCTACCGGTCCCTGCCGCGGGAACGACGACGTCAGACAGGGTAGCCCTGGGGAGGAGGGCTACCCTGCCGCCGCCAGCGGACGAGGTCGTCACCCCGACGCTGACCGGCTCGATCCTGGAGGGCGTCACCCGTGACTCCCTCCTCACCGTCGCCCGCGACCTCGGCTACGAGGCGGAGGAGCGCCGCGTCTCCGTCGACGAGTGGCAGGCCGACTCCGAGAACGGCACCCTGACCGAGGTCTTCGCCTGCGGCACCGCGGCGGTCATCACCCCGGTCGGCACGGTCATGCGCACGAGCGCCGAGTGGAAGCAGTCGGGCGGCGAGCCGGGCGAGGTGACCATGAAGCTCCGCGAGGCCCTGCTGGACATCCAGCGTGGCGTCCGCGAGGACACGCACGGCTGGATGCACCCGCTGGGCTGATGCGCCCGTGCCGGCCCCGCCCCGCCCAGTTCCGGAACGGGGCGGGGCCGGCGTACGGCGCTACAGCCCGCTCTCGACCCGGGCCGGCTCCTTGCCCGCCTTGACACGGGCCGACCGCTGCCGGGGTGACGAGGCCAGGTAGGTCAGGCCGCCCACCGCGCCTGACAGCAGGAAGCTGCAGTCCACACCCTGCGTCAGGGACAGCAGCGGGCCCTGGTAGGACGGGAGGGACACCGCGAGCAGCCCCACCGCGGCGCCCGCCGCCCAGGACGCCGTCGCCCGTACGTTCCAGCCGGAGCGGTACCAGTAGATCCCGCCGCGCGAGCGGCGGTTGAAGACCTGGAGCGCGTCGGCGTCGTAGACGCCCCGGCTGCGCACGAAGCCGATGAGGGTGATGACCGCCCACGGCGTGCCGATCGCCGTCAGCAGCAGCACGAAGGACGTCATCGCCGACTGCGCGTTCCACGCGTAGTGGCCGACGAAGACGCAGCCGGTGGCGACGACGGCGACCGTGTAGGTGGCGCGGGCGCGCGAGGCGCGCGGCAGGATCGCGTCCAGGTCGAGGCCCATCGAGTACAGCATCAGGCCCGCGTTGCCGACCGAGCCCGCGGAGGCGGCGAGGAGAAGCGGGACCAGGTACCAGCCGGGGGAGGCGTCGACGAGCGGTCCGGCGTAGTCGAGGGCCGCACGGGCCGCGTACGCCGTGAAGGTGCCGAAGAGCTGCGGGACGAGCAGGCCGAGGATCAGACCGAGCCAGGTCGCGTGCAGGACCCGGCGGGCGCTGTGGCGGGCGGGGGAGATGTACCGGGTGTAGTCGCCGAGGAGGGTGATGAAGGCGATCGGGCCGGAGAGGCCGGCGGCCACCGTCGCCAGGAACCACGTCGGCCAGAAGCCGCCCAGCAGATAGCCGCCCGCCTCCGGCAGCGCGGACGTCGTGAAGTGCGGGGCGTACGCGATCACCCCGAGGGCGAGGAGGGCAGTCATCCCGATGGTCAGGGCGCGGGAGAGGCCGAGGAGCACCCGGTAGCCGTAGACGGCGCCCGTGACGGTCGCCGCGGCGAGCAGCGCGTAGACGAGGGCGTAGACCCCGCCGTTCGCCGTCAGCCCGAACAGGCGGTGCAGGACGCCCACCATCACATCGCCGCCGATCCAGACGGTCAGGGCGGTGTAGCCGAGGGCGAGCAGCAGCCCGACCACGGAGCCGACCAGCCGGCCGCGCACACCGAACTGGGCGCCGGACGACGTCGACAGGTTCGTGGCCGTGCGCAGCGACACCAGTGCCAGCGGGGCCGTGAGCAGGGTGCCGGCCACCGTGCCCACGACGATCGAGCTGAGTGAGGCCCACCAGCCTAGCCCGAAGGAGGGGGGCAGCCAGCCGAAGATGATCACGCCGAAACAGAGATTGGACCCGACCAGGATCGAGACCAGATCGCGGGGCCCGCTGGTGCGTTCCTCGTCCGGGATGGTGTCGACTCCGCGCTGTTCTATCGGCATGGCAGGTCCCCTTCGACGGCCGCCTGAGGTTTAGAGCGGCGTTCAATGTGACGTGGCCGATGTGTGTTAGTCAATGGTTCCTATTCATGAAACCTGCGTTTAGAGTGATGCTCTAAATCATGGGAAGGTAAGGAGGTGCCGCGTCGTGCGACTCACCCCCACGGAACGTGACCGGCTGCTGCTCTTCGGGGCCGCCGAGCTGGCTCGCGCCCGCCGGGCCCGGGGACTGCGGCTGAACGTGCCGGAGGCCACCGCGCTGATCGCGGACACCGTCTGCGAGGCGGCCCGCGACGGCAGGCGGCTCGCCGAGGCCATCGAGGCGGCCCGGTCCGTGCTCGGCCCGGACGATGTGCTGCCGGGCGTCGCGGACGTCGTCACCGAGGTGATGGTCGAGGCCGTCTTCGACGACGGGTCCCGGCTCGCCGTGGTCTCCGGCCCGATCGGGGGCGGGCTGGGCGACGAGGCCCCGGGCGCCCTGCTGCCGGGGCCGGAGCACGCCGAGCCGGAGGCGGTCACCCGCCTCGTGGTCACCAACACCGCGACCGTGCCCGTCTCCGTGACCTCCCACTTCCACTTCTTCGAGGCCAACCCCCGGCTCGACTTCGCGCGCGAGAGGTCCTACGGCATGCGGCTCGCCGTGCCCGCCGGGTCGTCGGTGCGGTTCGGGCCCGGCGAGAGCGCCGAGGTCGGCCTCGTACCGATCGGCGGCGAGCGGATGGCGATCGGGTTCGCGGGGCTCGTCGACGGGCCGCTGGACGCGCCGGGGGCCAAGGAGGAGGCCCTGCGCCGGGCCGCCGCCTGCGGATATCTGGGAGCTTCGGGGGCCGGCCGCGAAGGAGAGGCACGATGAATCCGTACGAGTACGCCGCCACCCACGGCCCCCGCGCGGGCGACCGGGTCCGCCTCGGCGACTCGGGTCTGGTGATCCGCGTCGAGTCCGACGCACAGCGGTACGGCGACGAGTTCCTCGCCGGCTTCGGCAAGACCGCCCGCGACGGCCTTCACCTCAAGGCGGCGGCGGTGCGCGCGACCTGTGACGTCGTCATCAGCAACGTGGTCGCGATCGACGCGGCGCTGGGCATCCGCAAGGTCTCGATCGGCATCCGCGAGGGACGCATCTGCGCGATCGGGCGCGCCGGCAACCCCGACACCCTCGACGGCGTCGACGTCGTGGTCGGCACGGGGACCTCCATCGTCTCCGGCGAGGGGCTGATCGCCACCGCCGGGGCCGTCGACACCCATGTCCATCTGCTCTCGCCGCGCATCATGGAGGCCTCGCTGGCCTCCGGCGTGACCACGATCATCGGGCAGGAGTTCGGTCCGGTGTGGGGCGTCGGCGTCAACTCGCCGTGGGCGCTGCGGCACGCGTTCAACGCGTTCGACGCCTGGCCCGTCAACATCGGCTTCCTGGGCCGCGGTTCGTCCTCCGACCCCGCGCCGCTGATCGAGGCGCTGGCCGAGGGCGGCGCCTGCGGTTTCAAGGTGCACGAGGACATGGGCGCCCACACCCGCGCCCTCGACACCGCCCTGCGGGTCGCCGAGGAACACGACGTCCAGGTCGCCCTGCACAGCGACGGTCTGAACGAGTGCCTGTCCGTGGAGGACACGCTCCGGGTCCTCGAGGGCCGCACCATCCACGCCTTCCACATCGAGGGCTGCGGCGGCGGGCATGTGCCGAACGTCCTGAAGATGGCGGGCGTCCCGAACGTCATCGGCTCCTCCACCAACCCGACGCTGCCCTTCGGCCGGGACGCCGTCGCCGAGCACTACGGAATGATCGTCTCGGTCCACGACCTGAAGCCGGACCTGCCCGGCGACGCCGCCATGGCCCGGGACCGCATCCGCGCCGGAACCATGGGCGCCGAGGACGTGCTGCACGATCTGGGCGCGATCGGCATCACCTCCTCGGACGCGCAGGGCATGGGGCGCGCGGGCGAGACCGTGCGCCGCACCTTCGCGATGGCCGGGAAGATGAAGGCGGAGCTGGGGCCCCTGGAGGGCGACGGCCCGGACGATGACAACGCCCGCGTCCTGCGCTACATCGCCAAGCTGACCGTCAACCCGGCGCTCGCCCACGGCCTCGCGCACGAGGTGGGCTCCCTGGAGGTCGGCAAGCTGGCCGACATCGTGCTGTGGCGGCCGGAGTACTTCGGCGCCAAGCCCCAGCTCGTGCTCAAGGCCGGCTTCCCGGCGTACGGCGTGGTCGGTGACCCGAACGCGGCCACCGACACCTGCGAACCCCTCGTCCTCGGACCGCAGTTCGGCGCGCACGGCGCGACCGCCGCCGACCTGTCCGTCGCCTTCGTCGCGCGGGCGGCCGTGGACCAGGGCGACGACCGGATGCCCACCCGGCGGCGCAGGGTCGCCGTCCGCGGCACCCGCGGCATCGGCCCCGCCGATCTGCGCCTCAACTCCCGCACCGGAGCGGTCGACGTCGACCAGCGCACCGGCCTGGTCACCCTCGACGGCACGCCCGTCCGCTCCGAGCCCGCCGACTCGGTGTCCCTCAACCGCCTGTACTTCCTCTGAACCCGTGAGGACCCCCGCCATGAACACCCCCGCCGCCGACGGCTTCCGCATGCCCGCCGAGTGGACCCCGCACGAGCGCACCTGGATGGCCTGGCCGGGCCCCAACCCGACCTTCGAGGACCCCGGCGACCTCGCCGCCTCCCGCGCGGCCTGGGCCTCGGTCGCCCGCGCGGTCCGCCGCTTCGAACCGGTCACCGTGGTCTGCGGCCCCGGCCAGGCCGCCGGGGCGCGCGCCCTGCTGGGCGACGGCATCGACACCGTCGAGCGCGATCTCGACGACGCCTGGATGCGCGACATCGGCCCCACCTTCCTCACCGACGGACGCGAACTCGCCGCCGTGGACTGGACGTTCAACGGCTGGGGCGCCCAGGGCTGGGCCCGCTGGGAGCACGACGCGAAGATCGCCGCGTGTGTCTCGGACCTCGCGGGCGCGCGGACGTACGCCTCGAAGCTGGTCAACGAGGGCGGCGCGATCCATGTCGACGGCGAGGGGACCGTCCTGCTCACGGAGACCGTGCAGCTCGGTCCCGAGCGCAACCCGCACTGGACGAGGGAGCAGGTCGAGGCGGAGATCCACGCCCACCTCGGCACCCGCAAGGCGATCTGGCTGCCGCGCGGCCTGACGGGCGACTACCCCCCGCACGGTTTCGGCACCCTCGGCCATGTCGACATCGTCGCCGCCTTCGCCCGCCCGGGCGTGGTGGTCGCCCACCACCAGCCGGACCCCGCGCACCCCGACCACGAGGTCACCCGGGAGGTCATCGGGATCCTGAAGTCCGCCACCGACGCCCGGGGCCGCGCTCTGGAGGTCGTCGAGGTGCCCGCGCCGACCGCCCTGGAGGCCGACGGGCACTGGGCCGACTACTCCTACATCAACCACTACCTGTGCAACGGCGGCGTCGTGCTGTGCGCCTTCGACGACCCCCGCGACGAGAGCGCCGCCGCCCTCTTCCGCCGGCTGTTCCCGGAGCGGACGGTGACGCTCGTGGACGCCCGGACGATCTTCGCGGGCGGGGGCGGCATCCACTGCATCACCCAGCAGCAGCCGAGGGTCCCGGTGAGGGAAGCGGTCAGGTAGAACGTACGGGTGGATGTACTGCTCTGTGCCGTGTGCGGCCACCGTCCGGCCGGCCCCGCGGAGGCCGGCGAGTGACCCGAAGACGCAATGTCGCCCCGCCCCGTGAGGACGTCCTCGCCGCCGCCATGGGCATGATCGCCGAGCACGGTCTGGAGCAGCTCACCATGGCGGCGCTCGGCCGGGAGGTCGGGATGAGCAGCGGCCATCTGCTCTACTACTTCCGCTCCAAGGACGAGCTGCTGCTCCAGGCCCTGGAGTGGAGCGAGGGCAGACTCGGCGCCGAACGCGCGCGGCTGCTCAGCCGGTCCGCCCCGGCCCGGGAGCGGCTCGACGCGTACGTCGACCTGTACGTCCCCGACGGCCACCGGGATCCGCACTGGACCCTGTGGCTGGAGGTCTGGAACCGCTCGCAGAACGCCGACGACGACGCCCGCGACCGGCAGGCCGCCATCGAGGGCGCCTGGCACCGCGACCTCGCGGCCCTGCTCGCCGAGGGGGTGTCGCGGGGTGAGTTCCGGCCGGTCGACCCGGACCGTTTCGCCGCCCGGCTGCGCGCCCTCCTCGACGGCTTCTCCATCCATGTGGCGATCGGCCTGCGGGGCACCGACCGGGAGCAGGTGCTCGGCCATGTACGGGAGTTCCTGGACGGGGCACTGGGCGGACCGCCGCCCGCGGACGTCTGACCGGCCGTCCTGCCGGCACGCCGGCGAGCGCATCGCCCCGAGGCGGGTGACGGGCGTGGCTGTCCACGCCGACGACCGCATCCTGAGACGGCGGTGAGCGCGGGGGCGGATTGTGCCAGACTGCCCCCGTGCTTACGTTCGCCACGATGATTGGCAGCAGGCGCGCCGGTCCGCAGTGACCGCCTCGTACGACCAGGTACGGGCGGCCATCGTCGTCCTCGACCCGCGCGCAGACCTCTCGCACCCGCGAGAGGTTTTTCGTTTTCCTGGCCCACCTTCAGCCGGGAGGGGAAGCGCGAGGGACCATGGAAGGACGGTGGAGCCGGTCATTCCGGTAGACCGAGATCCCATACAGGAGCCTTGAGACCATGACGGCAACCAGCGAACTCGACGATTCGTTCCACGTCTTCGACACCACGCTGCGCGACGGCGCGCAGCGCGAGGGCATCAACCTCACCGTCGCGGACAAGCTGGCCATCGCACGGCACCTGGACGACTTCGGCGTGGGCTTCATCGAGGGCGGCTGGCCCGGCGCGAACCCGCGGGACACCGAGTTCTTCGCCCGCGCCCAGCAGGAGATCGACTTCCGGCACGCCCAGCTCGTCGCGTTCGGCGCCACCCGCCGGGCGGGCGGCAAGGCTGCGGAGGACCCGCAGGTCAGGGCGCTGCTGGAGTCGGGCGCGCCGGTGATCACCCTGGTCGCGAAGTCCCATGACCGCCATGTCGAGCTGGCCCTGCGCACCACGCTCGACGAGAACCTCGAGATGATCCGCGACACCGTCTCGCATCTGCGCGCCGAGGGCCGCCGGGTCTTCGTCGACTGCGAGCACTTCTTCGACGGCTACCGGGCGAACCCGCAGTACGCCAAGGCGGTGGTCGGCGCGGCCTGGGAGGCGGGGGCGGACGTCGTCGTCCTCTGCGACACCAACGGCGGCATGCTGCCCGCGCAGGTCCACGCGGTGGTCTCCACGGTCCTGGCGGACACGGGCGCCCGGCTCGGCATCCATGCGCAGGACGACACCGGGTGCGCCGTCGCGAACACCCTCGCGGCGGTGGACGCGGGCGCCACGCAGGTGCAGTGCACGGCGAACGGCTACGGCGAACGGGTGGGCAACGCGAACCTCTTCCCGGTCGTGGCGGCCCTGGAACTCAAGTACGGCAAGAAGGTGCTGCCCGAGGGCAGGCTCCGCGAGATGACGCGTATCTCGCACGCCGTCGCCGAGGTCGTCAATCTGACGCCCTCCACGCATCAGCCCTATGTGGGTGTCTCGGCCTTCGCGCACAAGGCGGGCCTGCACGCGTCCGCGATCAAGGTGGACCCGGATCTGTACCAGCACATCGACCCCGAGCTGGTGGGCAACACCATGCGGATGCTGGTCTCCGACATGGCGGGCCGGGCCTCGGTGGAGCTGAAGGGCAGGGAACTGGGCATCGACCTGGGCGGCGACCGGGAGCTGGTCGGCCGGGTCGTGGAGCGGGTGAAGGAGCGCGAGCTCAAGGGCTACACCTACGAGGCCGCGGACGCGAGCTTCGAACTCCTGCTGCGCGAGGAGGTGGCGGGCAAGCCGCTCAGCTACTTCCGCACCGAGTCGTGGCGGGCCATCGTCGAGGACCGCCCCGACGGCACCCACGCCAACGAGGCGACGGTGAAGCTCTGGGCGAAGAGCGAACGCATCGTCGCGACGGCGGAGGGCAACGGCCCGGTCAACGCCCTGGACCGGGCGCTGCGGGTCGCCCTGGAGAGGATCTACCCCCAGCTCGCCGCCCTCGACCTGGTCGACTACAAGGTCCGCATCCTGGAGGGCAAGCACGGCACGCAGTCCACGACCCGCGTGCTCATCGCCACGTCCGACGGCCAGGGGGAGTGGTCCACGGTCGGCGTGGCGGAGAACGTGATCGCGGCGTCCTGGCAGGCGCTGGAGGACGCCTACACCTACGGCCTGCTGCGGGCCGGGGTGGAGCCCGCGGAGTAGCGGGGTTCAGCAGGAGTCCGCGGCGAGCTTCTCGAACTCGCCGCGGCTCATGGCCCGGCCGTCGGCCCAGACCTGGCCGGGGCGCAGCGCGGCGATGTCCCGGGCCGAGAAGGTGACGACGCCGTTGTAGGAGTCACCGGTGACGTAGTGGCCGAAGGACAGCGTGTAGCTGTGGTCCGGCAGCAGTCGCTGGGCTCCCCGGTGGCGGGCGTGCCAGCGGGCCGGGGGTGTGAACAGCCCGAACACGGCGTCGCCCGTGTGCTCGCCCTCCGTGTCCCAGCCGGTGGTGACCAGGCCCCCGGCGGCGGAGTCCGCTTGCCCGTCGAGGGCCGGGCCCTGGTACGCGTCGTCACCGCACGGCCGGATCAGCGCGTTCGG
Source organism: Streptomyces sp. NPDC002513 (assembly GCF_053595355.1). NCBI lineage: Bacteria > Bacillati > Actinomycetota > Actinomycetes > Kitasatosporales > Streptomycetaceae > Streptomyces > Streptomyces sp. NPDC002513. The sequence continues at coordinate 9,847 of NZ_JBSFXK010000021.1, read as the reverse complement.
CGCGCCGTCCGCGCCCGGACCCACGGCCGCCAGCGGCAGATCGACCGCCGCGCACCCGCTCAGCAGAGCGGTCGCCCCGACCGCGCCCGCCACCGCCAGCACCGTCCGACGCATCCGCGCCGCCCCCTCCCGTCGAAAGGGCGGCGCCTGCCGTCACCCCTGGACCTACTGAAGCCGCCACTTCTGGTTCGCCGCACCCGTGCACGACCAGATCTGTGCCCGTGCCCCGTTCGCCGACGAGTTGTCCGTCACGTCGAGGCACTTGTTCGCCGCAAGGTTGACCACATCACCTGTCGAAGAGTTGTACGACCACTGTTGTGCACCGGTCCCGTTGCAGTCGTACAACTGGACCTTGGCCCCGTCCGCGGTCGAACCGCCCGTCACGTCCAGGCACTTGCCGAGCGCCTGGACGGAACCGTCGCCCTTCACCGTCCACTGCTGGGCGCTCGACCCGTTGCAGTCGTAGAGCTGCACCGCGGTTCCGTTGGCGTTCGAGGCGCCCGCCACGTCCAGGCACTTGCCCGCGAGACCCACGAACGCCCCCGACCCGCTGGTGCCGTTCGACTGCGCACCGGACCAGGTGAAGGTCGCCGACGTCTTCCCGGGCAGCGAGTAGGTCGCGTGCTGGCCGCCCCAGTTGATCGTCACGGTCTTCGCCGACGCCGCGTCGTTGTACGCGATCAGCGCCTTCGAGCCGTCCGGGTTGCGCCAGGCCACGTTCGGCACCGCCGAGCTGGCCGTCGACGCGATGCGCTGCGCGCCCGGCGTGACGAACTTCGTCAGATGGCCCATCGTGTAGTACTCGATCGTGTAGTCGACCGTCCCGCTCGCCCCGTCCCCGTTGTGGACCGTGATCAGGCCGGTGCAGGTGCCGCAGCCGCCGTTGTGCGGGCCCATGTTCTGGTCGACCGCGAGCGACCACTTCGTCACCGACTTCGCCCAGTTGCGGGTGTAGTCGACGATGTTGAGCATGTCCTCGCGCTGCTGGTTCGCGATCCAGGTGCCGCCCGAGTGCTCCGTGCCGAACGCGTCCAGCTGCGGGTACTGGTTGTGGACGGTGGTCTGCTTGGTCACGTCGCCGCCGTACCCGTGCCAGGCGATCCCGCCGAAGTTGGGATGCGAGCGGACCGCCGCGTCGTCCACCGTCTGGGCGGCGTAGTTGTCGTAGGTGTCCCAGTTCCAGTCGTGCGCCAGCACCTTCGTCGACAGGCCCGCCGCCTGGAGTTTGGGCAGCAGCTCGGACTTGGTGAAGTACGCGAGCCCGGAGGCGTTCCAGCTCATCGACGGATAGCCCGAACAGCAGGTCGGCTCGTTCTGAGCGGTGACGTAGGAGACGGGGACGCCCTGGTCCCGGTACGCCTGGAGGTACTTCACGAAGTACGACGCGTAGGCCCCGTAGTCCTCCGCCTTCAGCCAGCCCCCGTTGAGCTGCCCGCTGTCCTTCATCCAGGCGGGCGCCGTCCACGGGGTGGCCATCACCGTCAGCGAGGGGTTGAGCTGGAGCGCCTGCCGCGTCAGCGGCACCACGTCGGCCAGGTCGTGCGCGATCGAGAAGTTCGTCAGGTTCGGGTCCGTCTGCCCGGCCGGGATGTCGTCGTAGGTGTAGCCGTAGCGGGCCAGGTCCGAGGCGCCCATCGGATTGCGCAGGAACGACAGCCCGATCCCGTCCGTCGGCGAGAACAGCTTCCGCATGGTCGCGTCCCGCGTCGTCTGCGACAGCGCTCCGCTGCTGTTCATCAGCCAGGCCGCGGTGTCCGTGAAGGACGCGCCGCCGCCGGTGAAGGTCTGGTAGCGGGTGTTCTCGTCGACGGTGATGTTCTCGCCGCCGCCGCCGGTGCCCGACTGGAACGCGAACGGCGCCTGTGCCTGGAGTCCGCGCACCACATGCCGTCCGCCGCTGTCGTCGGTCGTGGTCAGCCAGGCCGTGACCTGCTCGCCGGCCGCATGGGCGGGCAGGGTGCCCGCCGCGGTCAGCCCGGCGGTGGTCAGCAGCCCGGCGAGGACCACGCGCACCGCGCGCAAAGGTGTTCTCATGGAGCGCCGCCCTTCTGAGGGTGGGGGATGGGGGCGTGCGAGGCGTGAGTAAATGACGACGCCGGGGCCGCGTCAAGGGGGTGTGCGTTCAATTTTTGAAGGGGCAACGCGCATGCGCCCACCGGAACTTGGGCTCGTACCTGTTCTGACGTGAAGTCTTGACGGTGGCGGGTTACGCCAGTTAACTCACGGCGTGATCTAAGTCGTAAGCCCACTATGGGGACTACGAGAGCCCAAGGGAAGGTCCATGCGAAGAACCGCCCTGTTCGCCTCCGCCGCCCTGCTCACCGGCCTGATCCCGTTCACGGCCGCCGGCACCGCGTCCGGCGCCGACGACCCCGCCCCCGTCCCGGTCGACCGCTTCGAGGGCGAGGTGCCCTTCGCGCAGCAGCCCGCAGAGGGCATCTTCACCTGGGGCGGCGACGCCGACGACCCGCCCGCGCTGCAACTCGCCGACCGCCCGGACGCCCCCGAGGGCGCCAAGGTCCTCACCGGCACGTACGACATCAGCGGCTACGGGGGCTTCACCCACGACTTCGCCGCCGGCGGGCCCGCCCACGACTGGTCCGCCCACCAGGGCATCCGCTTCTGGTGGGACGGCCAGAACAACGGCAAGAAGATCGCCTTCGAAATCAAGGACGGCGGCGCGAACGGCGAGGCGTCCGAGCTGTGGACGACCTCCTTCACCGATGACTTCAGCGGCTGGAAGCAGATCCAGATCCCGTTCGACGCCTTCACGTATCGCACGGACTACCAGCCCGTCGGCGGCATCGACCACGTCCTCGGCCTCACCCAGATGTGGGGCTACGCCGTCACGCTCCCCGCCGGCGTCAAGGGCCACTTCGCCATGGACGACGTCGAGCTGTACGGCAAGGCCGACCAGTCCCGACGGGCCTCCGTCACCACGGACTCCGCCGTCTACCCGGTCAGGGAGGGCGGTACGGCGCAGGTGAAGGTCACCGTCGCCACCACCGGCTCCGCGCCCCTCGACGAGCCCGTCACCGTCGCCTACGACACGGCCGGCGGCACCGCCGAGTCCGGCACCGACTACACCGCCGCCAAGGGAACCCTGACCTTCCCGGCCGGCACCGCCTCCGGCAGCACGCGGACCATCGAGGTGCGCACCCTCAAGGACAAGGCCGCCGAGCCCGCCGAGACGATCCCGCTCACGCTGGACGTCACCGGCGCCAAGGCCCCCGCCGAGACCCCGCAGGTGGTCGTCGACGCCCATGGACTGCCGTACCTGGACAGCAGGCTGCCGATACGGAAGCGGGTCGCGGACCTGCTCTCCCGGATGTCCCTGGAGGAGAAGGCCGGCCAGATGACCCAGGCCGAGCGCCTCGGCCTCACCTCCCAGGGTGACATCGCGGCCTACGACCTGGGTTCGCTGCTGTCCGGCGGTGGCTCGACCCCGACGCCCAACACCCCCGAGGCGTGGGCGAAGATGATCGACTCCTACCAGCTCCGGGCGCAGGCGACCCGGTTCCAGATCCCCCTGATCTACGGCGTCGACGCCGTCCACGGCCACAACAACCTCGTCGGCGCCACGATCATGCCGCACAACATCGGCATCGGGGCCACCCGCGATCCCCGGCTCGCCGAGAAGACGGGCTCCGTGACGGCCAGTGAGGTGCGTGCCACCGGCGTCCCCTGGGACTTCGCGCCCTGTCTGTGCGTCTCGCGCGACGAGCGCTGGGGCCGCTCCTACGAGTCCTTCGGCGAGGACCCGGCGCTCGTCACGTCCATGGAGACCGTCATCCAGGGTCTCCAGGGACGCGCGGACGGCCGGGACCTGAGCCGCAACGACAAGGTCCTCGCCACCGCCAAGCACTTCGTCGGCGACGGCGGCACCGAGTACGGCTCGTCGACCACGGGGTCGTACAAGATCGACCAGGGCGTCACCAAGGTCACCCGGCAGCAGCTCGAGGCCATCCACCTGGCCCCGTACCAGACGGCCGTAGACCGCGGCATCGGCTCGGTCATGCCGTCGTACTCGTCGCTCGACATCATCGGCGACGGCCTGGGCCCGGTGAAGATGCACGCCCGCGCCGACATGATCAACGGTGTGCTGAAGGGCCGGATGGGCTTCGACGGGTTCGTCATCAGTGACTGGAACGCCATCGACCAGCTCCCCGGTGACTACGCCAACCACGTCCGCACCTCGGTCAACGCGGGTGTCGACATGATGATGGTGCCGTACTCGTACAAGAACTTCCGCTCGACGCTGATCGACGAGGCGAAGGCGGGACGCGTCACCGAGAAGCGGATCGACGACGCCGTCTCGCGCATCCTCACGCAGAAGTTCCGGCTGGGGCTCTTCGAGCACCCGTACGCCGACACCAGCAACGCCGCCCAGATCGGCTCCGCCGAGCACCGGGCCGTGGCCCGGCAGGCGGCCGCCGAGTCCCAGGTGCTGCTGAAGAACGCGGGCGGGGTGCTGCCGCTGAAGAAGAGCCAGAAGGTCTACGTCGCCGGCTCCAACGCCGACGACCTCGGCAACCAGACCGGCGGCTGGACCGTCACCTGGCAGGGCGCGTCCGGCACCCACACCCAGGGCACGACCATCCTGCAGGCGATGCGCAAGGCCGGGGGAGACGTCACCTACTCCAAGGACGCCTCGGCACCGCTGGGCGGCTACGACGTCGGCGTGGTCGTCGTCGGCGAGACCCCGTACGCCGAGGGTGTCGGCGACGTCGGCAACGGCCATGACCTCCAGCTCTCCGCCGCCGACAAGGCCGCGGTGGACAAGGTGTGCGGCGCCATGAAGTGCGCGGTGCTGATGGTCTCGGGCCGTCCGCAGCTGATCGGCGACCGGCTCGGTGAGATCAACGCCCTGGTGGCCTCCTGGCTGCCGGGCACCGAGGGCGACGGCGTGGCGGACGTGCTCTACGGCAGCCGCCCGTTCACCGGGCAGCTCCCGGTGACCTGGCCGAAGTCGGAGGCCCAGCTGCCGATCAACGTCGGTGACGCGTCGTACGACCCGCAGTTCCCGTACGGCTGGGGTCTGACCACGCGCACCACGGTCCCGGAGGGCGGTGCGGCGGCCTTGAAGGCGCTCGGGCGCGCGGCCGCCGCGGCCGAGAAGGCGGGCTCCGCGCGGGCCGGCCAGGAGATCGTCACCAAGGCGCGGCTGCTCGTCCAGCAGAAGGTGGGATCCGGGATCACGGCCGCGGTCTCCGGACCGTTCGCGGACGCGGACCATCTGCTGCTGACGGGGAAGTACGCGGCTGCGGTGGCCAAGCTGACGGAGGCGTACCGGGCGGTCGCCTGACATGTCCGGACAGGGGGGTGGTGCACATCGTGCACCGCCCCTCTTCCGTCCGTCCCGTTCCGGTCGCCTTCGGGTAGCGTCGAGGTATGAAGTCCGTACTGGTCAAAGGACTCGCCGTACCGCTGGTCGCGCTGCTCATGGCGGCCCTGACGGTGCTCTACGCGGGCGCGCCGCGCGCCGAGGCGGCGACGGGCGTCTCGGCCGTCGCCGCGGCCCTGCGCAAGGGCCCGGTCTATGTCGATCCGGCGGCCTCCGGACAATTGTCCGCCCGGGACGCCGACGCCCTCGCGAAGAAGATCGAGGACGCCGGCAAACCGGTCTTCGTGGCCGTCCTGCCCGCCGGCTACCCCACCGCGAACCTGTTCTCCGACCTCCGCACGGCCACCGGCATCACCGGTGTGTACGCGATCCGCCTCGGCGACCGCTTCGACGCCCGGGCCGACTCCTCGGTGCTGCCCCGCACCGCTGTGCGGAACCTGGTCACCAGCGTGCAGGGCGAGTCCGCCAAGGCCCAGCTCAACGACTTCACCGACCGTGCGCTCGGCACCGTCCGCGGGCACGCCCCGTCGAGCTGGGGCACCTCGGGCGGCGGCGGGGTCTCCTCCACCGCGCTGATCGCGGTCGCCGCGGTGCTGGTGGCCGGCGGCGCGGGCGCCTACGCGCTCGTACGGCGCGGCCGGCGCCGGCGGGAGGAGGAGCAGCAGGCCGCACTGCAGAAGCTGCGGGTCGTGGTCGACGAGGACATCACCGCCTTCGGCGAGGAACTGGACCGCCTGGACTTCCAGCCCGGGGAACCGGGCGCGGACGACGCGATGCGCGAGGACTACGAGCGGGCGCTGAACGCCTACGACCAGGCGAAGTCGGCCATGGCCGCGGCACGGCGCCCGGAGGACGTGAAGGCCGTCACCCAGGCACTCGAGGACGGCCGTTTCTCGCTGGCGGTGCTCGCCGCCCGCCGGGAGGGCCGTCCCCTGCCCGAGCGCCGTCCGCCGTGCTTCTTCGACCCGCGCCACGGCCCGTCCGTCGCCGACGCGCTCTGGACGCCCCCGGGCGGTGCCCCGCGCGAGGTGCCGGTCTGCGCGGCGGACCGGGCCCGGCTGGCCGACGGCCGTGAACCCGAGATCCGCGAGGTCGACACGGAGTACGGCCGCCGCCCCTACTGGGACGCCGGCCCGGCCTACGGCCCCTGGGCGGGCGGCTACTTCGGCGGGGGCATCCTGCCCGGCCTGCTGGTGGGCACGCTGCTCGGCGGCATGATGTCCACCCCGTCGTACGCGGCCGACTACGGCGCGGGCGACGGCGGCTTCGGCGGTTACGACGGCGGCGACATGTCCGGCGCGGACTTCGACCCCGGGGACTTCGGCGGCGGCTTCGGCGACGGCGGCGGAGGGGACTTCGGCGGGGGCGGCGGAGGCGGAGGGGACTTCGGCGGGGGGTTCTGACCCGGCCGCCGTCCACGGGCCGCCTGCCCTGAGCACAGCCGCGAGCCCGCCCTCCACAGGGGAATCGGAGGACGGGCTCGCTGGGGGAGGCCGCATGGCGCGGGGACCGCGGAGCGGTTCGCGGCGGGGAGGGTCACGCCTGCTTGATCGCCGAGATGTCGAAGATCAGCTTGATCTTGTCCGAGACCAGCACCCCGCCCGTCTCCAGCGCCGCGTTCCAGGTCAGGCCCCACGCCGAGCGCAGGATCTCCGCCGTGCCCTCGAAGCCGACGCGCTCGTTGCCGAACGGGTCCTTGGCCGTGCCGTTGTACTCCAGGTCGATGCTGATCGGCTTGGTGGTGCCGAGGATCGTGAGGTCGCCGGTGATCCGGTAGGTGTCGCCGCCCAGCGCCTGCGCCCCGGTGGAGCGGAACGTCATCGTCGGGTGCTCGTCGGTCTTGAAGAAGTCGGCGCTCTTGAGGTGACCGTCGCGGTCGGTCGAGCCCGTGTCGATGCTGTCCATCTTCACGTCGATCGAGGCCGTGGACCGGGCGGGGTCCGAGCCGTTCAGGTGCAGCGTGCCCTCGAAGTCCTGGAAGCCGCCCTTGACGTTCGTCACCATGGCGTGCCGGGCCACGAAGCCGATCGTGGTGTGTGCGGGGTCCACGGTGTAGTGACCGGTCAGCGCGGCGAGGTCGGGGTTCACCGGGGCGGGAACGGTGTCGATGGTGGTGCTGTTCTTGCGGCCGAAGATGCCCATGGTCGTGCTCCTAGGGGGACGGGTTCCCGGCTTCCGGGGCGGGAAGCCGAGGCGGCGCCGAAGAGGCGGTTGAATCTTCAACGAGTTCCAACGTGAACGACGGTAACCGCAATCCGTTCAACTTTCAACCTTGTCGCTCGCGTCTTTCCGCCGGGTCATGTGTCCCCGGGCGGGGCGGGTACGGTGAGGGCGCCGCCGTTCGAGGTTCCGCGTCACTCCGGGGAGGGCATGTGCGGCCCCGAATCCACCGCGGCGTCCGGGTGACCGCTTTGTGTGAGCCCTACAACGCTCGCCCCCCTGAAGCAGTCGGATCGGCTGCATCCGGGCCTGGTTCTGTTCAGGGGTACCAGGAAAACGGGCCGGAGACTGTACGGAGTCAACGGGCCGGTTTCCTTGGTGGACTTCGTAAGGTCACTACATGACCGTTTTGGACGAGGCTGTAGGTTCCGGGAGCGAGCCCACCGACGCGCGCGGGCGCGTCGCCGAACTGCACGAGATCCGCGCCCGGGCCCTGGCCGGCCCCAGCGAGAAGGCGACCGAGGCGCAGCACGCCAAGGGCAAGCTCACCGCCCGGGAGCGCATCGAGCTGCTTGTGGACCCGGGGTCCTTCCAGGAGGTCGAGCAACTGCGCCGGCACCGGGCGACCGGGTTCGGCCTGGAGGCCAAGAAGCCGTACACCGACGGTGTGATCACCGGGTGGGGCGCGGTGGAGGGCCGCACGGTCTTCGTCTACGCCCATGACTTCCGCATCTTCGGCGGCGCGCTCGGCGAGGCCCACGCCGCGAAGATCCACAAGATCATGGACATGGCCATCGCGGCCGGCGCGCCGCTGGTCTCCCTGAACGACGGCGCCGGCGCCCGTATCCAGGAGGGCGTCAGCGCGCTCGCGGGCTACGGCGGCATCTTCCAGCGCAACACCAAGGCCTCCGGGGTCATCCCGCAGATCAGCGTGATGCTCGGCCCGTGTGCGGGCGGCGCGGCCTACAGCCCCGCCCTCACGGACTTCGTGTTCATGGTCCGCGAGACGTCCCAGATGTTCATCACGGGCCCGGACGTGGTCAAGGCCGTCACCGGCGAGGAGATCACCCAGAACGGCCTGGGCGGCGCCGATGTGCACGCCGAGACCTCCGGCGTCTGCCACTTCGCGTACGACGACGAGGAGACGTGCATCGCCGAGGTGCGCTATCTGCTGTCGCTGCTCCCGCAGAACAACCGCGAGAACCCGCCGCGGATCGAGCCCACGGACGCCGTGGACCGCCGCGGCGACGTCCTGCTGGACCTGGTCCCGGCCGACGGCAACCGCCCGTACGACATGGCCAAGGTCATCGAGGAGATCGTCGACGACGGCGAGTACCTGGAGGTCCACGAGCGCTGGGCGCGCAACATCATCTGCGCGCTGGCCCGGCTCGACGGCCAGGTGGTGGGCATCATCGCCAACCAGCCGCAGACCCTCGCCGGGGTCCTGGACATCGAGGCCTCGGAAAAAGCTGCGCGCTTTGTCCAGATGTGTGACGCTTTTAACATTCCGCTGGTGACGCTCCTGGACGTCCCCGGGTTCCTGCCCGGCGTCGACCAGGAGCACGGCGGAATCATCCGTCACGGCGCGAAGCTGCTGTACGCCTACTGCAACGCGACCGTGCCGCGGATCTCGCTGATCCTGCGCAAGGCGTACGGAGGTGCGTACATCGTCATGGACAGCCAGTCCATCGGGGCGGACCTGACCTACGCCTGGCCGACCAACGAGATCGCCGTGATGGGCGCGGAAGGTGCCGCCAACGTCATCTTCCGCCGTCAGATCGCGGGCGCGGAGGACCCGGACGCCATGCGGGCGCGGATGGTCAAGGAGTACAAGTCCGAGCTGATGCATCCGTACTACGCGGCGGAGCGGGGCCTGGTGGACGACGTCATCGACCCGGTCCAGACGCGCGAGGTGCTGATCAAGTCCCTGGCGATGCTGCAGGCCAAGCACGCGGACCTGCCCGCCCGTAAGCACGGCAACCCCCCGCAGTAACCGAGCGGATCCATCGCGGCAACCCCGCGGACCCCTCTCTTACGGAGACTGACACCCATGAACACTCCCGACATCCGCGTCGAGAAGGGCCGCGCCGAGCCGGAGGAAGTCGCCGCCATCACGGCCGTCCTCCTGGCCCGCGCGGCCGCCCAGCCGTCCGCCGCCTCGCCGGCCCATCGGGGCCGCGCCAAGGCCGGCTGGCGCCGCCTGGAGCGCGAGCCCGGCTTCCGGGCGCCGCACAGCTGGCGGCACAGCTAGGGCCTGTTCTGAGTTTCCCGTCGTTCGCGCGGAGCGCGGGCGTCGCGGCGTCTGGTGCGTGCGATCGCAAGGCGGAGGGTCGCCCGCGTACT
>NZ_JBSFXK010000020.1:0-112290 GCF_053595355.1 Streptomyces sp. NPDC002513 | reverse complement strand
TCGTAGGAGTAGCGGCCGCCGACCCAGTCCCAGAACTCGAACATGTTGTCGGGGTCGATACCGAACTCGGTGACCTTCCCGGCGTTCGTCGACAGCGCGACGAAGTGCCGGGCGACCGCCTTGTCGTCGCCGTCGAACGCGTCGAGCAGCCACGACCGGGCCGAGGTCGCGTTGGTGATCGTCTCGATCGTGGTGAACGTCTTGGACGCGACGATGAACAGCGTCTCCGCCGGGGCCAGGTCCCGCACCGCCTCGTGCAGATCGGCGCCGTCGACATTGGAGACGAAGCGGAACGTCAACTCTCGTGCGGTGTACGGGCGCAGCGTCTCGTAGGCCATCGCCGGGCCCAGGTCCGAGCCGCCGATGCCGATGTTGACGATGTTCCTGATCCGCTTGCCGGTGTGGCCCGTCCACTCGCCCGAGCGGACCCGGTCCGCGAAGTCGGCCATCGTGTCGAGGACCGCGTGGACCTGGGGCACCACGTTCTCGCCGTCGACCTCGATCACCGTGTCCCGCGGGGCGCGCAGCGCGGTGTGCAGAACGGCCCGGTTCTCGGTGACGTTGATCTTCTCGCCGCGGAACATGGCGTCCCTGCGGCCGAACACGTCGGTGGCGGTGGCCAGCTCCTGGAGCAGGGCGAGGGTCTCGTCGGTGATCAGGTGCTTGGAGTAGTCGATCAGCAGGTCGCCGACGCGGACGGTGTGGCGCTCGGCCCGCCCGGGGTCCCGCTCGAAGAACCCGCGCAGGTCGGGGTGGAGCATCGGACCCGCACGGTGGTCCTCCAGGGCCGTCCACTCGGGGCGCCGGGTGAGCCTGGGGCTGTCAGACATGACTGGCGTTCTCCTCGGCGCCCTCGCCGCGCAGGGCGATGGCGTACATCTCGTCCGCGTCGAGGCGGCGCAGTTCCTCGGCGATCAGTTCGGAGGTGGGGCGCACCTTCAGCGCGAGGGTGCGCGGGGGCTGGCCCGGCAGGGTCAGCGTGGCCAGCGGGCCCTCGGGGCGGTCGATGACGATCTCGCCCTTGTCGGTGCCCAGCCGCACGGCCGTGATGACCGGTCCGCCGGTGACGATGCGCTCCACCGGCACGCTGAGCCGGGTGCCCAGCCAGCGGGCCAGCAGCTCGGCGCTGGGGTTCTCGGCCTCGCTCTCGATCGCCGCGTAGGTCACCTTCGTACGCGCCTGGTCCAGCGCCGCGGCCAGCATCGACCGCCAGGGTGTGAGCCGGGTCCAGGCCAGGTCGGTGTCGCCGGGGGAGTAGGAGGCGACCCGGGTCTTCAGGGCGTCGAGCGGGTGCTCGACGGCGTACATGTCGGTGATCCGGCGCTGCGCGAGGGCGCCCAGCGGGTCCTGGATGGGGTTCGCCGGCGCGTCCACCGGCCACCACACGACGACCGGCGCGTCGGGCAGGAGCAGGGGCAGGACGACCGAGTCGGCGTGATCGGACACCTCGCCGTACAGCCGTAGTACGACGGTCTCCCCGGTGCCGGCCTCCGAGCCCACCCGGATCTCGGCGTCGAGCCGGGAGGGGGTGCGTTCCCAGGGGGTGCGGGCGTGCCGCTTGATGACCACCAGGGTGCGCGAGGGGTGCTCGCGCGAGGCGTCCTCGGCCGCCTTGACCGAGTCGTAGGCGTTCTCCTCGTCGGTCACGATGACCATGGTCAGGACCATGCCCACAGCGGGAGTGCCGATGGCGCGGCGGCCCTGCACCAGCGCCTTGTTGATCTTGCTTGCCGTGGTGTCGGTCAGGTCGATCTTCATGGCCTGCGCCAGCTCCGTCCGTCTCGTGCGAGCATCTCGTCGGCTTCCTTCGGACCCCAGGTGCCCGAGGAGTACTGCGCGGGCTTGCCGTGCTTGTCCCAGTACTCCTCGATCGGGTCGAGGATCCGCCAGGACTCCTGCACCTCCTCGGTGCGGGGGAACAGGTTGGCGTCGCCGAGCAGTACGTCCAGGATCAGCCGCTCGTACGCCTCCGGGCTGGACTCGGTGAACGACTCGCCGTAGGCGAAGTCCATCGTGACGTCCCGGATCTCCATCGAGGTACCCGGCACCTTCGAACCGAAGCGCACGGTCATGCCCTCGTCCGGCTGGACCCGGATGACGATCGCGTTCTCGCCGAGTTCCTCGGTGGCGGTGGCGTCGAAGGGGGAGTGCGGGGCGCGCTGGAAGACGACCGCGATCTCGGTGACCCGGCGGCCCAGCCGCTTGCCGGCGCGCAGATAGAAGGGGACGCCCGCCCAGCGGCGGTTGTTCACCTCCAGCTTGATCGCCGCGTAGGTGTCGGTCTTCGACCGCGGGTCTATGCCCTCCTCCTGGAGGTACCCGACGACCTTCTCGCCGCCCTGCCAGCCCTCCGCGTACTGCCCGCGCACGGTGTGCGGGCCGAGGTCCTCCGGCAGCCTCACCGACTTCAGGACCTTCAGCTTCTCGGTGACCAGAGCCTCCGCGTCGAACGCGATGGGCTCCTCCATGGCCGTCAGCGCCAGCAGCTGGAGCAGATGGTTCTGGATGACGTCGCGGGCGGCGCCGATGCCGTCGTAGTAGCCGGCCCGGCCGCCGATGCCGATGTCCTCCGCCATCGTGATCTGGACGTGGTCGACGTACGACCGGTTCCAGATCGGCTCGTACATCTGGTTGGCGAAGCGCAGCGCCAGGATGTTCTGGACGGTCTCCTTGCCCAGGTAGTGGTCGATGCGGAAGACCTGGTCCGGCTCGAACACGTCGTGCACGATCGCGTTCAGCTCACGGGCGCTCGTCAGATCGTGGCCGAACGGCTTCTCGATGACCGCGCGCCGCCAGGAGCCCTTCGGCGCGTCCGCCAGCCCGTGCTTCTTCAGCTGCTGGACGACCTTCGGGAAGAACCTCGGCGGCACCGAGAGGTAGAACGCGTAGTTGCCGCTGGTGCCCCGGGAGGCGTCCAGCTCGTCCACGGCGGCCCGCAGTTGCTTGAACGCGGTGTCGTCGTCGAAGTCGCCGGGGATGAACCGCATCCCCTCGGCGAGCTGCTGCCACACCTCCTCGCGGAAGGGGGTACGGGCGTACTCCTTGACCGCGTCGTGCACCACCTGGGCGAAGTCCTGGTCGGCCCAGTCGCGACGGGCGAACCCGACCAGCGAGAAGCCCGGCGGCAGCAGGCCCCGGTTGGCCAGGTCGTAGACCGCCGGCATCAGCTTCTTGCGGGACAGGTCACCGGTGACGCCGAAGATGACCAGACCGGAGGGACCGGCGATGCGCGGGAGCCGGCGGTCGCGGGCGTCGCGCAGGGGGTTGGCCCAGTCGGCGACCGGGAGCGGGCCGCCGGCCTTCTCGGCCGCGGCGCCGATGGCCGAGGCCGCGTCGAAGGCCCCTGCCACGGGAGTTCCGGTCTCCTCGGCCGCCGTCACCACGGTCCCCTCGGCCTTGTCCCCGGCCGAAGATGCCTTCGTGTCGGGACGCTCCTTGCTCATGCTGCGTCAACCCCCTTGCTGTTCAGCGATGTCGTCACGGCGTCCAGCAGGTCTTGCCAGGCCACCTCGAACTTGGCGACGCCCTCGTCCTCGAGCTGCTTGACGACCTCGTCGTACGAGATCCCGAGCCGCTCCACGGCCGCGAGGTCGGCGCGGGCCTGCGTGTAGCCGTCAGTCACCGTATCGCCCCGGATGTCGCCGTGGTCGGCGGTGGCGTCGAGGGTCGCCTCCGGCATGGTGTTCACCGTGCCCGGCGCGACCAGTTCGTCGACGTACAGCGTGTCCTTGTACGCCGGGTCCTTCACCCCGGTCGAGGCCCACAGCGGGCGCTGCTTGTTGGCCCCGGCCCCGGCGAGGGCGAGCCAGCGCTCACCGGCGAAGACCTCCTCGTAGGCCTCGTAGGCGAGCCGCGCGTTCGCCAGCGCCGCCCGGCCCTTGAGCGCGAGCGCCTCGTCCGTGCCCAGCTTCGTCAGACGCTTGTCGATCTCGCTGTCGACGCGGGAGACGAAGAAGGAGGCCACGGAGTGGATGGCGGACAGATCGAGCCCGGCGGCCCGGGCCTTCTCCAGGCCGGCCAGATAGGCGTCCATGACCTGGCGGTAGCGATCCAGCGAGAAGATCAGCGTCACATTGACGCTGATGCCCGCTCCGATGACCTCGGTGATGGCCGGCAGGCCGGCCTCGGTCGCCGGTATCTTGATCATCACGTTGGGGCGGTCGACGAGCCACGCGAGCTGCCTGGCCTCCGCGACGGTCGCCCGGGTGCGGTGGGCGAGTCGCGGGTCGACCTCGATGGAGACCCGGCCGTCCCGGCCGTGCGTCGCGTCGTACACGGGCCGCAGGATGTCGGCGGCGGCCCGGACGTCGGCGGTGGTCATCATGCGGACGGCCTCGTCGACCGTCACGCCGCGCTCCGCCAGGTCCGCCAACTGCTCCTCGTAGCCCTCTCCGGAGCCGATGGCCGCCTGGAAGATGGAGGGATTGGTGGTGACGCCCACCACGTGCTTCGTGGCGAGGAGTTCGGCGAGGTTGCCGGAGGCGATCCGCTTGCGGGACAGGTCGTCCAGCCAGATCGACACGCCCGCGTCGGACAGACGCTCGAGGGGCTCCGCGGCTGGGGTTGCTTCGGACACTGTGATCATCTTCTTTCGTGCGGTCGGATCAACCACGGACGGCGGCGAGGGATTCCCGCGCGGCGGTGGCCACGTGCTCGGCTGTGAAGCCGTACTCGGCGAACAGGGTCTTGGCGTCGGCGGAGGCACCGAAGTGCTCCAGGGAGACGATGCGTCCACTCTCACCCATATAGCGGTACCAGGTCAGGGCGATGCCTGCCTCGACCGCCACGCGTGCCTTCACGGACGACGGAAGGACGTGCTCGCGGTACTCGGCGGACTGCTCCTCGAACCACTCCACGGACGGCATCGACACCACCCGGGTGCCCACGCCCTCGGCCTCCAGCTGTTCGCGCGCGGCGACGGCGAGCTGCACCTCGGAGCCGGTGGCGATCAGGATCACGTCCGGGGTGCCGGTGGAGGACTCCCGCAGGATGTAACCGCCCTTGGCCGCCTCGGGGTTGGGGGCGTACGTCGGCACGCCCTGGCGGGTGAGCGCGAGACCGTGCGGGGCCGGGTCGGTGGAGTGCCGCCGGAGGATCTCGGCCCAGGCGATCGCGGTCTCGTTGGCGTCGGCCGGGCGGACGATGTTCAGTCCCGGGATGGCGCGCAGGCTGGCCAGGTGCTCGACGGGCTGGTGGGTCGGGCCGTCCTCGCCCAGGCCGATGGAGTCGTGCGTCCACACATAGGTGACGGGGAGCTGCATGAGGGCCGACAGACGCACCGCGTTGCGCATGTAGTCGGAGAAGACGAGGAAGGTGCCGCCGTAGATACGGGTGTTGCCGTGCAGGGCGATGCCGTTCATCTCCGCGGCCATGGAGTGCTCGCGGATGCCGAAGTGGATCGTGCGCCCGTACGGGTTCGCTCCCGGCAGCGGGTTGCCCTTGGGCAGGAAGGAGCTGTTCTTGTCGATGGTGGTGTTGTTGGAGCCGGCCAGGTCGGCGGAGCCGCCCCACAGCTCGGGGATGACCGCGCCGAGGGCCTGGAGCACCTTGCCGGAGGCGGCCCGGGTGGCCAGCGCCTTGCCCTCCTCGAACACCGGCAGCGCGTCCTCCCAGCCCTCCGGGAGCTGACCCGCCACGACGCGGTCGAACAGCTTCGCGCGCTCCGGCTGGGCGTCCCGCCACTCGGCGATCCGCTTGTCCCAGGCGGCGTGCGCCTCGGCTCCGCGGTCGAGGGCCCGGCGCGCGTGGGCGAGGACCTCGTCGGACACCTCGAAGGTCTTCTCGGGGTCGAAGCCGAGGACGCGCTTGGTGGCCGCGACCTCGTCCTCACCCAGCGCCGAGCCGTGCGAGGCCTCGGTGTTCCGGGCGTTCGGGGCGGGCCAGGCGATGATCGTGCGCATCGCGATGATCGAGGGGCGCTCGGTCTCGGCCTGCGCCGCCTTGAGCGCCGTGTACAGCGCGTGGACGTCGATGTCGCCGTTCTCCCCGGGCTCGATGCGCTGCACATGCCAGCCGTAGGCCTCGTAGCGCCCCAGCACGTCCTCGGAGAAGGCCGTCGCGGTGTCGCCCTCGATGGAGATGTGGTTGTCGTCGTAGACGAAGACCAGGTTGCCGAGCTTCTGGTGGCCGGCGAGCGAGGACGCCTCGGCGGAGATGCCCTCCTCCAGGTCGCCGTCGGAGACGATCGCCCAGATCATGTGGTCGAAGGGGGAGGTGCCCTCGGGGGCGTCGGGGTCGAACAGGCCGCGCTCGTAGCGGGCGGCCATCGCCATGCCGACCGCGTTGGCGACGCCCTGGCCCAGGGGGCCCGTGGTGGTCTCGACACCGGCGGTGTGGCCGTACTCGGGGTGACCGGGCGTCTTGGAACCGTGGGTGCGGAACGCCTTCAGATCGTCCAGCTCCAGCTCGTAGCCGGAGAGGAAGAGCTGGGTGTAGAGGGTCAGCGAGGTGTGGCCGGGGGAGAGGACGAAGCGGTCACGGCCGGTCCACTCGGGGTCGGCCGGGTCGTGGCTCATCACCTTCTGAAAGATCGTGTACGCGGCGGGCGCCAGGCTCATCGCCGTGCCCGGGTGGCCGTTGCCGGTCTTCTGTACGGCGTCAGCGGCCAGAATGCGGGCCGTGTCGACGGCTCGCCGGTCGAGGTCGGTCCATTCGAATCCGTCTGCGCTCTGCGTACTCATCTTCAAGAAGTCCTCACGGGATGCATCATCTCTGGCGGAACACCGTCAACCATAAAAGTCTGACTTTTGCGGGGGAAGGTGCGCCTGTGTCAGCCTTCGGTGAAAGTGGGACATCGGCAACAGGACCGAGGCGGCACGAGAACGACATGGCGGACAGAACCACCCAAGACGGTGACGGGATCAGGACGTACCCGTTTCCGGTCGACCTGAGCGTCCGCGGCGTCGGCATCCAGGTGGGCCCGATGGAGCCCGGCCGCATCTGGCACCAGGACGCGCCGCTGGACCGCGTCCACCGCATCGACTTCCACGTGGTGATGTTCTTCAACGACGGCCCCGTGTCGCACATGGTGGACTTCGCCGAGCACCGGGCGAGCGCCGGCGACGTGCTGTGGATACGCCCCGGCCAGATCCACCGCTTCTCCCGGACGAGCGAGTACCGCGGCATGGTGCTGACCATGCAGCCCGGTTTCCTGCCACGCGCCACCGTGGAGGCCACGGGCCTCTACCGCTACGACCTGCCGCCGCTGCTGCACCCCGGCCCGGCGGAGCTGGCCGGGCTCCGCGCGTCCCTGGAGCAGGTGCAACGCGAGTACGAGGACGCGACCACCCTGCCGCGGAGTCTGCACACGGCGGTGCTGCGCCACTCCCTGACCGCGTTCCTGCTCCGCCTCGGGCACCTCGCGGCCAGCTCCGCCGAGGCGGCGCGCGGTCAGGCCGACACCACCTTCACCCGGTTCCGGGACGCCGTCGAGCGGGGCTTCGCCACGAACCACAGCGTCAGCGCCTACGCCGACGCCCTCGGCTACTCCCGCCGCACCCTGGTGCGCGCCGTGCGCGCCGCCACCGGCGAGACGCCCAAGGGATTCATCGACAAGCGGGTCGTCCTGGAGGCCAAACGCCTCCTCGCGCACACGGACCTGCCGATCGGCCGCGTGGGCGTCGCCGTCGGCTTCCCCGACCCGGCGAACTTCTCCAAGTTCTTCCATCAGCACACCGACACGGCACCGGCTGCGTTCCGGGCGGACTTGCGATGACACGAGAGGCGGGCACGGGGCCCGCCCCCGGGACGGTCGGGTCCGCGGCCCGCCGCTCGGCGCGTGACCCGAGGCGAGCCGCCGACGCGCGTGGCGGAAGGGACGCCGCCCCGGCTCGCGGTCGGCCGCACAGGACGGCGGGCAGCGGCGGGAGACCCGCCGCCGTCCCTTTGAGCCGGACGCGTCGCCATGCCCGGCCCCGCCGCCCTCACGCACCGGCGTCCCGTCAGGAGCCCGCCACCTCCACGAAGACGGGGTTGGCGTAGAACCACGTGTCGGCCCACGGATCGCCGTCGCCCGGCGTGTGCGGGACCGGCCCGTGCGGGTCGACAACGGCGCCGAGGAATCCGGCACCGTGACGGTTGCCGTCGCTGCCGCGCAGCCGGACGTAGAAGGACTCGCTCCCGGCGGTGAGCGGGAAGCGCAGGGTGTACGTGCCCGTGCGGCCGCTGACATCCCTGGTCTGGACGACCTTGGTGTCGGGCGCCTGCCAGGTGTCGCGGTCGGCGACCGGCCCGCGCACCGCGCCCCGGATCACGTCCACCTGCGCGAGGCGCGGCAGGATCCCCTGGGGGTTGGGGCGCGAGGCGGCCGTCACGGTCACGTCCAGCGTGAGCTTCTCGCCCTTGCGGACCCGCAGCCGGCCGCCCAGCGTGACCCCGCGCCCCGAGTCGCCGTCCCGCTTCAGCCGTACGTCGAGCCCGTCGAGCAGATGCCCGTGGTCGACCCAGACCCGGCCCGCGCGCAGACCCGCCATCACCGCCCGGTAGCCGTAACGGGTCACCCCGACGTGGGTGCGGCTGAACTGGCCGGGCCAGAAGTCGCTGCCCGGCTGCGGGGTGTCCGTGTTCACCGGGTCGGGCAGCCTGCCGGTGTTGTCGAAGTTCTGGCCCGGCAGCCAGTCGCCGTTCTTCCAGGTGTCGAAGACCACGCGGTGGGCGTCGGAGTTGCTGGTGATCGAGAACAGCCTGCCCTCGGAGAGCAGCGCGTCCCACAGTCCGCCGACGGTCGCCGTCGCCCAGTCGAAGCCGCCGTAGGTGACATAGGCGCCCGCCGGGTAGCCGGACCACGACTGCGCGGACGGCTTGTTCTCGTACTCGCCGCGGATCGAGGTGGTGGAGGAACGCCAGCCGGGGATCGCCGCGCCCTGGGCACCGGGCGCGCCCTCCATACCGATCATGATCTCGGGCGCGGCGTCCCGCCAGCCGCGGATCTCGTGCGGGGAGTCGATCCCGAGCCGCAGCGGGTGGTTGGCGAGGACCAGTACGTCGTCCACGTATCCCGAGCGGCGCTGCTCGGCCAGCCACTGCAGGGCCTTGACGGCGTGGGCCTCGTTGCGCGTGGTGTCCGCGGCGCCGGCGGACCCCTCGGTGTAGCCCAGCAGCTTGCCGTCGTAGGCCAGCTCGAACCGGGTGAGCAGATCGGCCTCGTGCGGGCCGGGGGCCGCGAACACGGTGGCGTGCTCGGCGGCCGGGATGTACCACTCCAGGCCCTGGAAGATCAGCTGGCGCGGGTTCTCGGCGCGCGCCTTGAGGATCTCCTGGTGCTCCATCTGCGCGCCGTACGAGGCGTGCCCGACGTTGGAGTGCTCGTTGAACACCATCCAGTCCAGGCCGTACCGGGCGCCGGCCCGGGCCTGCTGGGAGAACGTGTACTTCGCGTCGTGGCTGTACACGGAGTGCACATGGTGGTCGCCGACCAGGTACGCGAGGCGGGGGTCGTCGCCGCCGAGGCGCCGGTCGTCCGCTGCCGCGGGCGTGGCGAGGGAACCGACGGCGAACGCGGCGCCGAACAGCCCGGCACGGCGCAGCAGGCCGCGGCGGGAGAGGCCCTGGGCGTCCAGGCGGTCGGGGGAGACGGACGGGTCGGCCCAGGCGGGCAGTTGCTGCTCGGTCATGGTGGGTGGGAGGCCCTTCGGCTCAGTGGTTCATGAAGGAGGTGACGGGCAGCGCGCGGGCGACGATCCGCACGTCGCCGAGGCGGCCGTGCAGGATCTGGTCGATCCTTCCCGCGTACTCGTAGCCGCCCAGGAGCCACGGCAGTCCGACCGTGCTCAGGCCGACGGCGGCGGCCTTCGGGTTGCGGGCCACCGGGCAGCCCTCGACGTAGAGCGTGGTGTGCCGGCCGTCGTTGACCACGGCCACATGCCACCACCTCTCGCGTGCCGTCTCATCGCCCCAGTTGGTGGCGATGCCCTCCTGGTTGAGCGGCCGTACCGCCCACTGCGGTCCGGGGCCGTCGGACAGCGACAGCGTGGCCAGCGGCTCGTCGGGGTCGTCGGCGGTCTTGCCCGCCGCGCCGCCCGTGCCGGTGCGGCTGACGAGCCCGGACCAGGCGTGGTGCGCGGCGTCCCAGTCCGCGGGGAGGCGGTAGAAGGCCTCGATGGTGTAACCGGAGGTGAACGTCTCGGAGTTGAGCGGCGCCCGGTCGACCGTACGCAGGTACGCGCCCGTCAGCGGCGACTTGTAGCCCTGGAACTCCAGGCTGCCGTGGCCCGGCTGGTCGGGGTGGTGGTCCGACGACCAGGTCAGCGAGCCGCCGTTCACCGTGACCGGCGTGAGGTCGTTGCCGCGCCCGGACAGGTCGCGGACCGTGCCGGTGACGGCGGCCCGGTCGTCGTGTCCGTCGAAGCGCCAGTACGCCACCGTGCCGGGGACGAGCATCTTCGACACCGGCCGCGACGGACGCGCCGGGACGGGGGCGAAGCCCGCGAACCGCTCCTCGAAGTCGAGGGCGACCGAGAACCGGTCGGCGTCACCGCTCAGCTCCATCTCCTCCCGCTCCAGCAGGTTCAGGCCCTGGGCGGCCCGGCCGAGGATCCACGGGGAGACCGTCTCCACGTCGATGACGTTCCGGTCGAGGTCGAAGTGGTACAGGCGGATCATCGCCGCGCCGCCGAAGTAGCGGTTCTGATAGTTCGTCAGGTGGAGGTGGACATCGTGGCCCGCCGCGTTCTTGCGCGTGGCGCGGCCGGCCGGCCAGTAGTGGCCGTTGAGGGTCAGGAAGATCTGGTCGTGGTCCTCGATCAGCCGGTCCCACAGCTGCCGGCCGTACGAGGACAGCGTGTCGTCCTCGACGACCAGCTCGTGCGTGGTGAGGATCACCGGTGTCCGCGGGTGCCGGGCGAGGACGTCCTCGGCCCAGGCGTACCCGTTCGTCGACAGCCGCCAGTCCAGGGCCAGCACCATCCACTCCCGCCCGGCGGCCCGGAACAGATGGAAGGTGTTGTAGCCGTCGGGGGACGCGCCCCCGAACGTGGAGTGGCTCCGGAAGCGGTCCGGTCCGAAGGTGTCGAGGTACGGCGTCGGGCCGCGCTGGTCGTCGGTCGACGACCGCACATCGTGGTTGCCCGCGAGGACGCTGTAGCCGACGCCCCGCCGGTCGAGCAGCCGGAACGCGTCACCGATCGCCGCGCACTCCTCCTTGGCGCCGTTCTGCGTGAGGTCGCCGAGGTGGGACAGGAACACGACGTTCTCGTCCCGGCCGTGCTCCAGGAGGTACCGGAGCGAGGCCTCGACGGGCGCCGGGTCGATGCTCGGTCCGTCGAAGAGGTACTGGGTGTCCGGCATGACCGCGAGCGTGAAGCGGCGGCTGTCCGGATCGGGCCGCCACCGCCCGCCGCTCGCGGGGGCCGCCTCGGCGGCCGTCGGCAGGGCGACACTGGTGGTGGCCGCCGCGCCCAGCAGCGCGGTGGCGCGCAGGAAGCTGCGTCGGCCGGCCCCGGCCTGCGGGGTTTCCTGGGCAGGGGTCTGCCCCGGCTCGTGCGAAGTGCACACATCTACTCCGTGGGATCCGTGAAGGTCGGTGGGTCAGAGGGTGCGCAGGGTCCAGCTCCAGTGATGGACACCCGGCGGGATCAGTGAGGAGGCAGAGGTGTCAGGGCCGCAGGAGGCCGTGTCGAGGCCCCGGCGGGCGGTGTCGATGTCCTCCGCCGCGGGTCCGCGCAGCCGCACCCGCGGCACGCACACCACGGTGCCGCGGGGTGCCCACGGCTCGTCGTGCGCCGTGCGCACGCGCAGGGTCAGCCAGGCCTCGCCGCCCCGCTTGGGCAGCGCGAACGGCAGCCGTACGGCCGCCGACTCGCCCGGGACGAGGCGCGGCAGCTCGGCCGGAGCCGTGAGCGTGGGGCCGTCGGCGAGCGACAGCTCCCATGCGGCGGTCAGCCAGTCCAGGCCCCGGAAGCACTGGTGATTGCGCAGGACGACGCCCTCGTGCCGGAAGCACTCCAGACGGACCGGTGCCGCGGTCTCCTGGTGCTCGTACCTCGCCGGAGGGGGCGTGCGGTCCGCAACGACCATGCCGTCCGCGCGGAACGCGCCGTCGTCCGGGAGGTCCCCGAAGTCACCGCCGTACGCCCAGCGGTGGCCGGGCGCGGCGACACCGTTGCCGTACAGCCCGGCACCAGCGCGCCCGGCGGGTCTTCCGTTGCTCACGCGCTGGATACTGCCGTGGTCCCAGAACTCCCGGATGAAGCCGCCCTGAAGGCCCGGGGTGCACTCGATGGCGGCCCAGTGGTGGGCGTGTGTGCGCCCTCGTACGGAAACGGCGGGTGCGATGGTGCGCCGCCCAGTGCGATGGGGCCGTAGTCGTGCAGCACCACGCAGAGAAATGATCGAAGATGACGAGTGGTGACGAACGCACCGGCCGATCCGGCGACCCCGTCATCCCTCGGGTGGGCGGGCGTCGAGGTGGTCGCGGTGGGAGAGGCGGAGGCGTGAGGCTGACGATTCTGGGCGGTGGCGGGTTCCGGGTGCCGCTCGTGTACGGGGCGCTCCTCGGGGACCGCGCCGAGGGCCGGGTCACCCGTGTGGTGCTGCACGACCTCGACGCCGGGCGGCTGTCCGCGGTGACACGGGTGCTGG
Organism: Streptomyces sp. NPDC002513; assembly: GCF_053595355.1. Classification (NCBI taxonomy): domain Bacteria; kingdom Bacillati; phylum Actinomycetota; class Actinomycetes; order Kitasatosporales; family Streptomycetaceae; genus Streptomyces; species Streptomyces sp. NPDC002513. The sequence goes on along the minus strand of NZ_JBSFXK010000020.1, from coordinate 99,714 downwards.
CCGAGCAGGCCGCGGGCGTGCCGGACGCGCCCGAGGTGACCGCCACGACCGACCTCGACGAGGCGCTGCGCGGCGCCGACTTCGTCTTCTCCGCGATCCGCGTCGGCGGCCTGGAGGGACGTGCGAACGACGAGCGGGTGGCGCTCGCGGAGGGCGTGCTCGGCCAGGAGACGGTCGGCGCGGGCGGCATCGCCTACGGTCTGCGGACCGTGCCCGTCGCCGTCGACATCGCGCGGCGGGTGGCCCGGCTCGCGCCCGACGCCTGGGTCGTCAACTTCACCAACCCGGCGGGCCTGGTCACCGAGGCCATGTCCCGCCACCTCGGCGACCGCGTCATCGGCATCTGCGACTCGCCGGTCGGGCTCGGCCGCCGTATCGCCCGCGTGCTCGGCGTCGCGAACCCGCGCGAGACCTTCGTCGACTACGTCGGCCTCAACCACCTCGGCTGGGTTCGCGGGCTGCGCGTCGCGGGCCGTGACCACCTGCCGCGGCTGCTCGCCGACCCCGGCCTGCTCGGCTCGTTCGAGGAGGGCAGGCTGTTCGGCGCCGAGTGGCTGCGGTCGCTGGGCGCGATCCCGAACGAGTATCTGCACTACTACTACTTCAACCGTGAGGCCGTCCGCGCGTACCGCCAGGCCGAGCAGACCCGCGGCGCCTTCCTGCGCGACCAGCAGGCCCGCTTCTACGAGGAGATGAGGCGCCCGGACGCCGCGGCCCTCGAGACCTGGGATCGCACCCGGGCCGAGCGCGAGGCCACGTACATGGCCGAGAACCGGGAGACGGCGGGCGCGGGCGAACGCGAGGCGGACGACCTCTCCGGCGGCTACGAGAAGGTGGCCCTCGCCCTGATGCGGGGCATCGCCCGCGACGAGCGCACCACCCTGATCCTCAATGTGCGCAACCGCGGCACCCTGTCCGTGCTGGACGCCGAGGCGGTCATCGAGGTCCCCTGCCTGGTGGACGCGAACGGAGCGCACCCCGTCGCGGTCGGCCCGCTGCCCGGCCACGCCACCGGCCTGGTCTGTTCGGTCAAGGCGGTCGAGCGCGAGGTGCTGTCCGCCGCCGAGTCCGGCTCCCGCGCGACGGCGGTGAAGGCGTTCGCACTCCACCCGCTCGTCGACTCCGTCAACGTCGCCCGGCGGCTCGTCGACGGCTACACCGCGGTCCACCCCGGCCTCGGCTACCTCATGTGATCCCGCCAGAAGAGGAAGGGAGGGGGTGCCCCGCGCTCGGGCGCCCCCACCCCACCCGCGTGCTCAGCCGGTGAACCCGGCGGTGATGGACGTGAACTGCCAGTTGCTCTGGCTGATACCGGAGCAGTTGCTCACCACGCCGCCGCCCGCGCACGGCCGGTCGCGGTTGACCGCCCAGTAGGCGAGCCGCGCGATGTGGTGGGAGTTCGACCAGTCGCGGATCTGGGTCCAGATCGCCGGGGTGGTGTTCTCCTGCTGGTCGGACAGGCCGTTCATACCGGAGATGCCGATGTGCGCGTAGGCCGTCGCGTCGTCCCAGCCGAAGGTCGACTTCAGCTTGGCCTTCAGGCCCTCGGCCGCGTTCACCGTGTTGCCGTACATGTCCGAGCCGCCGCCGAAGTCGAACGGCATGATGGTGAAGACGTCGATGTCGGCGCCGATCGACTGGGCCTGCTCGATGAGCCGGTTGCCGTAGTAGGTCGGGCCGGTCGTCGAGGTGCCGAAGGTGACGATGGTCCTCAGGCCGGGGTTGTTGGCCTTGACCGTCTTCAGGGCGGTCAGGATCCTCGCCTGCACGGCCTCGTTCTCGAACTCGTCCGTGTTCTCGATGTCCATGTCGATCGCCTTCAGGGAGTAGGCGTCGATCACCTTCTGCAGGGCTCCGGCGAGCGCGCTCGCGGAGGAGCAGTTGGCCCCGAGCTTGCTGCCCGACCAGCCGCCGAAGGACGGCACGATGTCACCGCCCGCGGAGCGGATCTGGTTGATGGCGGTCTGGTCGGCGCTGCCGGTCAGCGGGCGGCTGCCGTCCCAGGCGGGGGTGCAGCCGCCCGAGTCGAGCACGAACGCCATCGTGAACCACTTGATGCCGGTCGCGCTCATCACCGTGCTCGGGTTCGGCGGGTCGCCCCAGCCCTCGTACAGATACGGCGCGGCCTGCTTGAAGCCGGTGCCGCCGCCGCTGCCCGCGTCCGTGGTGACCGTCACGGAGCCGGAGGCCGCGGAGGTGTTCCCGGCCGCGTCCCGCGCCTTCACGCTGAAGGTGTAGCTCGTGCTGGGCGACAGACCGCTGACCGTCGCGGACGTATCGGAGACACTCAGCACCTGGCTGGCGCCGCGGTAGATGTCGTACGCCGTCACACCGACGTTGTCCGTCGAGGCGTTCCACTTCAGCGACACGCTGGAGGAGGTCTTGCCGGTGGAGGCCAGGCCGGTGGGTGTGGTCGGTGCCTGGGTGTCGGAGCCGCCACCGCCGCCGCCGGGTCCGTCCAGGCTGATGTCGTCGGCGTAGTACGTGCCCTGCCCGTACCAGCCGTGGACGTAGATCATGGCGCTGGTCTGCGAGGTGCCCGTGGTGAAGGAGACGGACAGCTGGCTGTACGCCGACGGGGACGTGGTCCAGGTCGAGGCGCCGCCGTCCACGCCGAGGTAGACGTAGCTGCCGCGGACCCAGCCGCTGAGGGTGTACGTCGTGTTGGGCTGGACCGAGACGGTCTGGCCGCACTGTGCGTTGTCGCTCGAACTCGCCGCGCCCGCAAGCGCGTTGGCGCCGCCGTGGACGGGGCTGGAGACGACCGAGCCGAGGTTGCCGGTGCAGGACCAGGGGGACAGGCCCGACTCGAAGCCGGGGTTGGGCAGGATGTTGGCCGCCTGGGCGGTTCCGGGGAGGGCGACCGCCCCGCCCAGCGCCAGGGCGGCGGAGCCGATGAGAGCGAAGAAGGCGCGTCTGGAGCGTCTGAGGAGTGTGCGCACGCGATCTCCCTGAAGGCGATGGGGGGTTCGGGAGGGCAGGAAGTGCAGAAGGGTGCGCCACCAAGTTGGTATGGACCAATCCTGGTGTCAAGGGGCTGGGGAGTACCGGGGCGGACGAAACCTGAGCCGGTACGGGGGCGGACGCACCCCACGCCGGACCCGGCGTGGGGGAAACGCGCGCCAGGCGGCTACAGAGGCAGGGCCTGCGCCGTGCCGACCTCGACCGAGTCGACCGGTACGGCGGCGGGCGGCACCGGCGTGTGCGCCGACTCGTCCACCCGCTGCTGCGGCAGCGAGACCGAGCGGACCGGCCGTGGCCCCGACACCACCGTGTAGTCCGTGCCCAGGAACGGCGGCACCACCCGGCCCGGGTCCTCGCCGAGCGCCAACTGCACGGCCGCCCAAGGGGCGTTGACGCCGCACAGCGACAGTTGGTGCAGCCCGCCCGCCGGGCGGGTGTTGACGTCCAGGAGCACCGGCTCCCCGCCGTACATCCGGAACTGGATGTTGGACAGGTAGTGCAGCCCGAACCCCTCCGCGAGCAGCGTGGCCGGCTCCAGCCACCGCTCGTGCAGCGTGAAGCCCCGGCGGCGCCCGTGCTTGGTGCGGGCCACCGCCATGCGGATCAGGTTGTCGGGCCCGGTCAGGCAGTCGACCGACACCTCCGGCTGCTCCAGACGCGGCATCACCAGCCAGTCGACGGGCTCCTCGGCCTCGCGTACCGCCCGGACGACCAGGTCCAGCGGCACGTGGGGGCCCGGGAACCCGCTCAGGTGCACCATCGAGAACGGGGCACGTGTGATGACACGGAAGCCCACCCCGCCCGCGCCCACCGCCGGCTTGAAGCACGCCTTGTGGCCGTCGGCCTCCAACTTCTCGACAGCAGTGAGGAGTTCGCTTTCGTTCGTCACCCGCCACCACGGCGGCACCGGAATCCCGATCGACTGCACGGCCTGATACGCCGTCACCTTGTCCCGGAAGACCGCGACCGCCTCGGCGGGCGGCGCCAGCAGCGCCGTACCGACCGCCTTGAACTCGGCGCGATGCGCGACGATCGCCTCCTGGTGCAGACGCGGCACGAACACGTCGATGCCGCGGCGCACGCACTGGTCGAGCGCGTACTCCACATACCCGGCCGGGGACAGGCCCTCCGGCTCCAGGTCGGCGGTGTCCGCGGCGGCCAGGACGGGCGAGTCGGGGTCGCCGTGCGTGGCATGGATCTCGACGGCCCGGTCGCCGGGGTTTCTCCGCAGCTGATCCATGAAGAACACGTTCTCCGCGTACGTGCGGTTGAGCCAGACGCGTACGCGAGAGACCATGCGGGCCGCCTTTCACGGTGCGCGGGCAGGGCGGAGCAGGCCGTGCCCGGCCAGGGGAGGGGGAGATGCACCGAACCGCCGTATGCGTGAACGCGTTCGTGGCGGAGGTGTTGGGGCGATCATAGGCCCTCCCGGACCCTCCCAGCGCTTACGTCCGTGTTACGGATTCCTCCCCTCTCCCGGCCGTGCGGCAGGGGCGGTTCGGCGTGTGCGCCGGCGCCTGGCGACGTCGGTGTGCGGGGCGGTGGGCAACGACGGCTCGTGGGCCTGTGGACAGGGGAAATCCGGCCGTTTCCCGGCCCGTACCGGCATCCTGCGCGGGTCGCTCTTGTCCCCCGGCGGGCCGATGTGGTCTTGTGTTCCTGTTCGGTTCTCGAAAGGGGCGAGGGTGGAGTCGACGGACGGCCGTGGACAGCTGCTCGCCATCAGCGACCTGCACATCGGATACGCCGAGAACCGCGCCCTCGTCGAGCGCATGCAGCCCACGACGGACGAGGACTGGCTCCTCGTCGCCGGCGACGTGGCCGAAACCGTCGCCGACATCCGCTGGGCCCTGGAACTGCTCGCCGGCCGCTTCCGCAAGGTGATCTGGGCGCCGGGCAACCACGAGCTGTGGACCCACCAGCGGGACACCGTCACCCTGCGCGGCGTCGAGCGCTACGACCACCTGATCGCCATGTGCCGGGAGCTGGGGGTGACCACACCCGAGGACCCCTACCCGGTCTGGCGGGGACCGGGCGGCCCGGTGGCCGTGGCGCCGCTCTTCCTGCTCTACGACTACTCGTTCCTGCCGCAGGGCTGTACGACCAAGGAGCAGGGGCTCGCGTACGCCCACAGCACCGGGATCGTGTGCACCGACGAGTATCTGCTGCACCCCGACCCCTACCCGAGCCGCGAGGCGTGGTGCCGGGTCAGGGTGGCCGAGACCGAGCGCAGGCTCCAGGAGATCCCCGACGACCTTCCCACCGTGCTGGTGAACCACTACCCCCTGGACCGGCACCCCATCGACATCCTGCGCCACCCCGAGTTCGCCATGTGGTGCGGCACCGGGCTGACCGCCGACTGGCACCGCCGGTTCCGGGTCGCCTGCATGGTCTACGGTCATCTGCACATTCCACGCACCACCCACCACGAGGGCGTGCGCTTCGAAGAGGTGTCGGTGGGCTATCCCCGCGAATGGCGCCCGCGCGCGACACCGCCCGGACGGCTGCGCCGTATTCTGCCGATGGAGGTCCCAGCAGGTGATCGAGGAGCTGCTCCCGGGTTCGGTCGCGGTCGTGGAGGCACACGGACGTGACGCGCTCGGCGACGGCGTCCTCCTCTACCCGGAGGAAGAGGCGGTCGTGACGCGGGCCGTCGAGAAGCGGCGGCGGGAGTTCCGGGCCGCGCGGGGTTGTGCGCGACAGGCCATGGAGAAGCTCGGTGTGCCGCCCGGGCCCATTCTGCCCGGCGAGCGCGGCGCCCCGCGCTGGCCGGACGGGCTGATCGGCAGCATGACCCACTGCGAGGGCTACTGCGCCGCCGCGTTGGTGCACGTCGGCGAGCTGGTCTCGGTCGGTATCGACGCGGAACCGCACGAGCGGCTGCCGGAGGGGGTCCTGGAGGTGGTGGCGCTGCCCACCGAGCAGACGTGGCTGCGGGCCCTCGCCCGCAGCCACCCGTCCGTCCACTGGGACCGGCTGCTGTTCAGCGCCAAGGAGTCCGTCTACAAGGCGTGGTTCCCCCTGACCGGAAAGTGGCTGGATTTCCACCAGGCCGAGATAGAGATCGACCCGGGTGCCGCGCCCGGTGTCTCCGGCCGCTTCCGGGCGCGGCTGCTGGTCCCGGGGCCGGTGGTCGACGGCCACCGCATCGAGACCTTCGACGGCCGGTGGACGGCACAGCGGGGGCTGGCCGCGACGGCCATCGCCGTACCCCGACCCCAGAGCGGGGAGCGCTCCTGAAGGACGGGGGCGGGGCGGGGGCGCGGTCCAGGGCCTGGCGGACCGGCCCCGGCCCTGGTGGTGGCCCGGAGGGCCCCGCTCACGGACACCATCGCCCGCACAGGCGGAAGAACTCCTCCTCGGTGCCCGTGAGTCCCGCCTCCGCCAGGGCCCGGTCCGCCTCGGCCAGGGCGGCGGTCGGGACCACGGGTGGTCGGCGGGGATCCGGCGGCCCGTCGAACGCCGCTCGTACGGTGTTCAGGAGGCGCAGATAGGCCTGCACGGCGGCGCGTTGGCGGTCGGTCAGTACGGCGGTCGGCATCGGTCGGCTCTCCCCGGGTCGGCCGCGCGGCCCGGCAGGGCGCGCGGCGGTACACGCACGGTGCGCGCCCCGTACGCGGGCGGTCGCCGCGCGCAGCGGTGGCGCACCCCCAGCTTGCCGTCCACCACTGACAATCCCGCGGCCGAAGCCGAGAGTTCGCCCGCTCAGCGGAGCCGGAACGTTCCGAAATCCTTTGGGGGCAGCGGTTCTCCGCTGAGGGGCGGGGACATCCGGGCGTCCCTCGTGTCGGTGGCCGGAGCAGGGGAGGCGGGCCGTGGACGCGTCCGCAAGTCGGCCGGTTCGTCTGTCTGATGCGGCTGCCGGACACCGATCTCGGCCGGACGCGGCCGAGTTGACCGGCGCGCCATGACGGGGCGGCAGATCGTGGTTTGTCCGGCATGCTCACCGTTGTCTTCAGGCCTCTGTGCCAGAGGCCCGTCGAGGACCACGGAGAAGTGACTACTGTGGCGATCTGGATGTTCCACCGGCTGTGCGGACCGGTCACCGCCGGGCGGCTTCGGGCACCGACGTCGAAGGACGGGGAGTGACGACGTGAAGACCAGGCGCGAGAAGAGGATGAAGGAACTCAGCGCCGGACTGCTCACCCGCCTCGGCCGGGCCTCGCCGGGTGACGACGACGAGATATTCACGGCGCTCGGCGGCATCCTCACCGGTCTGCGCGGTCGTCCCGTGGTGCTGAAGCGGACCGCCTTCCCGCCCGGCACGGCGAGCGGACTGTGGCTCGACCTCGAGGACATGGACATCGTCGCCGTCCGGGACGACACGACCAACAGCGAGCACGAGCACGTCATCCTGGGCCATGAGATCTGGCACATGTTCGAGGGACACTGCGGAGCCCACACCCCGGCGGGCCGGGCCGCCGCGCGGGCGCACAGCTTCCACGCCGGGGCGGTCGACGACGTCGTCCGCCGGCTCCTCGCCTCCCACGACGCACAGCTCGGCGGGCTCGGCGCGTCCCAGCTCGGCGTCGCCGCCCGCACCGGCTTCGACGACCGGCACGAGGCGGAGGCCGAGATGTTCGGTCTGCGGCTGGGCACCGACCTGCGCACCTTCCGCAGGACGCATTGGCGCGCCGACCTCGGCCAGGTGGCCGGACGCATCGAGGACTCGCTGGGCAGAGGTCTCTGGGGCTGAGCCGTGGACGGTCGGATCTACTACCTGACGGCCCTGCTCCTGTGGAGCGGCCTCGCCATCCGGATTCCCAGGCTGCTGCACAGCCGGCGCGACCCCGCGCTCGTGTCGCTGTGCGCGGTCGTGCTCGCGGCCGGTGTCTCCTTCACCCTCTCCGCTCCGGCCAGCGTCGCCGCCGTCAACCACGCGACGGGGATCCCGAACATCGCCGCACCGCTGGTCTACACCGTGCTGACCGCCTTCAGCGCCGCCTGCCTCGTCGTGATCGTCTACTGGCGCGGCGGCGAGCCGGAGTACGTACGCCGGGTGGCCCGCCGGTGGCTGACCGGCTACGCCGCCGCCATCGTCGCCCTGTGGGTGCTGTTCGCGGTGGGCGACGCCCCCGTGGAACGCCGGACCGACCTGGACACCTACTACGCCACCACCCCCGGCCTCGCCGAGATGATCACCCTGTATCTGCTGGCCCACCTGATCGCGGCGTTCGCCACGACGACGCTGTGCTGGCGCTGGTCGCGGAAGGTGACCGGCTGGACCCGCCGGGGCCTCTCCGTCCTCGTGCTGGGCTGGCTGCTCAACGGTGTCTTCGGGGTGGTCAAACTGGCCGCCGTGGCCGGCCGTTGGACAGGACGGCACTGGGACAGCCTGAGCACCGACCTCGCTCCCTGGGTGGCCGCCGTCGCGGCGGTCCTCGTCACCGTCGGCTACGCCCTGCCGCTGATCGGTCCGCGTGTCGAGAGCGTCACCGCCTACGCCCGGCTCCGACCGCTGTTCACACTCCTGGTCGACCCCGCCGACAAGCGGTACTGGGTGCCGCTGTCCTGGCGGTCGCTGGGCGACATCGACCTCCGGCTCACCCAGCGGGAGACCGGGATCCGCGACGGCATCACCCGCCTCGTACCCCGCTTCGACGACCGTGTCCGCAAGCAGGCCTACCACAGGGCGATCTCGGCCGGCGCGAGCGCCCCGGAGGCCGAGGCCGTCGGTGCCGCCGCCATGGTGGTCGCCGCCACCCGGTCCGGCACTTCGGACGATCCCCGGCCCGGCGCGTCCGTCCCCACCGCACTCGACGGCGACCTGGGCGACCTCGTGCGGATCTCCCAGGCCGTCCACACCCTCATCGCCGCCGGCACGCTCCCCGCGGGCGGCAGGCCGGAGAGCCGGCGGACATGACCTCGCGCACCCAGGCGGCACCCGGTCCGACCCCACCAGCCGGGGTCGCCGCAGGATGAAGGCCAACCTCGGCTTCTACGTCGCCGGCGGGCTGCTGCTCCTGGCCTGCCTGCTCAAGTTGCCCGCCCTGGTCCGCGCCCGTGGCCGGGACTGGCTGCTGTCCTCGATCTGCGCCCTGCTCCTGGTCGGAGCCGGGGTCCTGTTCACCTCCGCCCCTCAGACGATCATCCTGGTCAACCGGACCACCGGGGTGTCCAACTTCTCCGCCCCGCTGGTCTACTGCGCGCTCACGGGCTTCTCCGGGGCGTCGGTCGTGCTCGTCCTGAACTGGCGCGGCGGCCCCGACAAGGCCCACACCCGGCGCCTGTCCCGGTGGATCATCGCGCTGCACCTGCTCGTATGGACACTGATCATCACCCTGTACGTGCTCGGCGACGCACCCGTGGAACGGCGCACCGACTTCGATGTGTACTACGCCCGCACGCCCTACATCCGCGAGATGATCCTGCTGTACCTCGTCGCCCACGGCCTGGCCTCCTACGTCTGCAGCCGACTGTGCTGGCGCTGGTCGCGGGATGTGCACGGCACCATGCGGATCGGCCTGCGCGCCCTCGCTCTGGGCTATCTGATGCACTACGCCGGCTACGACGCGGCCAAGCTCGTGGCGATCGGCGCTCGCTGGACGGGGTACGACGGGGACGTCCTGGCCACCGGGGTCGCGCCCAGCATGGGCCAGCCCAGCGCCGTCCTCGTCGCCGTCGGTTTCATCCTCCCGCTCGTCGGACGCCGCAGCGAGGACGCCGTCCGGTACTGGCAGCTCGGCCCGCTCGCCCGCACTCTGAGCGCGGTCCCCGGCGCCCCCGGCCTCGCCCTGCTGCCCCTGCCCTGGTGGACTCCCGAGTTCCGGCTACGTCTGACGCAGCGTCAGACCTATATCTCCGACCGCATCGTGGCCTGCCGGGGCCACTTCGACCACCGGATATGGGACGAGGCGCACGCCGCCGCCCTCGCCCAGGGAGCGGGCGCGCAGGACGCCGACATCATCGCCGAGGCGGCGATGCTCGTCGCCGCCGTCGACGCGTACGGCGTCGTCGGCGACGAGCCCGGGACCGGCCAGGAGCCCCCGGGGCCGCCGCCCACGACGGGTGACCTGGCCCGGCTCTCCCGCGCCCTGCGGACCCGCGTCGTCAAGGACATCCGCCGCCGGCGCCGGGTCCGCCGCGAACAGGCCCGGCCGGAATCAGGCCCCCGGGCGCGCCCGCCGGATGGGCGGTGACGGTGCGGTCCGCTCACGGGCGCAGGCGGGACGTCTGGTCCACGAGCCCGTGCAGGACGGACACGTACGCCTCGTCGCCCCCCAGCTCGTCCAGGATCCGGTACGCCGTGTCGCGGAACTCCCCGATGTCCTTCTCGCAGGAGGCCAGGACGGACGGGCCAAGGAGCAGAGCGGCGAGGTCCGACCGGGCCTCGGCGGACGTCCGGGCGCCGGCGCGCAGGTCCAGGATCCGCTGCCGCGCTTCGGGGGTCTCCTCCTCCAGGGCGCAGGCCAGCGTATAGGTCAGCGTGCCGTTCAGCAGGTCCTCGTGGCGGCCCGAGGCGAGGTCCTCGTAGTCGTTGAAGATCTGCCACAGAATGCCGAAGACATCGCCGAACTCCCGCCAGCGGGCGGTGCGTTCCTCCCGCGCCCCGGACAGTGTCGCGGCCATCGCCGTGATCATGGCAAAGGGAGCGCCGGACTTTCCCCGGTAGGCCGCGAGGACCGTGCTCCGGCTCGCCGCCCCGGTGCTCTTGCGCATGTCGTCCATCTGTCCTTCGGCGGCCGTCATCCCGCCCGCCAGCAGTTCGGCCGTCAACGCGGGCCGGACGGCGGCCGGGACCCCGGGCGACTCCAGGACCCGGAGCGGGAGCAGTTGCCCGGTGACGATGGCCGCCAGCAGCGCCTCGTGCGGTCCGAGGCCGGCGGGAGGGGCCGTGCCCTGTCCGTCGGCCAGGTCGTCGAGGTAGCAGGCCGACGTCCACCACAGGATGTGCACGGCGGACAGCGGCAGGGCCGGTGCCGGGGAACCGGTCTCGGCGCCGTGCACCAGCAGCGGCAGCACCGACAGCGGGTATTTCATCGGCTGGTGGCGCAGAAGCCGGTCGACCGCGTCGCTCACGGCGGGCGCGGCCCCGCCATTCCGGTCGAGCGCGGCCTTGAGCTCCGCCTCGATACCGGCGGAGAACTCGCGGTGCAGATCCAGGTACGTCTTCACGTGGCACCCCCATGCGTCTGCGGTCGGCCTGATGCGTACTCTCCGCGGAGAGCGGGCCCGGTCAGGTTCCGGGCACGGCTGATGCGTTCTCGGCCGGTCGGCGTGTCGGTCATGAAAGCCGCACTCCGGCCGTGCCCCGGACGGCCGCGACGACCGGCGACCTGCGCAGCGCCAGGGACGTGCGCACGAGGTCACGCGGGCCGTCGTGGGGCCCGGCGGGGGTCTTGGCCGCGCTGAGGACCCGGCCCTCCGGGTCCTCGGTCCTGGCCCGTACCGCCGCCGCGACCATCGCCGCGTCGGCCTCCGCCCGGGCCTGGACCGGGTCGGAACCCGCGGCCACGGCAGCGTCGTAGGCGTGTGCGCGGACATCGGGATCGAAGTAGGGGGACAGGCTCAGCATGCCGTCGTGGATGTCGGACTCCCGCCGGGTGACCTGGAGTTCCACCGACGACCACCAGGCGATGCGCCCCTCGCGGCCGGTATGGGCCGACACCGGCCTCAGCTCGCGCCACAGCGGTCCCAGCCGGCGATAGGTCGACCAGGTGGTCCACTGGTCCCCGACGCGTCGGCAGGCGAGCGGCAGACAGAAGCCCACGGCGCTGATCTGTCCGCCGATGGAGGCGAGCGTGGGTGCGGCATAGGTGCTGAGGTCGTCGAGGTTCCCGCCGTTCCAGCGGGCGATCACGGCCGTGAACTTGGCCGCCAGATAAGCCAGGTTGAACATATAGCCGGTCACGATGATCAGCAGCCCGGCCCGGAGCCAGCCGTGGACCTGCAGCGCCCACCGCCAGCACAGCACGGTCATCGCGAGGCCCCCCACGGCCATGGCCGCCAGGTAGAGCACGATCATCTCGCGGATGAACGGGGTCCGGGCGTAGTAGGTGTCGAAGTCGCGCAGCCGCTCCACCGGCGTGTCGCCCAGGGCGAACAGCACGACCAGGGCGGCGGTCACCACGCCGTATGCGGCGGTGATCCGCCGGGTGAGGCCGCGGGTGACGGCGGGCGGCCCGCCCCGCCAGTTGACGGCGAGCACCAGGCAGGCCGCGCTGAACGCGCTCAGCAGGGAGTACACCAGGGGGGCCGAGACATTGGTGAGGCCGGTGAGGCCGTTGACCTTCACGATCGTCGGCGGCGCCGCGAAGAAGAACACGGCCCCCGCCAGGGCGAGCAGCGTGCACACGGAGCGCACCAGCGGGTCGCGCCAGGAGCGCAGGAGCGACGGCGACTTGAACGCCAGGGCGACCGCCGTCGCGGTGGCGGGTATGTAGTAGCTCGGTCCGTCCATCGTGTCGGTGTCCCGGGCCGCTCAGCGGACCTGAGGTCCGCGGTAGCCGAGCGACGCCTCGATCCGGCCCGCCAGGCCGTCCCGCTGGACGGGTGCGCGCAGCGACGAACCGGCCAGCCACGTACGGCACTTGCTGGCCAGCAGCAGGCCGAAGCTCTCGGCCGCTTGCTCGTCCGCGAGGTCGAAGTGCGTACGGGCGGCGACGTTGCGGACGGTCGCCTGGAGATCGATGCTGTCGCTCAGCAGGCGCGCCGCGACCGTGGCCCCCTCCACGGGGTGGCCCTGGTGGCCGGCGTTCATGTGCCACAGTTCGTGGCCGAGGATCACCAACTGGTGGTCGGGTGCGGTGCGTTCCTCGACGACCACGAGGTCCTGGTCGGCCATGTCGAGCCAGAGACCGCTCGCGGTGCCGGGCGGGAAGGCGGCCATGCGGAACTGGACGGGACGGCCCCGGCGCCTGCTCATGCCCGCGCACAGCGCGGTGTAGAGGTCGGCGGGTGCCGCCGGTGCCGGGAGCGAGAGCTCCGCCACCAACTCGCCGCACAGGCGGCGCATTTTCCTTCCGATGCCCACGGTTCTCCCCCGGATCAGGACTCAGGCCGCTTGACGCTCTCCAGGAGCATGTCCAGCCACTCGGCGACCTTGTCGCGGTGCTGGTCGGTGGGCAGCTGGGCCGCCCGCCAGGCGATGCCGCGGACGCCGTGGTCCTGCAGCAGGCGCTCCAGCGGATCGTCGGCGGTGTCGGCCGCCGCGCGCTCGCGGTCGGCGAGTTGCTGGAGGAGCTCCTGCTCCGAGCGCTGGAGGGCGTTCGCGAGTGCCTCGGGGTCCTCGGCCGTGAGGAACCCGGCGTGCACTCTGAAGAAGCGCTGAATGGCGTCGCAGTGCTCCATGGTGGGGCGCCGGTCGCCGTTGATGAGGGCGCCCGCCTGCTGGCGGGACATACCCGCGCCGTCGGCGATCTCCTGCTGGGTGTACTTGCGGCCGTTGGGCTTGAGCCGGGTGCGGCGCAGCAGGTCGAGCCGTTGCAGAAAGCGTGTCTGAAGATCCGGCTCCCTGGCGGGCACGCCGCTCAGCAGGGCCTTCACCACCGGCTCCGGGACGCCGGAGGCGACCGACAGGCGCGCGGCGTCGAAGATCTCCTCGTGCGGCACACCCACCCGGTCGGCGAGGGCGGTGACACGGGACACGACGGCCGGCAGCAGACCCGTCGCCGTGGCGCCCGGAACCTCGAAGCCATCCGTCACCGACAGATCTCCTACGTCTCTTCGCACAGCGTTCTCATGGTCGTCCGGAACCAACCGGAGATTAGCTGTTTCCTCGAACTCACATCCAGGTCTCGCCACAACTGTGGCGAGATTCGGCCGTCAACCGACCTCGAATGCCACGATAGTTGACACACCTGGATCCGGGGCAGCAGGATCGGGACGCCGCGCGAAGGCCGCAAGGGCAAGAGGGGTGACCTCCCGATGGCGTTTCAGGCAGGAGGGCAGCGGCCGCAGCCGCGGCCCGTCCCCGAGAGTCCGGAAGCACGGGCGTATCTGCGGGACTACGACGTGCTCCTGGAAGCCGTCCCCTTTCCGTCCGTCGTCTTCGACCACCGCTGGGACGTCGTCCTCGCCAACACCGCGTTCGAGACCCTCTTCGGCGGAGTGGGACCGCACCCGACGGCCATGCCCGGTGACAACTTCCTGCGGTTCGTGCTGTTCCACCCGGACGCGGCCACGATCCTCGGTGAGCACGAGTCGAGTTGGTGCCTGCCGATGCTGGCGCACTTCGCGGCAGCGATGGAGCGGCACGGCCACGACCACGGGCTCCAGGCCATCCGCCGGGACATCGCCCAGGACCCGATCATGGACGCCGCCTACCGGCAGGGCCTGCCGCACTGGATCCGCACGGCCGGCCCGCACGCCGTGGAGCTCGACGGGGCCGTGCGCCCGCTGCTGCACCCCGACCCGCGCTGGGGCGGCGACTGCCGGGTGGTGGGGGAGGCGCCCAGGACCCTGCAGGCCATGGGCTACTCGAAACTGACGCTGGTGCTGCGCGAGGCGCGCCGTCCGGCGCCCGTCGGACGGGGGCCGCACCGCCCCCGGCGCACGGCGGGCCACCTCAGCGTGGTGCCCGCGGAGCTCTAAGCCCCTCCCCATCGCCCCGGCTCCGTCGGTGTTCAGGTCACCGACGGCGCCGGGGCCCGCCGCGCCCCGCCCGGCTCGGCGGTCCACGACGAGGACGAGCGTGATCCCGCAGCACGGGACCGGCGGCAGCCCCCGCCAGGCGTCCGGTCGTGCCCGCCCCGGCGCCGCGGCGGCGTCGGGCCCCTCGGTGGGCGATCCGGCCGGAGGCGCCGGGTCGGCCGAGGCCGTCGTCTTCGCGTCCGGCAGGGCGAGCGGAGCGGGGTTCGTGCTCATCGGCGCCCTCCCGCGCGCATGACCGGATACCGGCGCGTCCTCACAGGGCGAGGCGCAGCGCGATGAGCCGTGCCGTCGATTCCCGGACACACCGCTCGGCCAGTTCCCCGGCCGCATCGTGCGCCCCGTCCTGCACCGCGGAGATCACCGAGCGGTGACGGTCCGCCACCTCTTCGCGATAGGTGTCGTCCCCGAGGACGAGGCACAGCAGCGCCCCGACCTCCGTCTGCAGCGCGACCTGCTCCCGGGTGAGCCGGGCGGACTGGGCCGCCGCCGCCAGCTCCACATGGAACCGGCCGTAGACCCGGCTGCGCGCCGCCGCGTCCTCGGCCGCCGCGAACTCCTCCAGGGTGCGCCGCAGCGGCTGGAGGTCGTCCGGCCCGGTGCGCTGGGCGGCGAGCCGGGCGGCGGCGCCGGAGACGGCCGCCCAGTGGTCGCCGAGATCGCGCAGCTGCTCCGTGCTCCAGTCGGCCAGCCGCTGTCTGATCCGCTCCTCGGCCGGGTCCGCGGGCAGCGAGACGAAGCTGCCGCCGCCGCGTCCCCGCCGGGTGGTGACCAGACCCTGCTGCCGCAGCGCCATGAGCGCCTCCCGCAGGGTCACGGTGGACACACCGAGCTGTCCGGCCAGCTCGCTCTCGCCGGGCAGTTGCTCCCCGTCGGCGAGCAGCCCCAGTTCGATGGCGTCGCCGAGGCGGCGGACGACCGTCTCCACGCGCGCGCGGGTGTCCACCGGAGAGAAGACGGCTCTCCGGGCCCCGCCGCCCCAGTTGTGCTTCACGGCCACCACCTTGTGTGTTGACTCAACCTTTACCTTAAGGGGGTCTTGAGATTTGAACTATGAGTTCATATCTTTTCGATCCAGAGACAAGAACGGAAGAGCGCACCAGAAAGGTTCCCGTCCATGGAGGGAAGTGCGATCCGGCTGCACGCGCTGCGGAAGGAGTTCGGTGACGCGACCGCGGTGGCCGGGGTCGACCTCGAGATAGCCGACGGGGAGTTCTTCTCGATGCTCGGCCCGTCCGGCTCCGGCAAGACCACCGTCCTGCGCATGATCGCGGGCTTCGAGAGCCCCACGTCCGGCGCCATCGAGCTGGCGGGCCAGGACGTCACCGGCCTCGCGCCCTTCGAGCGGGACGTGCACACCGTCTTCCAGGACTACGCGCTCTTCCCGCACATGACCGTCGAGCAGAACGTCGCCTACGGCCTCAAGGTCCGCAAGGTGCCCAAGGCCGAGCGGCTCGCCCGGGCCCGCGAGGCGCTCGCCGGCGTACGCCTCGAAGCCTTCGGCGAGCGGCGGCCCGGACAGCTCTCCGGAGGCCAGCGGCAGCGGGTCGCCCTCGCCCGCGCCCTCGTCGGCCGCCCCCGTCTGCTGCTCCTCGACGAGCCGCTCGGCGCCCTCGACCTCAAGCTGCGCGAGCAGATGCAGGTCGAACTCAAGGCGATCCAGCGCGAGGTCGGGATCACCTTCGTGTTCGTCACCCACGACCAGGAGGAGGCCCTGACGATGAGCGACCGCATCGCCGTCTTCAACCAGGGCCGCATCGAACAGGTCGGCGCCCCCGCCGAGATCTACGAGCGCCCCGCCACCGCGTTCGTCGCCGCGTTCGTCGGCACCTCGAACCTGCTCCAGGGCGCGGCGGCCGAGCGGGTCGTCGGCACCGCGGGCACGTACAGCATCAGGCCCGAGAAGATCCGGGTCCTGAAGGAGTCCGCCGACGCGGACGAGCCGGAGCACGCCACCGCCACCGGCACCGTCGCCGAAGTGGTCTACCTGGGAGACGCCACCCGCTTCCTCGTCGACCTCGACGCGGGCGGCCGTCTCACCGCGCTCCAGCAGAACCTGGAGACCTCCTCCGAGGACGTCGCCGCCTACCGCGGCACCCGGGTGCGCCTCCAGTGGCACCGCCGCCACGCCGTCCAGGTCCCCGACGCCCGCTGACCCCCCGCACCAGTCCCCACCGTCACGTATGGAGAACGTCGTGCGTCTCACCGTCGCCACCCTGAAAGCCACCGCCGCTGCCGCGGTGCTGCTCGCGGCCACCGCCTGCGGCTCGTCCGGCTCGGGTGGCTCCTCCTCGTCCACCGGCCTCAACCCGCCCGACCTGAAGGCGCAGTCGAAGCTGGGCACGTCCGAGGGGCAGGTCAACCTCGTCGCCTGGGCCGGCTATGTCGAGGACGGTTCCAACGACCCCAAGGTGAACTGGGTCAGCGACTTCGAGAAGCAGACGGGCTGTCAGGTTCACTCGAAGGTCGCGGCCAGCTCCGACGAGATGGTCAAGCTGATGAAGACCGGCGAGTACGACGCCGTCTCCGCCTCCGGCGACGCCTCCCTGCGGCTGATCGCCTCCGGCGACGCGGCACCGGTCAACACCGACCTCGTACCGAACTACAAGGACGTCTTCGGCGATCTGAAGCTCCAGGCGTGGAACTCCGTCCAGGGCAAGGCCTACGGCATCCCGCACGGCCGGGGCGCCAACCTGCTGATGTACAACACGGAGAAGGTCAAGCCCGCGCCGACGTCCTGGTCCGCCGTCTTCGACGACGCGTCGAAGTACAAGGGCCACGTCACCGCGTACGACTCCCCGATCTACATCGCCGACGCGGCGCTCTACCTGAAGGCCACCAAGCCCGAACTGAAGATCAAGAACCCGTACGCGCTCGACCAGAAGCAGTTCGACGCCGCCGTCGCCCTGCTCAAGCAGCAGAACGCGAACGTGGGCGAGTACTGGGGCGACTACCTCAAGGAGGTGTCCGCCTTCAAGAGCGGCGACTCCGTGGTCGGCACCACCTGGCAGGTCATCGCCAACCTCACGCAGAGCGAGGGCGCCAAGGTCAAGGCCTTCGTGCCCAAGGAGGGTTCGACCGGCTGGTCCGACACCTGGATGCTCTCGGCCAAGGCCAAGCACCCCAACTGCGCCTACCAGTGGATGAACTGGATCATCTCGCCGAAGGTCAACGCCCAGGTCGCCGAGTACTTCGGCGAGGCACCGTCCAACGCCAAGGCGTGCGAGGAGACCAGCGACAAGAACTTCTGCACCACCTACCACGCGGCCGACACGGCCTACTGGAAGAACGTCGCCTTCTGGAACACCCCCATCCAGCAGTGCCTCGACGGCCGTACGGACGTCAAGTGCGTGCCGTACGCCCAGTGGGTCCAGGCCTGGACCGAGATCAAGGGCTGAGGACACGACCATGACCGCCACCCTGCCGGCCGCCGGACGGACCCCCGTCCGGCGGCTCGCCGGGCTGCTGCACCGCCGCCCGCGGCTGCGGCTGTCCCTGCTGCTGACCGCGCCCCTGCTGTGGCTGGCCGTGCTCTACCTCGGCTCGCTCGGCGTGCTGTTCGTCTCCGCCTTCTGGACGACCGACTCCTTCACCTCCGAGGTGGTGAAGGTCTGGTCCACGGACAACTTCCAGGCGCTGGTGACCACGCCCGTCTTCCGGCAGGTGGTCCTGCGCAGCATCGGAGTGGCCCTCGCGGTCACCGTCCTGTGCGCGCTGATCGCCTTTCCCGTCGCCTTCTACACCGCACGCGTCGCGCGGCCCCGGTACCGCCCGCTGCTGGTGGTCGCGATCCTCACCCCGCTGTGGGCGAGTTACCTGGTCAAGGTGTACGCGTGGCGGCTGATCCTGTCCCAGGGCGGGCTCGCCGACTGGATGCTCGGGCCGTTCGGGCTGAGCGGACCCGGGTTCGGACTCCCGGCGGCCGTCATCACGCTGACCTACCTCTGGCTGCCGTACATGATCCTGCCGATCCACACGGCGCTCGAACAGCTTCCCACGGGCCTCCTGGACGCCTCCGCCGACCTGGGAGCGCGCCCCGGCCGCACCTTCCGCTCGGTCGTGCTGCCGATGGTGCTCCCGTCCGTGGCCGCCGGCTCGGTCTTCACCTTCTCGCTCAGCCTCGGCGACTACATCACCGTGCAGATCGTCGGCGGCAAGACCCAGCTGATCGGCAATCTCGTCTACTCCAACATCGAGCTCAACCTGCCCATGGCCGCCGCGCTGGGCACGGTTCCGGTGCTGGTCATCGTGCTGTACCTGCTGGCGATGCGCCGCACGGGCGCGCTCAGCAGCCTCTAGAACTCCGCAGCCTCCAGCAGGGGTACCCCGTCATGCAACTGTCCCGCTCCACGCGCATCGCGCTGCGCGTCGCCGCCGGCCTCGGCTTCGCGGTGATCTACGTCCCGCTCGCCCTCGTCCTGGTCAACTCCTTCAACCCGGACCGCAGCGCGAGCTGGCCGCCGCCCGGGTGGACCGTCCACTGGTGGTCGGTGGCCTGGGAGAACACGGGGGCCCGCAGCGCGCTGTGGGTCTCGGTGAAGGCGGGTCTCGGCGCCACGGCGATCGCGCTGGTGCTCGGCACGCTGATCGCGTTCGCGGTGGCCCGGCACCGCTTCTTCGGCCGCGACGCCCTCTCCTTCGTGGTCGTGCTGCCGATCGCGCTGCCCGGCATCGTCACCGGAATCGCGCTCAACTCGGCGTTCAGCACGGTCCTGGAACCGCTCGGGGTCGGTCTCGGCCTGTTCACGGTGATCGTCGGCCATGCCACCTTCTGCATCGTCGTGGTCTTCAACAACGTCGTCGCGCGGCTGCGCCGTACCTCCGGCTCGTACGAGGAGGCGGCGATGGACCTGGGCGCCGACAGCTTCCGCGCCTTCGTCGACGTCACGTTCCCGCTGGTGCGCTCGGCGCTGTTCGCGGGCGCGCTGCTCGCGTTCGCGCTCTCCTTCGACGAGATCGTGGTCACGACGTTCACGGCCGGTCCCGGCATCGAGACCCTGCCGATCTGGATCTTCGACAACATGACCCGTCCCCAGCAGGCCCCGGTCGTGAACGTGGTGGCGGCCGTGCTCGTCGTGCTGTCGGCGGTCCCGATCTACGTCGCCCAGCGGCTGTCGTCGGACACGGCCACGGAGAGCAGGATCTGACCGCACAGCGGGCCTCGGAGCGCCGGGAGCCGCTCTCCGCCGGACGACCGGCACGCAAACCGCTTGCATTTCTTGCGCTACTCTTGCGCAATGATGCGACGACTTGCTGAGGTGGCGAAGAAGGTCGGAGTCAGCGAGGCCACGGTCAGCCGGGTACTCAACGGCAAGCCCGGGGTCTCCGAAGCCACCCGGCAGGCGGTGCTCTCCGCGCTCGACGTCCTCGGCTACGAGCGGCCCACGCAGTTGCGCGGCGAGCGGGCACGGCTCGTCGGACTGGTTCTGCCGGAGTTGCAGAACCCCATCTTCCCCGCCTTCGCCGAGGTGATCGGCGGTGCGCTCGCCCAGCTCGGACTGACCCCGGTGCTGTGCACCCAGACCAAGGGCGGAGTCCCGGAGGCCGACTACGTGACGCTGCTGCTGCACCAGCAGGTCTCCGGGGTGGTCTTCGCCGGCGGGCTGTACGCGCAGACCGACGCCCCGCACGACCACTACCGGTTGCTCGCGGACCGCGACATCCCCGTGGTGCTGGTCAACGCGGCCGTAGAACACCTCGGCTTCCCCGGCGTCTCCTGCGACGACGCCGTGGCCGTCGAGCAGGCGTGGCGCCACCTCGCCTCGCTGGGGCACGAGCGGATCGGTCTGGTGCTCGGTCCGGGCGGCCACGTTCCCTCGGCCCGCAAGCTGGCGGCGGCGCGGGCGATCGCCGGGGAACTGCCGGACGCGTTCGTCGCCCGGGCCATGTTCTCGATCGAGGGCGGTCACGCGGCGGCTGCCAAGCTCATCGACCGCGGGGTCACCGGGTTCATCTGTGCCAGCGACCCGCTGGCCCTCGGCGTCGTGCGGGCGGCCCGCCGCAAGGGGCTCGACGTGCCCTCCCGGATCTCCGTCGTGGGCTATGACGACTCCGCGCTGATGAACTGCACGGAACCGCCGCTCACCACCGTCCGCCAGCCCATCGAGTCGATGGGGAAGGCCGTGGTCGAGTTGCTCAGCGGCCAGATCGGCGGGAGGTCCGTACCGGCGGACGAACTGCTCTTCGAGCCGGAGCTGGTGGTCCGTGAGTCGACGGCGCAAGCGCCTCGCGACTGAGATCCACCGCGCTGTCGAATAATTACATATCCTGCGCGACATCTTGCGAAGGGATCTCGGCGGTGCTTGAGTGTGCCCAGCCGAACTGCTCTTTGCCGCCCCACCCCCGCAGGCAGTACGAACGGGGCCGCCTTCCCAGGACGCGGCGGTCTGGCCGCGCGCCTGACCGCCGTCCCGCACCGCGCTATCCCACCCCCACCCGAAGGGATCAGCACATGCACGGCACCCGCACGGTCAGCTCTGTCAGGCGCATGCCAGCAATCGCGGCGGCCGTCGCCCTCGCGGCCGGCATGCTCGTCACCCTCGGCGCACCCGCCGCCCACGCGGCCTCGGGCGCCACCCTGCCCTTCACCTCGGTCGAGGCCGAGTCCGCCACCACCACCGGAACGAAGATCGGCCCCGACTACACCCAGGGCACCCTCGCCTCCGAGGCCTCCGGCCGCCAGGCCGTCCGGCTCACCTCCGGTCAGCGCGTCGAGTTCACCGTGCCCCGCGCCGCCAACGCCGTGAACCTCGCCTACAGCGTGCCCGACGGCCAGTCCGGCACGCTCAACGTGTACGTCAACGGGACCAGGCTGGCGAAGATCCTGCCCGTCACCTCCAAGTACTCCTACATCGACACCGGCTGGATCCCCGGCTCCAGGACCCATCACTTCTTCGACAACGCCCGCCTGCTGCTCGGCCAGAACGTGCAGCCGGGCGACAGGATCGCCTTCGAGTCGACCGGCCCCCAGGTCACCGTCGACGTCGCCGACTTCGAGCAGGTCGCCCCTGCCGCGACCCAGCCCGCCGGATCGGTCTCCGTCACCTCCAAGGGCGCCGACCCCAGCGGCCAGGGCGACTCCACCCAGGCCTTCCGCGACGCCATCGCCTCCGCCCAGGGGGGAGTGGTCTGGATCCCGCCGGGGGACTACCGGCTGACGTCCTCGCTGGGCGGCGTGCAGAACGTGACCCTCCAGGGCGCCGGCAGCTGGTACTCCGTGGTGCACACCTCCCGCTTCATCGACCAGTCCAGTTCCTCGGGCAACGTCCACATCCAGGACTTCGCCGTCATCGGCGAGGTCACCGAGCGCGTGGACTCCAGTCCCGACAACTTCGTCAACGGCTCACTGGGCCCGAACTCCTCCGTCTCCGGCATGTGGATCCAGCACGTGAAGGTCGGCCTGTGGCTGACCGGCAACAACGACAACCTGGTCGTCGAGAACAACCGCATCCTCGACACCACCGCCGACGGCATCAACCTCAACGGCACCGCCAAGGGCGTCCGCGTCCGCAACAACTTCCTGCGCAACCAGGGCGACGACGCGCTCGCCATGTGGTCCCTGTACTCGCCGGACACCAACAGCAGCTTCGAGAACAACACCATCTCGCAGCCCAACCTCGCCAACGGCATCGCGATCTACGGCGGTACGGACCTCGCGGTGCGCAACAACCTGATCTCCGACACCAACGCCCTCGGCAGCGGGATCGCGATATCCAACCAGAAGTTCCTGGACCCGTTCTCCCCGCTGGCCGGCACCATCACCGTCGACGGCAACACACTGGTGCGCACCGGCGCGATGAACCCCAACTGGAACCACCCCATGGGCGCGCTGCGCGTCGACTCCTACGACAGCGCCATCAATGCCGCCGTGAACATCACCAACACCACGATCACCGACAGCCCCTACAGCGCCTTCGAGTTCGTCTCCGGCGGCGGGCAGGGCTATCCGGTCCGGAACATCACGGTGGACGGCGCCACCGTGCGGAACACCGGCACGGTCGTCGTCCAGGGCGAAGCCCAGGGCGCCGCCACCTTCCGCAACGTCACCGCCACCGTCGTGGGCTCGGCGGGCGTCTACAACTGCCCCTACCCGGCCGGCTCCGGCGCCTTCACGCTCACCGACGGCGGCGGCAACTCCGGCTGGAACAGCACCTGGTCGGACTGCTCGACCTGGCCGCAGCCGGGCCAGGGCAACCCGCCCCCGGACCCGGGCCGCAACCTCGCCAAGGGCAGTTCGGCCACCGCGAGCGGCTCCCAGGACGTCTACACCCCGGGCAAGGCGGTCGACGGGGACGCGAACACCTACTGGGAGTCGACCAACAACGCCTTCCCGCAGTCCCTCACCGTCGACCTCGGATCGTCGCAGGCGGTGCGCCGACTGGTGCTGAAACTGCCGCCGCCCACGGCCTGGCAGGCACGCACCCAGACCCTCTCCGTGCTCGGCAGCACGGACGGATCCGGGTACACGACCGTGGTCGGCTCGGCGGACTACCGCTTCGACCCGGCGACCGGCAACACGGTGACCGTCACGCTGCCGAGCGGCACGAACCTGCGCTATCTGAGGCTGAACGTGACCGCCAACACCGGCTGGCCGGCCGCCCAGTTCAGCGAGGTGGAGGCCTACCTCTCGTGACGCCTCACAGAGACCTGACCCCCTGAGGAGCTCCGCGTCCCGCCGTCTGCCCGCCCCGGGTGAGGCGGGCGGCGGGCGCACACCTCACCCCGGGGGCAGGGGCGGTGGTCCCGGGCGGGGACGGTGGAGCCGGGATGCGGTGCCCGTATCGGGGGCTGGCCGAAAACCGCCGGGCTCGGGGTAGTGTGCCCCGGTGAGCACGCAATCGAACACACCTGCAGGGTGGTACCCGGATCCGCACGGTGCGCCGGGCACCCTGCGGTACTGGGACGGCGCCCAGTGGACCCAGCACACCCATACGGACCAGCAGGGCGGAACCGCCGCCCAGTCGACGTACCAGGCGCCCTCGGCGCAGCAGCAGCCGCACCAGGCATACGGTCAGCCGGCCGCCGCCTCCGACCCGCGCGTCCCGCGTCAGGTGCAGCAGCAGGCCGGGGTGGCGCCGAGCGGTGCCGCCGGCGGCACCCTGTTCAGCGAGCCGGTGCTGGTCGTGAACCAGAAGGCCAAGCTGATCGAGCTGACGAACGAGTACAGCGTCTTCGATCAGAACGGCAACCAGCTGGGCTCGGTCACCGAGGTCGGGCAGAGCGCGCTGAAGAAGATCCTGCGCTTCGTCTCCAGCCTCGACCAGTTCATGACGCACAAGCTGGAGATCCGCGACGCCCACGGGCAGCCGCAGCTCATGCTGGTCCGGCCCCGGAAGATCTTCAAGTCGCGGGTGCTGATCCAGCGTCCGGACGGACAGCCCGTGGGCGAGATCGTCCAGCAGAACATGTTCGGGAAGATCAACTTCGCGATGAACGCGGACGGCCGGCAGGTCGGCGCGATCAAGGCCGAGAACTGGCGCGCCTGGAACTTCTCGATCGTCGACCACGCCGGAAACGAGGTCGCCCGGATCACCAAGACCTGGGAGGGCCTGGCGAAGACGATGTTCACCACCGCGGACAACTACGTCCTGCAGATCCACTACCAGCTGCCCGAGCCGCTGCTCAGCCTGGTCGTGGCGACGGCACTGACCGTGGACACCGCGCTCAAGCAGGACTCCCGCGGATTGGGCTGAGCCCAGGGGCACGGGCGCACGCAGCCCTCGACCCGCGGGCGGCCGGCGCACCGAGCCCGGGGGCGGCAACGGCGGAGGCCGGCACGTATGCACACGTGCCGGCCTCCGCCGTTCACAGCGGGGTGAGGTGCCCCGGCGCCGGGGGTGCCGTCTGCTGGGGCGGCAACGACCGCTCGGCGGACACCGGCTCGGGCTTCAGCGCGAGCACCGCGGCCACGGGGTGGCCGGCGTCCGCCCCGGACACCGGCCATTCGGCGCCCCCGCCGGGCGTCGACGGGTCGCCCTCGTCCGCCGTCGGGGCGGGGACCGACCGCGACAGCGTCACCACGCCCCAGGACGCCACGGCCGCGCCCGCCGCCGTGAGCAGCAGGCCCGGCGCGCCGCCCTGGAGATGCTCGCCCAGGAACGACAGGCCGATCACCCCGGCCGCGACCGGATTGGCCAGGGTCACCATCGCGAGCGGTGCGCCGAGGCCGTCCTGATAGGCCGTCTGGGACAGCAGCAGACCACCCGTAGCGAACGCCGCCACCAGCAGCGCCACCACGACGACCTGCGCACTGAGCACCGGTTGTGACCGGTCCGTCGCCGCCACCGTCACGGTCTGCGTCAGCGCCGAGGCGACACCCGAGGCGACACCGGAGGCGGTCGCGTGCCGCAGTCCCGGGCGGGATCCCGTAGGAGTCCCCCCGGTCGAGCGCAGCCGCGCGTGGGGGCGGGCCAGCGTGCCGATCAGGGTGGCGGTCGCGCCCGCCACGGCCAGTGCCTCCGGCAGGCTGAGTACGTTGTCGGGTTCGGGCCCGGACGCCGTCACCAGCAGCGCGGCCAGACCGACCAGGGTGAGCGCGGTGCCCCGCCACTCCACCGCGCTGACCCGGCGTCCCGCCGCCCGTGCGCCGAGCGGCACCGCGGCGACCAGGGTGAGCGCGCCGAGCGGCTGGACCAGTGTCAGCGGGCCGAAGTTGAGGGCGGCGACATGCAGCAGGGCGGCGGAGGCGTTGAGGATCACCGACCACCACCAGGCGCCGCAGGCGAACAGGCGCAGCGTGCCGGTGCCTGAGGACCGGGCGGCCAGTCGTTCCTGGGCCACGGCGGCGGCCGCGTAGGCGACGGCGGAGAACAGCGACAGGACGACGGCGAGGAGCATGGCGTTCATCGGCTCGCTCCCACCAGGCCGGGGCCCCCGACCGCCGGGAACCCGGCGGTCGCGGCGTCGGGCGAGGACGCCGAGCGCCGGGCGGCCGGTGCGGGCTCGGTGGGCCGTGGCGCGGGCACGGTGAGGGGTGCCGTGGGCGACCCGTCCGCCGCCGCCGACGGCGCGCGGACCACCGCCAGTGCGAGTCCGAGCAGGGCGCTCGCCGCGATCGCGTCCAGCCAGTAGTGGTTCGCCGTGCCGACGATCACGACCAGGGTCAGCAGCGGATGCAGCAGCCACAGCCACCGCAGCCGGGACCGGGTGGCCGCGATCAGGCCGATCGCGACCATCAGGGCCCAGCCGAAGTGCAGCGAGGGCATGGCGGCGAACTGGTTCGCCATCGAGTCGGTCTCCGGCTGGGCCTCGTACACCGTGGGGCCGTAGACCTGCCCGGTGTCCATCAGATGAGCCACGTCCAGCATGCGCGGCGGGGCGAGCGGAAACGTCAGGTGCAGCGCCAGCGCGGCGCCGGTGACCAGGGCGAGGACCCGCCGGGCCCACAGGTAGTGGCCGGGGCGCCGTAGGTACAGCCAGACCAGGAAGGCGGCGGTGGCCGTGAAGTGGACGGCCACGTAGTAGAGGTTCGCGGCGCGGACGAGGGTGTCGCCGTGCAGCAGTGCGGACTGCACGGCGCCCTCGCCCGGCAGATGGAGGGAGCGCTCCCAGTGCCATACGCGGTGCGCGTTGCGGTAGGCCTCGACGGTGTGGCCGTTCGCCAGTTGCCGGCCGAGCTTGTAGACGAGGAAGAGCCCGGCTACCAGCAGAAGCTCACGGACAAGGGGCGGCCGGCGTATCGCGGCCGCCCCGTCGTTCTCAGGCTCGGTTCGGGAATCCATCCCCCGGCCCCTTTGCTGATGGTCTTGCGTGTGGTGGTGCGTGGTGAGCCCAGGACAGGGTCCACTCGACACACGAGTGGACCCTGTCCAAGGCTCATCGACACGCCAGTGTACCGATACGCTCCCGTATCGGTACACTGGCGTATCGCTACACTGGTGTGAAGCGGCCCGCGGGCCGAGATCACGACGGAGGAGGAGCCGGCCATGACGTCGCAGGCAGCGGACGCACCGGAGACGGTTGCCGCTTCGCGCCGCTCCAAACTCACGCCCCAGCGTGAACAGGAGTTCTTCGACGCCGTGCTCGAACAGATTCGCGAATGCGGCTACGAGGCGGTCACCATGGAGGGCATCGCCGCCAGCACGCGGTGCAGCAAGTCGACGCTGTACCGGCAGTGGAAGACCAAGCCCCAGTTCGTGGCCGCCGCCCTCAGGTCCCACCGCTGCGTACGGATCGCGGGCGTCGACACCGGTTCCCTCGCCGGGGACCTGCGCGCCGCCGCGCGGGCCGCGGCCGCGTGGTCCAGGCGTGACACCAAGCTGCTCCAGGCCCTCGGGCCGGCCATCATGCAGGACCAGGAACTCGCCCAGGCGCTGCGCGAAGCGCTCGTCGAACCCGAGATCAAGGCGCTGCAGGAGATCCTCCGGCGTGGGGTGGAGCGTGGCGAGGTGCCCGCCGACCACCCGGCCCTCGAATACATCCCCGCCCAACTGCTGGGCGTGCTCCGCGCCCGGCCCATGCTGGAGGGGCAGTACGCGGACGAGGAGTACCTCGCGCGTTTCGTCGAGGCGACGGTGCTTCCGTTGCTGGGCCTGATCTAGAGACCGGGCCGCCGTCCGCGGGATGACCGGACGTCGGCCCCAGCGCGCCGCACCGTGGGGACGGGGGCGGCGCGCGCCCCGGCCGGGTGGGGTTCCTCTTGAGCGGAGGGGAGCCCCACCCGGCCGCATCATGTCCGGCCGGGGCGGGCGGTGGTTCAGGCGTTCTGTCCGGCGCCGCCCGCGGACGCGGCCTTGATGCCCGCGGCGACCTGGTCGAGGACGGACGGCTTGGGCGCGTTCGCGCCGACGTCGATACCGAAGCGGACGACGACGAGCTGCCCGGAGCCGGCGGGCGAGGGGAACACGAGCGACTCGACATAGCCGTCCGCGCCCTTGCCGGTGACCGCCTTCCAGCGGACCAGGTAGCCCTTCTGCCCGGCCACCGTCACCGCCTTCGAGGCCAGCACCTGGTGCGAGGTGATACCGCCGTAGCTCGCGCCGCCGTAGGACTCCTCGGCGTTCTTGGCGATGTCCTGCTCGGCCGCGGCCTGAGCCGTGGTGGCCGTCAGTCCCTGCGCCTTCGCGGACGCCGAGTACGCCCCGCCGGTGTTGCACGTCTTCGATGTGTCACCAGGGCACTTGTACGCGTCCTTCGACTGGATCGCCGCCCCGCCCTCGATGAGGTTGCCGCTCCAGCCGTCCGGTACGGGGATGCTGATGCCGTTGAACGGGTCGGTGGCGTACCCGTCCTCGGTCCCCCCGGAGCCGCCCGGTCCGCCTGACCCACCGGGGCTGCCCGGTCCGCCTGACCCACCGGAGCCGCCCGGTCCGCCGAAGGGGCCGCCCTGGCCGCCTTGCCCGCCTTGGCCTCCCTGGCCCCCCGGACCGCCGAAACCGCCCTGGCCCCCCGGCCCCTGGGAGCGCGCCGAGTTCCCGCCGCCGCCGTGCGCGGTGAGCGCGTAGACACCGCCGCCTATGCCCGCGAGCACGGCGACCGCCGCCGTGACGGCTATCCCGGTCCGCAGCCGGCGCCGCGCCGGGGCGGGCGGAACGGCCGGATACGGCACGGCGGCGAACGGCCCGCCCGGATAAGCGCCGACGCCCGGCGGCTGGGCCGGCGGACCCCATGCGGCGGCCTGATCCGCAGGGCGGGTCCGGTCCGTCCACGCCTTGCCGTCCCACCAGCGCTCGGTGGCGGGCGCGTCACTTGTCTGTCCCGGGTCGGGGTACCACCCGGGAGGAGTCACCTGCGTCATGGGACCACCGTAGGAGGCATGCGTGAAAGCGGGATGAGAGCCCCCGGCCGGCCCGTGACCGACAGGGCGGAATCCGGCCGGGGGTGACGGACCGCGTGGTGACCAGCGGGCGGTGTCCGGCCGGAAAGTGGCGGACAGACGGCCGGCCGCACCCCGGGGACGGTACCGGCCCGGTCCGCCGTCGTTCTCCGGCGGGCCGTCAGTGACCGCCAAGGGGCGGTTTTTGCGAGAAATTGACCGGCGAAACCTTTCCCTGACTGGTTCGTGGCCCGTCGCGTCGTCCCCGCACATCGCGAGTCACCTATCACGGCACCAGGTGCCCCGACCCACCTCCCCCGGAGCCGGGGGACGGCTAGGCTCGATATCTGTACGTCGTATGGGCGACTTGGGGAGGTACCGGGATGACGCAGACACGGCCCGGACCGGCCGCTTCGGCTTCCCTCTGGGAACGCGACGCGGAACTCGCCGTCGTCACCGAGGCGGTGGACGCCTTACGCGACGACGCCTCGCCCTCCGCTGCGGGGAGCCTGCTGGTGATCGGCGGGGAGGCCGGCCTCGGCAAGACCGCGCTTCTGGCCGAGACACGCCGCATCGCCGAGCGGCGCGGCTGCACGGTGTGGTCGGCGCGCGGGGGCGAGACCGTCACGTCCGTCCCCTTCAACGTCGTACGGCAACTGCTCCAGCCCGCGCTGTTCTCCCTGATGCCGCAGGAGGCGCGGGAGTACCTGGGCGACTGGTACGACGTCGCGGGCCCCGCCCTCGGGATAGCGGAACCGGGCGAACGACACGCCGACCCGCGCAGTGTGTGCGACGGTCTGGTCGTCGCCGTCTCCCGGCTCGCCAAACGGGAGTGGCCCCTGGTCCTGCTCATCGACGACGCGCAGTGGGCCGACCAGGAGACCCTCCACTGGCTCGCCGCCTTCAGCGAGCGTCTGGACGAACTGCGCGTCCTGGTCGTGGTGGCCCTGCGCACCGGCGAGGTCACCGGGGACAGCGCCCGTCACCTCGACACCGTCGCCGTGGCCTCCCGCCGCCCGGTGAGCACGCTGAGCGAACTCACCTCCGACGCGACCGCCGGACTCACCCGTGCCACCCTCGGCGCGCACGCCGACGCCCCGTTCTGCCGCGAGGTGTGGGCCGTGACCGGCGGCAATCCGTACGAGACCGTCGAACTCCTCGCCAAGGTGCAGGACAGCCAGCTCGAACCGGTCGAGGCGTCGGCCGCCGAACTGCGCGCCCTGAACCGCTCTGCCCGCGGACACGGCCTCGTCGCCCGCCTGGAGGGCCTCGGCATCGATGCCACCCGGTTCGCCTGGGCCGCGGCCATCCTCGGCACCGGCATCACCGTGGAGCTGGTGGCCCGGCTCGCCACCCTGCGCTGTGCGGAGGCGGTGCGGTGCGCCGAACTCCTCGGCGCCGCCCGCATCCTGGCCGCGCCCGATCCGGCGGACCGTCAGGCGGTCTCCGGCGAGCTGGAGTTCGTCCACCCGCTGATCGCCAGCGCCGTCTACCGCTCCATCCCCGACGGGCTGCGCACCGCGATGCACGGCATCGCCGCCCAGGTCGTCACCGACTCCGGACTCGGTGCCGCGGCCGCCTCGCGCCACCTCCTGGAGGTCCATCCGGACGACGACGAGGAACTTGTCGAGCAGATGCGCGAGGCGGCACGCGAACACCTAGCCGTCGGCGCCCCCGAAGCGGCCCGCCGCTGTCTGGAGCGGGCCCTGCTGGAGCCGCCGCTGCCCGAGGTCCACCCGCATGTGCTCTACGAACTGGGCTGCGCCACCCTGCTGACCTCGCCCGCCACCACCATCGACTACCTCCAGGCGGCCCTGGCCCTGCCCGGACTGGAGGGCGAGGTGCGGGTCGACGCCGTCTGCCGCCTCTCCCAGGCCCTGTTGCACAACGACCAGCTGGACGAGGCGGTCCGCACCGTCGACGCGGAGGCCGCCCGCCTCGCACCCGGGCCCTCCCGGATGCGCCTCCATGCCGTGCACTACATGTGGGAGGGCATCCACGCGGCCGAGGAGGGCTCCCCGGACCGCTCGCGGGAGCTGGCCGAACTCGCCCGCACCTGCCCCGGGAAGGACAACTCCGAGCGCGCCCTGCTCATCCTGCGCGGCTTCGACGCGATGACCCACGGCGAGAACGCGGAGGAGGTCGTGGAGCTGTGCGACCGCGCCCTCGTCAACGGCCGACTCGCCCCCGGACTCGGCTGGACCGACACCGAGTGGGGTGTCGAACTGCTGCTGATGCTGGGCAGCACCTATGCCTACACCGACCGTCTCGACCGGGCCGAGAGCCTGTTCACGGAGGCCCTGCACGCCTACGAGAGAGCCCGGTGGAGCGGCGGCCATCTCGCCCTGGCCCACGCCTACGTCGGACTGGCCCACCGCAGACGGGGCCGCCTCAGAGAGGCGGAGGCCTCCCTGCGCGAATCCCTGCGTCTCGCGGAGCGCGTCGGCCGCGGACTGCCCCTGTACTGGTCCGCGACCTGCGGACTCGTCGACACCCTCCTCGCCCGCGGGCATGTCGAGGAGGCCTGGTCGATCGCCGACCGGTACGGTTTCGCGCCGCCGTACCCCTCCACCATCGTGCTGCCGGACACCCGGTGCGTCCGCGGCCGGCTGCTGCTCGCCGTCGGCCGGACCGAGGAGGGCGTGGCCGAACTGGAGGCCGCCGAGAAAGCGGTCGCCGGGCGCGGTCACAACACCGTGTCGGCTCCCTGGGCCGGCGACCTCGCCCGCGCGCTGGCCTTCGACGATCCGCGCCGTGCCGCCGAACTGGCCGTGACCGCCCGCCGGCAGGCCGAGCTGTTCGGCACGGACACCGCGATCGGCGAGGCGCTTCGCGTGGCCGCCGACCTGGAGACGGGCCGGCGTGCCGCCGCGCTGCACGCCCGGGCGGTGACCTGTCTGGAGGCGTCGCCCTGTGCCTACGAGCACGCGGTGGCCCGCGTCGAGTACGGCGTGGCCACCCGCTCGGCGGCCGAGCTGAACAGGGGGCTGACGCTGGCGCGGTCGTGCGGGGCGGACGGGCTGGCGGACCGGGCACAGGAGGCGCTGGAGGGCGGCCTGGGACTTGCGTGACGCTCTGGGACTTGCGTGACGCTCCCCCCGCGGTGCGCGCAGATGACCCGTGACCGGCCCCGGAGCCGGGGTCGGCGGGGTCACCCTCCGGTGGCGTCCTCCTCCGCGAGCACCCGCTGGGCCACCGCGAACGCCGCGTTCGCCGCAGGCACCCCGCAGTAGACCGCCGTCTGCACCAGCAGGGCGCCGATCTCCTGCGGGGTGAGGCCGTTGCGCCGCGCCGCCCGGATGTGCAGGGCCAGCTCGTCGTGGTGGCCGTGCGCGACCAGTGCCGTCACCGTGACCAGACTGCGCTCGCGGCGGGACAGGGTCGGATCGGTCCAGATCTCGCCCCATGCGTAGCGGGAGATGAAGTCCTGGAAGCGGGCCGTGAACGGGGTCTGCCGCGCCTGCGCCCGGTCCACGTACGCATCGCCGAGGACTGCGCGGCGCACCGCCATGCCCCGCCCCGCCGTTCCCGAGAAGTGCGCCCGCAGCGCCGTCAGGACGGCCTCGGGGCACTGCGCGGGCGCCAGATGGGAGGCACCGGGGATCTCGACCAGCGCGGAGCCGGGCACCGCGTCCGCGATCTCCCGCAGATGCGCCGGCGGGGTCGCCCGGTCCTCGCGGCCCGCGATCAGCAGCGTCGGCACGGTGATCGACGGCAGCCGGTCGCGGATGTCGAACGCGGCGAGAGCGTCGCAGCAGGCGGCGTACGCGGCCGGATCCGCCTCCCGGTGGTCCTGGACAAGCCGCGGCACGGTGAACCCAGCCGTGAACCAGCGCTCTTCCGCGGTCGCCGCGACCGGCGCCAGCCCCTCCCGGCGCACCAGCGCGGCCCGTTCCAGCCACGGCTGTGCGCCGTTGAAGTGCGCGGACGAGCAGATGACGGCCAGCGACGAGACCCGCTCGGGGTGGTGCACGGCGAGGTGCAGCCCCACCGCGCCGCCGAGCGAGACCCCGGCATAGGCGAAGCGCTCGGCGCCCAGTGAGTCCGCGAGCGCCAGCACCAGCCGGGCCAGGTCGGCGACCGTCGCGCCCGGTCCGATGAGGTCCGGCGCCGAACCGCCGTGACCGGGCAGATCCCAGCGGATGACCCGGTGGGTGGCGGACAGTTCGGGCGCGATCTCGTCCCACAGGGCGAGGGAGGTGCCCAGCGAGGGGCCGAGGAGCAGCGGGGGAGCGGTGGCGGGGCCTTCGGCGCGGTGGTACAGCAGCTTGTGGGTCACGAACGCTCCAGAGCACGGTCGGTGAGGGTCCCGGCGGAGCCGGTGTAACGGGCCGGGTCGCTGACGGCTTCGAGGTCGAAGTCCTTCAACTCGTCTTCCTCGCCGAGGATTTCGGCGAGAGAGCGGCCTTCGGAGAGAGTACGCCGGGCGGCCTCGGTGAGGAGTCTTTTCACGCGGTCGCGGCCCAGCACGGGCGCCAGCTCCGCCGCCAGCCGCTCGGAGACGATCAACCCATGGGTGGCCGCGAGGTGTTCGCGCATGGCCTCTGTGTGCACCCGCAGCCCCTCGGCCAGTTCCACGGCGTCGCGTGCGGCGCCGCCGACCAGCCGCAACAGGTCGCGCAACGGCTCCCATTCGGCGTGCCAGGCCCCGGCGGGCCGTTCGTCCTCGGCGGCCAGTGATCCGTACAGCGTGGCCGCGAGCTGCGGCGCCCGCCGCGCGGCCGCTGCGATCAGCGTCGCCCGTACCGGGTTCGCCTTGTGCGGCATCGCGGACGAGCCACCGCCCGCGCCCTCGGTGACCTCGGCGATCTCGGTGCGCGACAGGGTCAGGACATCCGCGGCGATCTTGCCCAGGGCCCCGGCGGTGAAGGCCAGGCAGCCCGCCAGGTCGGCGATCGGGGTGCGCAGGGTGTGCCAGGGCAACTCCGGCGCGATGAGCCCGAGTTCACGGGCGTACGCGGTCACCAGGTCCCGCGGGTCCACAGCGCCGTACGCGGTGAACGCGGCCAGCGTGCCCGCCGCGCCGCCCAGTTGGGCGGGCAGACCGTCCCGCACCGTCCGCACCCGGTCCCGGGCGTCCAGCACCAGCGACCGCCAGCCCGCCGACTTCAGCCCGAAGGTCGTCGGCACGGCGTGCTGGGTGAGCGTGCGCCCCGGCATGACCGTGTCCCGGTGGTGCGACGCGAGCCGTGCCAGCGCCTGCTGCGTGCGGTCCAGGTCGGCCAGGACCAGGGCCAGTGTGCGGACGGCGACCAGCATCGAGGCAGTGTCCAGGACGTCCTGGCTGGTCGCGCCCCGGTGCACATACGGGCCGTACGCGTCGCCGACCGCCCGCGTCAGGTCCACGACCAGCGGGATCACCGGATTGCCACCCGCGCGGGCCCGTACGGCGATGTCCTCGGCGTCGAAGTCCCCGGACCCGGCGGCCGAGGTCACCGCCGTCGCCGCCGCCTCGGGAGCGAGGCCGAGCGCGGCCTGGGCCCGGGTCAGCGCCGCCTCCGCGTCCAGCAGCGCCCGCAGATACGCGGTGTCGCTCGTCGCGGACGCGGCCGGCGAGGCGGCCCACCCGGGGGCGAGCAGCCCGGTGTCGCGGGGGTGCGATGTCACGGGAACTCCAGGAAGACCGTCTCGCCTTCGCCCTGGAGCCGGATGTCGAAACGGTAGGTGCCGTCGTCCTCGGCCACGCCGACCAGCGTGTCCCGGCGCGACTCGGCCAGCCCGGAGAGCAGCGGGTCGGCGGCGAGCGCCGCCTCGTCGCCGGGCAGGTAGATTCGGGTGAACAGATGGGCGAGCAGGCCCCGGGCGAAGACACAGACGCTGAGGTACGGGGCGTTGCGGCCGCGGGCTCCGGGCCGCAGTGTCCGGGCGTACCAGTGGCCGTTCGCGTCCGTCTGGATCCGGCCCCAGCCGGTGAACTCCACTCCGTTGCGGCCGAGATAGCCGCCGGTCGCCGGGTCGCGCCGGATCGAACCGTCGGTGGTGGGCATCCTGCCGTCCGGGCCGGGCCCCCACAGTTCCACGAACGCGTCCGGCAACGGGGCGCCCTCGCCGTCGTACACATATCCCTGGAGGGTGATCGTGTCCGGGTGGCCGAGCGGCGCGATGTCCCCGCCTCCCGGGAACGGCAGCGCATACCCGTAGAAGGGGCCCACGGTGTGTGACGGGGTGGGCAGCACGCTCTCGGGCCTGCTGGTGTCGATCTTCGTCATGGCGGGTCAGTGTCCTTCCTCGCGCCAGGTGGCGCCCGGGCCGTCGAGCACGATGTCCCAGTGGTAGCCGAGTGAGAACTCCGGCACCGACAGACCGTGGTCGTACGTCGCGACCAGCCGCTGCCGGGCGGCGTCGTCCGTCACGGACTGCAGGATCGGGTCGTAGGGGAAGAGCGGGTCGTTCGGGAAGTACATCTGGGTCACGAGCCGCTGCGTGAACGCCGCACCGAAGACCGAGAAGTGGATGTGCGCCGGGCGCCAGGCGCCCACGTGGTTGCGCCAGGGGTAGGGGCCCGGCCGGACGGTGGTGAAGTGGTAGCGGCCGTCGCCGTCGGTGAGTGTGCGGCCGACGCCCGTGAAGTTCGGGTCCAGCGGGGCGTCGTGCTGCTCGCGCTGGTGGGCGTAGCGGCCGGCCGCGTTCGCCTGCCAGATCTCGATGAGCTGGCCGCGCACCGGGCGGCCGGCGCGGTCGAGCAGGCGGCCCGACACGGTGATCCGCTCGCCGATCGGCTCGCCCCGGTGGTGCCGGGTGAGGTCGTTGTCGACCTCGGTGATGTCCCGTTCCCCGAAGGCGGGGGAGGACAGCTCCACCAGCTCCGGGTCCTGGGTGACGTCGATGGTGACCGGCGGCTGCCGGGGGTGGCGCAGCGCGGAGGAGCGGTAGGGGGCGTAGTCGCGGCGCGGGTGGTGCTCGACGGGCGCGCCGTCGGCGATCCGCTTCTCGTAGGCGGCGTGCTCGGCCGCGATCTCCCGGTCGATGTCGTGCTGGGTGAGAGCCATGCGGGTTCCTAGCGTTCGAGGACGAGGACGAGGACGAGGACGAGGACGAGGACGAGGGTGAGGACGAGAGCGGGGGCGGGGGCGAGGGTGAGGACGAGAGCGGGGGCGGGGGCGAGGCGGCCGAGCGGGGGACGGACCGCGTCGGCGGTGGGGGCGTCCTTCACGCGACGCCCTGCGCGACGGTCCGTGCGGCGCCGGTCCTGGCCGCGACCTCCGCGGCGCTCACACCGGGCGCCGCTGGCCCGCAGGCGTTCGGCCGACGTGCCCTGCGGGATCAGCTCCACCTCCAGTTCGCCGGCCGGATACTGGCGGGCGAACTCCTTGTTCCCCCCGATGCAGGAGCTGGTCACCCGTGCGATCCGCCCGGCCACCAGCAGCACCGCGAGACCCGACTCCATGGCCCCGCAGTTGTTCGACACCACGCCGAGGCCGAGGACCCCGCGCTCGTGCAGTGCCCGGATCAGCACGTCCGGTACACCACTGAGCCCGAAGCCGCCCACCGCGAGCGACGCGCCGTCGGGCACATCGGCCACCGCCTCCAGGGCCGTGGCGACCACCTTGTCCATCCGTGAAGCCTCATCTCTGGCAAGCGCCCCGACAACGAATTAGTCAGGGCACTGAGTAATTCGCGAGATGACCTCACGCTGTCACTGCCGGTGTGAAAGCGTCAATACCCGAGGCGATGGCGGCTTCTTCGGGTTCATCGCTTGGCTGACGGACCGGCCGACTAGGGATATCGTTCAGTACACCTACGAAAATGACCACGGGAGCGCTCATGGCCGCGGTGGACCTCTCCACCCACCCCGGGCACCTGGCCCGCCGACTGCAGCAGGCGCACTACCTGCTCTGGAACACGATGGTCTCCGAGGAGATCACCTCGCCGCAGTTCGCGGTGCTCAACGCGCTCGTCGCCGAGCCCGGACTCGACCAGCGCACCGTGGGGGAGCGGGTGGGCCTGGACCGCTCCACCATCGCCGAGGTGATCAGCCGGCTCACCCGTCGGGGACTGCTCGACAAGGTCCGCGACCCGCACGACGGCCGCCGCTTCCTGCTGCACCTCACGGACGAGGGACTGCGGACCCACCGGAAGCTCACGGTGCGCACGGCCCGGATGAACCAGGTCTTCCTCGCCCCGCTCTCCGCCGACGAGCAGGCCCTCTTCTTCGACCTCATCCAGCGCGTGTCCGCGGCGGCGGAAGGGCTGCGCAACCCGGCCGCTCCCGTCGCGGCGACCGGGGGCTGACCCCAAGGGACGCGGCCGGCCGGAGCCCGGAGGGCCAGGAGTCAGCCGGGTGTGCCGAGGATCTCCGCGAGGTCGTACCGCACAGGCTCCTCGAGCTGGGCGTAGGTGCAGCTCTCGGGGGTGCGGTCCGGGCGCCAGCGGCGGAAGTGCGCGGTGTGCCGGAAGCGCACCCCGTTCTCCATGTGGTCGTACGCCACCTCCGCCACCCGCTCGGGCCGCAGCGGCACCCAGGACAGGTCCTTCTTCCCCGACCAGCGGCTGGGCGCACCGGGCAGCCGGGCCGTCTCGTGCGCCGCCTCCTGCGACCAGGCCGCCCACGGATGGCCCCGAACATCCTCCATCCGCAGTGGTTCCAGCTCCTGCGCGAGTTCCGCGCGCCGTTTCATGGAGAACGCGGCGGACACCCCCACGTGCTGGAGGGTGCCCCGGTCGTCGTAGAGCCCGAGCAGCAGGGAGCCCACGACCGGGCCGCTCTTGTGGAAGCGGTAGCCCGCGACCACCACGTCCGCCGTGCGTTCGTGCTTGATCTTGTACATCGCCCGCTCGTCGGGACGGTAGGACAGGGAGAGCGGCTTGGCGATCACACCGTCCAGGCCCGCGCCCTCGTACTGCCGGAACCAGTCCTCCGCCACCGCGCGGTCCGTGGTCGCGGGCGCGAGATGGACCGGTGGCGTCACCGACGACAGCGCCTCCTCCAGCAGGTGGCGCCGGTCGCTCAACGGGACGGCGAGCAGCGACCGGTGCTCCAGCGCCAGCAGGTCGAACGCCACGAACGAGGCCGGGGTCCGCGCCGCCAGGGTGCGCACCCGGGAGTCCGCCGGATGGATCCGCTCCGTCAGCGCGTCGAAGTCGAGGTGCCCCTCCCGGGCGATCACGATCTCCCCGTCCAGCACGCACCGCTCCGGCAATCGCTCCCGCAGTGCCTCCACCAGCTCCGGGAAGTACCTCGTCAGTGGCTTTCCCGTGCGGCTGCCCAGCTCCACCTCGGGGCCGTCGCGGAAGACGATCGCCCGGAACCCGTCCCACTTCGCCTCGTACTGCATGCCGGGCGGGATCTTCGCCACGAGTCTGGCGAGCATGGGCTTGACGGGTGGCATCACCGGCAGATCCATGGCTTTGACTCTATGAGTGGATCCGGGCGCCCGCCTGTCGGGTACGCACCCGTCAGGCCGGGCCGGAGTGGCGCGCGTGTTCCCGACGGCCCCGAGCCCGCCGCGCCGAGCGGAGTGCCCGGTATGCGTGGTGTGTCCCGTGCGCCTACCGTGGCTCGCATGGGCGATGCGGTGGAGCTGGAGGTGGGCGGCCGGACGGTACGGCTGTCCAGCCCGGGCAAGGTCTTCTTTCCGGAGCGCGGCTTCACCAAGCTGGACATCGCGCAGTACTACATGGCCGTCGGCCCCGGCATCCTGCGCGCCCTGCGCGACCGGCCCACCACCCTGGAGCGCTACCCGGACGGCGTGACCGGCGAGTTCTTCTTCCAGAAGCGGGCGCCCAAGAACATGCCCGACTGGATCCCCACCGCCCACATCACCTTTCCCAGCGGCCGCAGCGCCGACGAGATGTGCCCCACCGAAGCCGCCGCCGCGGTGTGGGCCGCGCAGTACGGCACCCTCACCTTCCATCCGTGGCCGGTGCGCCGCGACGATGTCGACCACCCCGACGAACTCCGCATCGACCTCGACCCGCAGCCCGGCACCGACTACGCCGACGCGGTGCGCGCCGCCCGTGAACTGCGTGCCGTCCTGGACGAGTTCGGCGGGCTGCGCGGCTGGCCCAAGACCTCCGGCGGCCGGGGACTGCACGTCTTCGTGCCCATCGAGCCGCGCTGGACCTTCACCGAGGTGCGCCGCGCCGCCATCGCTGTCGGGCGCGAGCTGGAGCGCCGGATGCCGCGGCACGTGACCATCGCCTGGTGGAAGGAGGAGCGCGGCGAGAAGATCTTCGTCGACTACAACCAGACGGCACGCGACCGCACCATCGCCTCCGCCTATTCCGTACGTCCCCGGCCGCACGCCCCGGTGTCCGCGCCGCTGCGCTGGGCGGAGGTCGGTGACGCGGTGCCCGGTGACTTCGACCTGGCGACCATGCCGGGGCGGTTCGCCCGGCTCGGCGACGTCCACGCGGACATGGACGACCACGCCTTCTCCCTGGAGGCGCTGCTCGACCTGGCCCGCCGGGACGAACGCGACCACGGCCTCGGTGACCTGCCCTATCCGCCGGAGTATCCGAAGATGCCGGGCGAGCCGAAGCGGGTCCAGCCGAGCCGGGCCCGTCGGGACGGCACCCCGCCGGCATAGGGGAAATTCCGATATGGAGTAAATACGGGGTGTTTGTCCTCAATGAGGATAAGATCACGCCATGCCGCTACCGCTACCGGTTCGTCCCAGCGGCTCTTCTCTGTGAACTCGGTACAGTATGGGGAGTCCGGCATGGACAGACGCACCTTCAACCGCCGGATGATGCTGGGTGGTGCGGCCGTCGCGACGTCGCTGTCCGTGGCCCCGGAGGCCGCCGGCACGTCACTGCGCACGGCGCCTCCCGGGGGCAAGGTCAAGCACATCAAGCTGTACGCCGAGAGACTCCGCAACGGGCAGATGGGCTACGGCCTGCAGCAGGGGAAGGCGACCATCCCCGGTCCGATGATCGACCTGACCGAGGGCGACACGCTGTACATCCAGTTCGTGAACACGATGGACGTCACGGCGAGCCTGCATGTGCACGGCCTGGACTACCAGATCTCCCAGGACGGAACCCGCTGGAGCCGGAGCGCGGTACGGCCGGGCGGCACCCGCACCTACGTCTGGCACACCCACGCCCCCGGCCGCCGCGCGGACGGCACCTGGCGGGAGGGCAGCGCGGGCTACTGGCACTACCACGACCACATCGTCGGCACGGACCACGGCACCGGCGGTATCCGCAGGGGCCTGTACGGGCCGGTGATCGTGCGCCGCGCGGGCGACATCCTCCCCGTCAGGACGCACACGATCGTGTTCAACGAGACGATGATCAACAACCGCAGGTCGCACTCCGGCCCGGACTTCACGGCGACGCTCGGGGACCGCGTCGAATTCGTGATGATCACGCACGGCGACGACTACCACACCTTCCATATGCACGGCCATCGTTGGGCGCACAACCGCACGGGCCTGCTGAGCGGGCCGAATGATCCGAGCCCGATCATCGACAACAGGATCGTGGGCCCCGGAGACTCGTTCGGCTTCCAGGTGATCGCGGGGGAGGGGGTCGGGCCGGGGGCGTGGATGTACCACTGCCATGTGCAGCACCATGCGGACAAGGGCATGGCCGGGCTGTTCCTGGTGAAGAACCCGAACGGAACGATTCCGGCCTATGAGGCGCATCGGCACTAGCCGGTTCCCCGATAGGCATCGTTGGCCCGACCACCGCCCCTCGGGGGTCAGCCCTGCTGCCGCGGGGCGCTCTTGAGCACCGCGAAACGTGCTCCGTACGGATCGGCGAGCCTGGCGACACGGCCCACCCCTTCGAGGTCCGTCGCCGGCATCCGGACCGTGCCGCCGCGCTCCTGGACCTGGCTCACCGTCACATCCGTGTCCGTGACGGCGAAGTACGGCAGCCAGTGCGCGTCGGACTGCGCTTCGAGGGGATCGTCAGCCAGCGGTACCAGGCCGCCGAACATGGCGTCCTGACCCGCGCCCTCGGGGTTGATGCAGGTGTAGGTGCCGCCGGGGAAGGGCACACCCTCGGTCTCCCAGCCGAGCACCCGGTGGTAGAACGCGGCGGCGCGGGCGATGTCCGGGGTGTACAACTCGACCCAGCACAGCGCCCCCGCGGAACCCGCCACCTCGATGCCCTTGGTCCGGCCCGGCTGCCAGATGCCGAAGGGCACGCCCGCGGGGTCGGCGAGGATCGCCATGTGGCCCTCGCCCATGACGTCCATGGGCTGGACCCGCACGCTGCCTCCGGCCTGCTCGGCCGCCTTCACCGTGGCCTCCGCGTCGGAGCTCTGGAAGTAGATGGTCCAGGAGGGCGGCCCCTGCTCCTCGGTGATCTCCATGCCGCCGGCCGCCGTCTTGCCGGAGAGCTGGAAGAAGCCGTACTCCCCGGCCTCGGGGCCCGCCGACTCGAACTGCCAGCCGAAGAGGCCGCCGTAGAAGGAGACCGCGCCGTCGGTGTCCGGGGTGCCGACATCCAGCCAGTTCGGGGCGCCGTCGACGAAGCGGGTGGTGAGCATGACTGCCCTCCTTCGAGGGTTCTTCAAGGATTCCCGTTGCCTGCACTGCCGAGTCTTCCACCGGCCACCGACAATTGCCGCCGGAGTCGTGATTTCGGCTCCTGTGACGTTCGGTGACCGGTGGAGTGGGTTTGTGTGGCGGGCCTTCGTGGCGCGCGATCCGCGCGCCGCCGTGCGTCGCCCCCTCGGCGCGGCCACCATGAAAAGCCGTGGGCCAGACCCCGGGATGAGGCGTTGATCCCGCGTTGATCGGACGTTTTTCGCGGCGCGGCACGCTCTCGGCCATGCACATCGAAGCGAACACTGCGCCCGACATCGCCTGGCAGGAGCAGGCTCTGTGCGCGCAGACGGGGGCCGATTTCTTCTTCCCGGAGCCGGGCAGTTCGGTACGGGAGGCGAAGCGTATCTGCGAACTGTGCGCGATCCGCTCCGCCTGTCTCGAGTACGCGCTCGCCCACGACGAACGGTTCGGCGTCTGGGGCGGGCTCTCCGAGAAGGAGCGGCTGCATCTGCGGCGGGGACCGGAGAACGGTCGAGGTCCGGCCGGTCCCGTCGGGGGATACGCCGGACCGGCCCGCTGAGCGGCCGCGGGCGCCGTGGCGTGTGACGGCCGGGGCGTCGGGGGATACGAGCGCGGGTCGTGGTCCGGGGTCCGTCCGGATGCGCGTCCGGGCGCGCGGGACGATGCTGGAGACATGTCCGGACGGGCTCCTGTCATCGTTCATCCACCGTCGGGCACCGGCGGTCGACGGGTGACCGCGCGCGGGGAGAGTCTGGGGCTGGCGTTCTCCGATGAGGACGTGATCGAGTTTCTGGGCCGGGCGGGCCTGCCCGACGCCGAGGACCTGCTCGACGATCCCGCATGGGTGAAGTGGCGCGGAGCGGAAGCACACCACTACGAGGCCGCGTAGGAGACCTCCACGAGGCCGCGCGGAAGACCTCGCGGCGGCACCGCGTGCGCCGATCGCGCGGTACGCGGACCGGCTCCGCACATCCGCGCGGACCACGGTCGTCAGTCCTCGCTGACCGGCGCCAGTACCGCGAGCGTCTCATAGGCCTCGCGCAGCGCCAGCCGCAGCACGAGCGGCGGATGCAGCGCTCCGCACGCATCGGGGGGAACGATCCACTCCAGAGAGCGGGCCGGCCGGTGCGGCGGGGGCACCGCGACCCACGCCCCCGTGCTCGCGTGACGGACCCCGTCCCCGGACCAGTGGCCGGCCGGGTCCGGTGGCACGAGGAAGCCCACCCGGTGCGCCACGCAGTCCACCAGCGTCGGTCCGGGGACGCGGACGGGGTCGTACCACAGGATGTCCAGGGTGAGCAGGCCGAGTTGGCGGGGGACGCTCACCAGGTCCCAGTGGCGCCCGGCCTCCATCAGCACCGTCCCGTCACCCGGGAGCCGCGCCCGCTCGACCGTCCGAGGGTCCGGCGCGGCGGCGGTGAGCCACTCCACGCCGGGTGTCCACATCGCGTTCGTCATGAGCAGCTCCAGGGGCCGTCCGGCCCGACCAGGCGTAGTACGGGGACTGGGCCGGAAATGCCCGCGGGGGAACACCAACCGGCATATGCATGCTGAGGGACGGTTCCCCTTGGCAAAAGGGTGGCGCGGCCTGGCGTTTGCCGCGGAATCGTCACGGCGTCGTCCGGAGCTGCCTTCGGCGCCCGCGCTACGCCCCCGCGCGCGCCGCCATGCGGGCCTTGCGCGCCTGGAGCCGC
This sequence comes from Streptomyces sp. NPDC002513, assembly GCF_053595355.1. Classification (NCBI taxonomy): domain Bacteria; kingdom Bacillati; phylum Actinomycetota; class Actinomycetes; order Kitasatosporales; family Streptomycetaceae; genus Streptomyces; species Streptomyces sp. NPDC002513. Next base: position 57,250 of record NZ_JBSFXK010000020.1, on the reverse strand, counting down.
TCGTCGAACTTCAGGGCCTCGGCGTCGAGTCCGCTCAGGAACAGGCCGAGTTCCTCCTGGGCCCGGCGGCCCTCGGGGCCGAGCCCGTCGATCTGCAGGACCTTCAGAAAGCGCAGCACCGGCTGGAGCACGTCGTCGTGGTGGATGCGCAGATTGTAGACCTCGCCGATCGCCATCTGCGCGGCGGCGCGCTCGAAACCGGGGATACCGTGGCCCGGCATACGGAAGTTCACCACGACGTCCCGGACCGCCTGCATGGTGGGGTCGGGCGCGATCTCGAACGCGGCCTTCAGCAGGTTCCGGTAGAAGACCATGTGGAGGTTCTCGTCGGTCGCGATACGGGCGAGCATCCGGTCGCAGACCGGGTCGCCGGACTGGTGGCCGGTGTTGCGGTGCGAGATCCGGGTGGCCAGCTCCTGGAAGGCGACGTACGCGACGGAGTGCAGCATCGAGTGCCGGTTGTCCGACTCGAAGCCCTCGCTCATGTGCGCCATGCGGAACCGTTCGAGCTGGTCGGGGTCGACCGCGCGCGAGGTGAGCAGATAGTCGCGCATCACGATGCCGTGCCGGCCCTCCTCCGCGGTCCAGCGGTGCACCCAGGTGCCCCAGGCCCCGTCACGGCCGAAGAGGGAGGCGATCTCGTGGTGGTAGCTGGGAAGGTTGTCCTCCGTCAGCAGATTGACGACCAGCGCGATCCGGCCGATCTCGGTGACCTGGGACTGCTCCTTCTCCCAGGCCGTGCCGTCCTCGAAGAAGCCGGGGAAGTTGCGGCCGTCGCTCCACGGAACGTACTCGTGCGGCATCCAGTCCTTGGCGACCTGCAGATGGCGGTTCAGCTCCTTCTCGACCACTTCCTCCAGGGCGTACAGCAGCCGGGCGTCGGTCCAGACGGACGGGCTGCCGAGGTGGGGGGAGGTGATCGTCACGGGAAACTCCAGGGGGACGCTGAGCAAACCGGCGAGCGGCACCGGAACCTACGGGATCGTAGGCTACGAGGTCGTAGGTTACGAAGCCGTAGGTTAAGCGCGCTGTAAAAACGCTGCGTCGGCAGGGTGCTCCGACAGGTGCCCTCATGGGGCGTCCGACGGGGCCGCGACTGCCGACGGGTACGCCGAAGACCCCGTGGGATCGGGGGGCCACGGGGGCGAAGGAGACAGGCCGCTCAGCGGGTCGGCGGCGGTACAGCGCCCGCAGGCGCACCGAGAGGCACGTCACACCGCCCTCCAGCTTCTCGGAACTCGCTGATGTCCACCGGGACCTGGCCGTTCCCCGGGGACCGAGCCCCGGGTTCGCACCGCTTCCCGCCCGGCACACGCGGCCTGCCCACGCCCCCCGGACGTCTTGACGACCGTGCCTGGGAGGGCCCGGGGCCCCGCGAACCCGGCAAGGTTCCAGGGCCCCGAGGCCTTCGGTGCTACGCCGGATGCCTGACGGCTTCCGGTGTGGTCGCCGTGAGTTCGCCGTCGAACAGCAGCCAGCGCGTGATGCCGATCGACTCCAGGAACGGCAGATCGTGCCCGGCCACGATCAGCGCCCCCTCGTACGACTCCAGGGCCGTGGTGAGCTGCCGCACGCTCGCCATGTCCAGGTTGTTGGTGGGCTCGTCGAGCATCAGGAGCTGTGGCGCCGGCTCGGCGAGCATCAGCGCGGCCAGGGCCGCGCGGAAGCGCTCGCCGCCCGACAGGGTCCCGGCCGGCTGGTCCGCCCGCGTGCCACGGAACAGAAAGCGGGCCAGCCGCGCCCGGATCCGGTTGTCGCCGGCGCCCGGCGCGAACCGCGCCACGTTCTGCGTGACCGTCAGCCCGTCGTCGAGGACGTCCAGCCGCTGCGGCAGGAAACGCAGCGGCACATGCGCCGTCACCTCGCCCGCCACCGGCTGAAGCTCGCCGGCGATCGTCCGCAGCAGGGTGGTCTTGCCCGCGCCGTTGCGCCCGATCAGCGCGATCCGCTCGGGTCCGTGCACATCGAGGCTGCCGGCCACCCGCGCGCCGTAGGCCAGTTCCACATCCCTGAGCGTGAGCACCGACCGGCCCGGCGGGACGGCGGTGTACGGCAGGTCGACACGGATCTCGTCGTCGTCCCGTACCGCACCGGCCACCTCGTCGAGGCGCTCCCTGGCCTCGGCGAGCCGCTCCTCGTGCAGGATGCGGTGCTTGCCCGCGGACTCCTGAGCCGCCCGCTTGCGCGCTCCCATGACGATCTTCGGTTCGCGTTTGCTGTCCCACATCCGCTGGCCGTACCGCTTGCGGCGGGCCAGCTTGACCTGGGCGTCGGCCAGTTCCCGCTTCTGCTTGCGGAAGTCCGCCGCGGCGACGCGCACCATGCGCTCCGCCGCCTCCTGCTCGACGGCCAGGGCCTCCTCGTAGGCGGAGAAGGTGCCGCCGAACCAGACGACCTCTCCGGAGCGCAGGTCCGCGATCTGGTCGACCAGGTCCAGGAGGTCACGGTCGTGGCTGACCACCACCATGACCCCCGACCACGCCTCGACCGCCGCGTACAGCCGCCGGCGCGCGTACAGGTCGAGGTTGTTGGTGGGCTCGTCCAGCAGGAGCACCTCGGGGCGGCGCAGCAGCAGTGCGGCCAGCCGCAGCAGGACGGACTCGCCGCCCGAGACCTCCCCGATGGTGCGGTCCAGGCCGATGTGCCCGAGGCCGAGTTCACCGAGCATCGCCTCGGCGCGCTCCTCCACGTCCCAGTCGTCGCCGACGGTGGTGAAGTGCTCCTCGGCCACGTCGCCCGCCTCGATGGCGTGCAGTGCGGCGCGCTGCGCGGCGATGCCGAGCGCCTCGTCCACGCGCAGCGCGGTGTCGAGCGTGACGTTCTGCGGCAGGTAGCCGACCTCGCCCGCGACACGCACGCTGCCGCCGGTCGGGACGAGTTCACCGGCGATCAGCTTCAGGAGGGTGGACTTGCCCGCTCCGTTGGCGCCGACGAGCCCCGTCCGGCCCGCGCCGATCGCGAGCTGGAGGTCGTCGAAGACGGGGATGCCGTCGGGCCAGGAAAAGGACAGGGAGGTAAGGGTGATGGCAGGGGTGGGTGACATACGGGCCTCGCGGTTGCTCGAAGCGGGTGGGGGCAACGCGTGTGAGACACCGCAAGGGGCGACGGTCCGAGGACACGGAAAGGGCCCCGCACCGAAAGGACGGGACGGCTCGTACGCCGAGGTCGCACGCGACGCACACAGACACGGACAGCGCTGTGTGACGCGGTGTCTCAAGACCTCAGACGAGCAACGTCCTTCTCCTATCGACGGCAACAGGACCGTGGTCCACGGTAGGAACGGGACCGGGGGGTGTCAACGCGATTAACGGCGGCCCCAGCCGCGTCCAGCGGGCGCCCGGTGTTCGTCCGCACCTCCGTACGGGATACCCGAGTCCCGCACCGCGCCACGGGACACCGGCCGGCGGACTCTTTTACGGTGAGCTGGACCGGCGGCCGGAGGCGGGCCGCTGACCGCCGGACGCGGCACTCCCCAGGGGCGGCGTCGTGCGGCCGGTCCCGCCGTGGCGCGCCGACGGCCGTCGCGGAGGTGAGGTCAGCATGCGTCCCGCATCAGCTCCGCCAGGTCGTGGTCCAGGTCCACGTGCAGGTGCTCCAGACCGAGCGGCACCAGCTCCGTGGTCCGCTGCAGGAAGCGCCGGACCTCCTGCGAGTGGATGTGCACCACGGCCGTGCCCTGCGGGGCGTGGAACTCCAGGACGGTGCGGTCGAAGCCGTAGGGCCGCACCCTGACGTCGCCGTGTCCCTCGGGGCCCTCCAGACCGGCCGCGAGCAGCTCGCGGGCGAAGCTCCAGCAGACCTCGACACCCTCGAGGGTGGCGGGGGCCGGGAAGGTCATACGGACGGCGAACGGGTCGCGCCGGTCGTAGTGGAGCATGGCCGGAATGGTCGGCATCCGCGGCGCGGCGGCGACGAGACGGGCCTCCACGGGCTGCTCGATGAGGGTGGACAACGCCTTGCTCCCTTGTGACGGCTGGACGGACGGACTCGGGCGGATGGGACCGGGCACCTGAAGAGACGCTGGAATCGGCCCATCCGTGCGCCTGAACGGCGAGTGACCTATGTCACCGAGACCATGCCCCTGAGGCGGGTGTCACGGATCTTTTCGGTCCCGCGGTCGCCGGGACACCCGAGAGGACACCGGGCGCGGATGTGCGGTTCCCGGGCGAGGCCGTCCGGTGCGGCCGCTGTCCCGCCGGGTTTCCGGCGCGAAGGGGCGGGCGGGCGGCCCGCCCGGAGCCCTGAACGGTGATCCCGGCGAGAAGGGGTACTCGGCGGAGATCCGCACCGAGAGGAAGTGACCGGTCATGCCACGCGGCTCCAGCCCCAAGCGGGAACGTCAGTACGAGCACATCAAGGAGAGCGCGCTCGACCGGGGGGAGAGCAGGGAGCGCGCCGAGGAGATCGCGGCCCGCACCGTGAACAAGGAACGCGCCCGTGCCGGTGAGTCCGAGACCGCGAGCCGCACGTCCCTCAAGGACATGTCGTCCGGCAGGCGAGGCGGACAGCGCTCGGGCCACGGTTCCCAGGGGCCGACGTACGACCAGCTCTACGAGGAGGCCAAGCGGCGCAACATCCGAGGCCGTTCGGACATGAACAAGAGCGAACTGAAGCGTGCGCTGGGCGCGTGACACCGGAGCGCGGGGCCGTACGCTCGACCCCACCATGACGATCGTACGTATCCCCGCGGGGTGGCCCGCGACCGCGGAAGAAGCCCGGGCCGCCCAGGACGAACTGCGCGGCCGGGTGGTCCTGGACGAACCGGGGCCGCCACCCGGAACGGGCCGGGTCACGGGAGTCGATGTCGCCTACGACGACGAGCGCGGCGTGGTCGCGGCGGCGGCCGTCGTGCTCGACGCGGCCACGCTCGCCGTGCTCGCCGAGGCCACCGCCGTCGGCGAGGTCTCCTTCCCGTATGTGCCCGGACTGCTCGCCTTCCGCGAGGTGCCCACCGTGCTGGCCGCCCTGGACGCCCTCGACCGGGACCCCGGGCTGGTGGTGTGCGACGGCTACGGCCTCGCCCATCCGCGCCGCTTCGGGCTGGCGAGCCACCTCGGCGTCCTCACCGGGCTGCCCACGATCGGCGTGGCCAAGAATCCCTTCACCTTCGCCTACGAGGAGCCGGACGGGCCGCGCGGCAGCACGAGCCCCCTCCGCGCCGGCGCGGACGAGGTCGGCCGTGCGGTGCGCACTCAGGCGGGCGTCAAACCGGTGTTCGTCTCGGTCGGACACCGCGTCAGCCTCGACCACGCCTGCGCCCACACCCTCGCGCTGGCGCCGAAGTACCGCCTCCCGGAGTCCACCCGGCGCGCGGACGCGCTGTGCCGCCGCGCTCTGAAGGAGACGGTGGGCCGAGCGGGCGCGCCCGGCTGAGCCGCAGCAGCAGCCGAGCGGGCACGTCGCGCTGAACCGCCCGAGCCGCCGTCACCGGGCGGGCGTGCCGCGCTGAGCCGTCCAGCACGCCACAGGGGGCGTCTTCGGCGCCCCGGCGCTACCGACGCGCCGCCACCCGGAAGGTGATGCCCGCCGTGCGCAGGCGCTCGATGAGGGCGTTGCCCAGGGCCTCGGCGGTCGTCACCTGGCCGGACGTGCGCGGCAGCTCGTCGAGCGCGAGGGACAGGGCCGACTCGGCGAACATCTTCGCCGTCTCGTCGTAGCCCGGGTCCCCGCCCGCGACCTCCGTGTACACACGCCGACCGCCGCCCTCTCCCACGAACCGCACCGTGAACCAGCTCTTGGCCCGCTTCTCGGGATCCGGCCCGTCCCCGGGCCTGAGCCGGTCCGACAGCCACTGCCGCGCGGGCGGCAGTTGCGCGGCCGTGAACAGGGCGCCCGCGGCCACGACACCGCCCACCGCGTAGGACAGGGTCGCGACCGCCGCGTAGTGCCGGTAGCGGAAGTCCGGCCCGTACCGCTCCAGCGCCCGGGCCGAGCGGCGCACCACCTGGGCGTCGACGGTCGGCAGCGGCAGCGCCCAGGCGCCGACCTCCCGCGCGAACCGAGGTGCGCCGAGAGGAGCCTGTGCCCGCCGTCCCGGCAGGCGCGGCTCGTACCGTGCGCGGTCCCGGGCCGCCGCCAGCAGCTGCGGCCCGCGCGCCATCTGGCCGAGCGCGGAGGCGAACGTGCCGCCCGAGAACATCCCCTCCGCACGGATGTATCCGTCCACCCTCAGCGGCACCCCTCGGGCAGCTGCTGGACGGTGAAGTACGCCCCCAGGTCGTGCGGAACGGAGTCGAACCCGCACGCGTGCACGAGGCGTGCCCCCGTCTCCCGCGCGCGTGCGTCGTGCCGCACATACACGAGGTCGACGAACTCGGCCTCGCCGCAGAGGTCGAGATAGTCGGTGCCCGCGTCGGCGCAGGCGGCCACCAGCTCCTCGCCGTACTCCAGATAGGGCCCGACCGTGGTGGCGAGTACGCGCGCGGAGCCGGCGAGTTCGCGCAGCGACTCCGGGTCCGAGACGTCCGCCCGCAGCACACCGGGCCCGGCGGGCCCCGCCAGCCGTTCCCGCAGTCGCTCCAGCTTCTCGGAGTTGCGGCCCGCCAGTGCCCAGCGCAGTCCCTCGGGAGCGTGCGCGGCGAGGTACCGCGCGGTGAGCGCACCCACGAAACCCGTGGCGCCGAACAGCACGACGTCGTACGCGCGCTCCGTCTTCAGCCTGCCCATGACACCTCTCCGCCCGTGCCGTTGCCGGTGGCTGAGGCTAGCGTGAGAGCCGGACCGTCGAGTGACGAGGTCGGTGCAAGGCCCGCGACCGGGTGGTTCGTCCCTCCGGGCGGCGGCCGGGGCGGCCGACCGGATGCTCTGCGGCCGTCTTTGACTAAGCGCTTGCTCGTCCAGCTCTTGCCCGAAGTGGAACACGTTCTTAACATCAGTGGTGTCACATCGGTGATGTCACGAGGCTGGGGGCCTGATGGCAGTGGCAGGGTCGCCGGGGCAGGGACCCCTGACCGGCGTGCGGGTCGTCGAGCTGGCGGGCATCGGGCCCGGCCCGTTCGCCGCCATGCTCCTCGCCGACCTCGGCGCGGACGTCGTGCGGGTCGAGCGGCCGGGCGGCCCGGGCCTCGCGATCAACCCCGAGCTCGACGTCACGAACCGCAACAAGCGCTCGGTGATCGTCGACCTGAAGACCGAGCACGGCCTGGGCAGCGTCCTCGACCTGGTGGAACGCGCCGACATCCTGATCGAGGGCTACCGCCCCGGCGTGGCCGAGCGCCTCGGCGTCGGCCCCGAGACCTGCCACACCCGCAACCCGCGACTCGTCTACGGCCGGATGACCGGCTGGGGCCAGGAGGGCCCGCTGGCCCCGCGCGCCGGGCACGACATCGCGTACATCGCGGTCACCGGCACGCTCGGCCTGATCGGCGCCCCGGACGCGCCGCCCGCCGTCCCCGCCAATCTCGTCGGCGACTACGCGGGCGGCTCGCTCTATCTGGTCGTCGGCGTCCTCGCCGCCCTCCACCACGCCCGCGCGACGGGCACGGGACAGGTCGTGGACGCGGCGATCGTCGACGGCGCCGCGCACCTGGCCTCGATGATCCACGGCATGCTCGCGGCCGGTGGCTGGCAGGACCGCCGGGGCGTCAACCTCCTCGACGGCGGCTGCCCCTTCTACGGCACCTACGAGACGGCCGACGGCCGGTACATGGCGGTGGGTGCCCTGGAGCAGCAGTTCTACGAGGAGTTCGTGGATCTGCTGGGCCTCGGCGACCAGGCACCGGCCCGCACGGACGTGACCCGCTGGGGCGAGCTGCGGGAGGCCGTCGCCGCCCGATTCAAGACGCGCACCCGTGAGGAGTGGACCGCTCTCTTCGAGGGCTCCGACGCGTGCGTGGCGCCCGTCCTCTCACTCCGCGAGGCCCCCGCCCACCCCCATCTCGCCGCCCGTGGCACCTTCACCGACCACGCCGGCATCACCCAGCCGGCGCCGGCACCCCGCTTCTCGGTCACCCGGACGGCGGTACGCGGCGGACCGGCGCGGCCCGGCGCCGACACCGAGGAGGTCGCGCGCGACTGGGACGTACCCGGACTCGTGCGGGAGGGCGACGGATGAAGCCCTCGAACGAGTCCCCGAACGCGCTCGCCGGGTCGGCCCGCTGCCCGGGTCCCTCGTCGACCGCACCGCGGACGCGGGCCACGGACCGCTGTCGCACGCCGCACCGCGGGTATGCCTCCCTCACGGAGCACCGCGTCCACCACGCCGCCAGGGCCCGCACCGACGGCCGTATTCCGACCATCCCCGACGGGACCACCGGGATCATGAAAAGGATCTCCGGTCGTCCCCCGCTCGGCCGACCCTCCCGAAAGGCTTACCAGTGAGCACCGAAGCGTATGTGTACGACGCGATCCGCACCCCGCGCGGACGCGGCAAGGTGAACGGCGCCCTGCACGGCACCAAGCCCATCGACCTGGTGGTGGGACTGATCCACGAGATCCGGCGGCGGTTCCCGGACCTCGACCCGGCCGCGATCGACGACGTCGTGCTCGGCGTCGTCAGCCCGGTCGGCGACCAGGGCTCCGACATCGCCCGTATCTCCGCGCTCGCCGCCGGACTGCCCGACACGGTGGCCGGATTCCAGGAGAACCGCTTCTGCGCGTCCGGTCTCGAGGCCGTCAATCTGGCTGCCGTGAAGGTTCGCTCGGGCTGGGAGGACCTGGTGCTCGCGGGCGGCGTCGAGTCGATGTCGCGGGTGCCGATGGCCTCGGACGGCGGCGCCTGGTTCGCCGACCCCATGACGAACCTGGCCACCAACTTCGTGCCGCAGGGCATCAGCGCCGACCTCATCGCCACCGTCGAGGGCTTCTCCCGGCGGGACGTCGACGAATACGCCGCGCTGTCCCAGGAGCGGGCCGCGGCCGCCTGGAAGGACGGCCGCTTCGAGAAGTCCGTGGTCCCCGTGACGGACCGCAGCGGACTGGTCGTCCTCGACCGCGACGAGCACATGCGGCCGGGCACCACGGCCGACTCGCTCGCGAAGCTTTCGCCGTCGTTCGCGGACATCGGCGACCTCGGCGGCTTCGACGCCGTGGCGCTGCAGAGGTACCACTGGATCGAGGAGATCAACCACGTCCACCACGCGGGCAACTCCTCCGGCATCGTGGACGGCGCGGCGCTCGTCGCCATCGGCTCCAAGGAGATCGGTGAGCGGTACGGGCTGCGGCCGCGGGCCCGGATCGTCTCGGCGGCCGTGTCCGGCTCCGAGCCGACGATCATGCTGACCGGCCCCGCACCCGCCAGCCGCAAGGCGCTCGCCAAGGCCGGGCTGACGATCGACGACATCGACCTGGTCGAGATGAACGAGGCGTTCGCCGCGGTCGTGCTGCGCTTCGCGAAGGACATGGACCTGTCCCTGGACAAGATCAACGTCAACGGCGGCGCCATCGCCCTGGGGCACCCGCTCGGCGCGACGGGCGCCATGCTGCTGGGCACGCTGGTGGACGAGCTGGAGCGCCAGGACAAGCGGTACGGGCTGGCCACGCTGTGCGTGGGCGGCGGCATGGGCATCGCCACCATCGTCGAACGCGTCTGACCTTCCCCCAACGGATCAACGGATCGACGGATCAACGGATCTTACGGAGCACCCCTGATGAGCACTGAGCCCACCACCATCCGCTGGGAGCAGGACGCCACCGGCGTCGTCACCCTCGTCCTCGACGACCCGAACCAGTCCGCGAACACCATGAACCAGGCGTTCACGGAGTCGATCGCGGCGGTCGCCGAGCGCGCCGAGGCCGAGAAGGACTCCATCCGCGGCATCATCTACACCTCCGCGAAGAAGACCTTCTTCGCCGGCGGCGACCTCAAGGACATGATCAAGGCCGGCCCCGAGGACGCCCAGCAGGTCTTCGACACCGGTGTGGCGATCAAGAACTCCCTGCGCCGCATCGAGACCCTGGGCAAGCCGGTCGTCGCGGCGATCAACGGCTCGGCCCTGGGCGGCGGCTACGAGATCGCGCTCGCCTCCCACCACCGCATCGCCCTAGACGCCCCCGGCTCCAAGATCGGCCTGCCGGAGGTCACGCTCGGCCTGCTCCCGGCGGGCGGCGGCGTCACCCGTACCGTGCGCCTGATGGGCATCGCCGACGCGCTGCTCAAGGTGCTGCTGCAGGGCACCCAGTACTCGCCCCGGCGCGCCCTGGAGAACGGTCTCGTCCACGACGTGGCCGCCACCCCCGAGGAGATGCTGGACAAGGCCCGCGCCTTCATCGACGCCCACCCCGAGTCGCAGCAGCCCTGGGACAAGCCGGGCTACCGGATCCCGGGCGGTACGCCGTCCAACCCGAAGTTCGCCGCCAACCTGCCCGCCTTCCCCGCCAACCTCCGCAAGCAGCTGAACGGCGCCCCCTACCCGGCGCCGCGCAACATCCTCGCGGCGGCCGTCGAGGGCTCCCAGGTCGACTTCGCGACCGCCCTGACCATCGAGGCGCGCTACTTCACCGAGCTGGTCACCGGGCAGACCGCGAAGAACATGATCCAGGCGTTCTTCTTCGACCTCCAGGCGGTCAACTCCGGCGCCAACCGCCCGAAGGGCATCGAGCCCCGCCAGGTCCGCAGGGTGGCCGTCCTCGGTGCCGGGATGATGGGCGCGGGCATCGCCTACTCCTGCGCCCGCGCCGGCATCGAGGTCGTCCTCAAGGACGTCTCCCCGGAAGCGGCGGCCCGGGGCAAGGCCTACTCGGAGAAGCTGTGCGCCAAGGCGGTCGCCAGGGGGCGTACGACGCAGGAGAAGGCGGACGCGCTGCTCGCCCGCATCACGCCCACCGCCGAGGCCGCCGACCTCGCGGGCTGCGACGCCGTCATCGAGGCCGTGTTCGAGGACCCGGCGCTCAAGCACAAGGTGTTCCAGGAGATCGAGCACATCGTCGAGCCCGACGCGCTGCTGTGCTCCAACACCTCCACCCTCCCGATCACCGCACTCGCCGAGGGCGTGGAGCGGCAGTCCGACTTCATCGGGCTGCACTTCTTCTCCCCCGTCGACAAGATGCCGCTCGTCGAGATCATCAAGGGCGAGCGGACCGGTGACGCGGCGCTGGCGCGCGCCTTCGACCTGGTCCGGCAGATCAACAAGACGCCGATCGTCGTCAACGACTCGCGCGGCTTCTTCACCTCCCGGGTCATCGGCCACTTCATCAACGAAGGCGTCGCGATGGTCGGCGAGGGCCTCGAGCCCGCCTCCGTCGAGCAGGCGGCGGCGCAGGCGGGCTATCCGGCGAAGGTGCTGTCCCTGATGGACGAGCTGACGCTCACCCTGCCGCGCAAGATCCGGAACGAGTCGAAGCGGGCCGTCGAGGAGGCGGGCGGCACCTGGACCACGCACCCGGCCGAGGCCGTCATCGACCGCATGGTCGACGAGTTCGGGCGCACCGGCCGCAGCGGCGGCGCCGGCTTCTACGACTACGGCGAGGACGGCACGCGCGGCCGGCTGTGGCCGGGCCTGCGGGAGCACTTCACCAAGCCGGGGCACACGATCCCGTTCGAGGACATGCAGGAGCGCATGCTGTTCTCCGAGGCGCTGGACACGGTCCGGCTCCTGGAGGAGGGCGTGCTGACGTCCGTTGCCGACGCAAACATCGGCTCGATCTTCGGGATCGGCTTCCCCGGCTGGACGGGCGGTGTCCTGCAGTACATCAACGGCTACGAGGGCGGCGCCGGGGTCGGAACCGGCCTGCCCGGCTTCGTGGCCCGAGCCCGGCAGCTCGCCGAGCGCTACGGCGAGCGGTTCACACCGCCCGCGCTGCTGGTGGAGAAGGCGGAGAAGGGCGAGCGCTTCACCGACGCGCGCTGAGCCGTCCAGGGACGCCGGGGCCCGGTTCCTGCGCCGGGCCCCCTCGGCCGCGCGTCCCGACCTGAATCCCGCGGGCCTTCAGGACTCCCGCGCCGGCTCCCCGTCCGTGAGCCACTCGCGCAGCTCCTCCCTCAGGGAGCGCTGGAACGTGGTGAGCAGGGCCTGCACCACCAGCGGCTGCATATGGGCCGAGAGCGACTTCACCTCCGTGGCGTCGCGCTCGGCGACCGCCTCCCGCAGCAGCCGCGACAACGCGCGCGCCGCCGCACGCGAGTGCTCGGTCAGCACCCCCCGGGCGGCGAGGACCGTGTCCAGACCGAGAGGCACGTCGAGCAGCTCGACACCGAGCCGCAGCAGCCCCGGATCCACGCGGTACGCGTCTTCGTCGTCGTCCGGCACGGCCACGCCCATCGCCGCCAGCCGCGTCAGGTCCTCCGCACCGAGCGGCCGCCCCGCCCGTCGCCGAAGTTCCTCGCGCGTCATCGTCTCGACCGTGTCCGGCGCCCAGGACGCCACGACCGCCCGGTGGATGGCGAGGTCCCGCGCGCTCAGGTCCGCCGGCAGCTGCCGCAGATGGCGCTCGATCGCGGCCAGCGTCATGCCCTGGCGCTGCAACTCCTCGATGAGCGCGAGCCGGGCCAGGTGCGCCTGCCCGTAGCGGCCCACCCGCCGGGGGCCGATCACGGGCGGCGGAAGCAGGCCCTTGGCGCTGTAGAAGCGGACGGTGCGGACCGTGACGCCCGCACGCGCGGCCAGCTCGTCGACGGTGAGCGTCGGCTCCTCGGTCTCGGTCGTCATGTGCAGCAGTATCGCTGTCCCACCACCGCTGTGACAGTGGAACGGACTCAGCACGGGCTTGTGGCGAACAGGCGACAGGAATGTGGTGATCACGTGAGAAGTGCCGCTATGTGACGTGCGCCATCGCAAACGGGGTGATCGGCGAGGGAAAGTGACCCCTTGGTCTGCGCTGCGTCAGCGGTGGCCGGGCCGTGCCCCATCCGGACACCCGCGCACCATCCCCGCGCCGGGCGCAGCAGAGAGTAGATCCCCTGGTGAGCAAGGACGCCGTGAACACGTCTGCGGTTGCATCCGTCCAGGATGCGGCCCGGACGCCCGCGGACGCGGGCGATGCCGGCTACAGCAAGGACCTCAAGCACCGCCACGTCAACATGATCGCGATCGGCGGAGCGATCGGCACGGGTCTCTTCCTGGGCGCGGGCGGCCGGCTGCACAACGCGGGACCCGCTCTCGCGCTGGCCTACCTGGTGTGCGGCGTCTTCGCCTTCTTCGTCGTCCGTGCCCTCGGCGAGCTGGTGCTGTACCGGCCGTCGTCCGGTTCCTTCGTGTCGTACGCGCGCGAGTTCCTCGGCGAGAAGGGCGCCTACGTCGCCGGCTGGATGTACTTCCTCAACTGGTCGACGACCGGTATCGCCGACATCACCGCGATCGCGCTGTACACCCACTACTGGAGCTTCTTCACCTCGATCCCGCAGTGGGTGCTCGCCCTGATCGCCCTCGCGGTCGTCCTGGCCGTGAACCTGATCTCGGTGAAGATCTTCGGCGAGATGGAGTTCTGGTTCGCCATCATCAAGGTCGCCACGCTGGTGAGCTTCATGTTCGTCGGCATCTTCCTGCTGGCCACGCAGCACGAGGTCGGCGGCCGGACGCCGGGTCTGAGCCTGATCACCGACCACGGCGGTGTCTTCCCGCACGGCGTCATGCCCGTCGTCCTCGTGATGCAGGGCGTGATCTTCGCCTACGCGGCGCTCGAACTGGTCGGTGTCGCCGCGGGCGAGACCGCCGAGCCGGAGAAGGTCGTCCCGCGCGCGGTGAACTCGATCATGTGGCGGGTGGGTCTCTTCTACGTCGGTTCGGTGATCCTGCTCGCGCTGCTGCTGCCGGGCTCCGTGTACTCCGCGGACCAGAGCCCCTTCGTCACCGTGCTGTCGAAGATCGGTGTCCAGGGCGCCGGCGACGTGATGAACCTGGTCGTGCTGACGGCCGCGATGTCCTCGCTGAACTCCGGCCTCTACTCCACCGGCCGCATCCTGCGCTCCATGGCCATGGCGGGTTCGGCGCCCAAGTTCACGGCACGGATGAACCGCAGCCAGGTCCCCTACGGCGGCATCCTGCTCACCTGCGCGGTCTGTGTGCTCGGCGTCGGCCTGAACTACCTCGTGCCGAGCCAGGCGTTCGAGATCGTGCTGAACGTGGCGTCCCTCGGCATCATCAGCACCTGGGTGATCATCATGGTCTGCCACCTGGTCTTCGTCCGCCGCGCCAAGGCGGGGCTGGTCACCCGGCCGTCCTTCCGGCTGCCCGGCAGCCCGGTGACGGAGATCGTGACCGTGGCCTTCCTGGTGGCCGTGCTCGGCCTGATGGGGAACGACCCCGAGGTCGGCCGCAAGACACTGCTCCTCATCCCGGTGGTGGCGGCGCTGCTCGTCGGCGGCTGGTTCGCACTGCGCCGCAGGATCGCGGCGGGCTCGGACCAGGAGCTGAGCGACCTGACGAAGTAGCGGCTCACCCCCCACTGCCAGTGGGGCCTTCCACGGTGGCGTCATGCCGGGGACCGCGTGTGTCCGGGGTGGCGCCACCGCGCCGTCGGTGGCGCCCTCCGGCCGCCCGGGGTCCGGCTCCGCGTCCACACCGCGGAGCCGGAGCCGGAGCCGGAGCCGGAGCCGGCCGGGCGGGCCGGACCGCGCTGGTCCGGCCCGGACTTCCGGCGGCACGCGGCTGATCAGCCCGCGTGGACGCCGTTCGTCGCCTCGATCTGCTTCCACGACTTGGGCCGGACGGGAGCGGTGGCCGCCCGAGCGGCCATCGCGGCGCGCGCCGCGGTCGCGGCCGGCTTCGACGGCTGGAACAGCCAGGTGTCGAAGAGCGCGGCCAGCGGCTTCCCGGACACCTTCTCCGCGTAGGCCTGGAAGTCGGCGACCGACGCGTTGCCGTACGCGTGCTCCTTGGGCCAGCCCTTCAGGATGGCGAAGAACGCGTCGTCCCCGACCGCGTTGCGCAGCGTCTGGACGGCGAGCGCCCCCCGGTCGTAGACCGCCGCGTCGAACTGGTGGTCAGGGCCCGGGTCACCGGGCCTGACCGTCCAGAACGCGTCGTCGGCCGGGTGCGAGGCGTACACGTAGTCCGCCAGCTCCTGTGCCGTGCCCTCGCCCTCGTGCTCCGACCACAGCCACTGGGCGTACCGCGCGAAGCCCTCGTTGATCCAGATGTCCTTCCAGCCCTTCAGCGACACGTCGTCGCCGTACCACTGGTGCGCCAGCTCGTGCACGACGACCGACGTGTTCGAGCCGTTCGCGAACTGCTTCGGGCTGTAGTAGACGCGGGTCTGCGTCTCCAGCGCGTACCCGGTGGTGGTGTTCGGCACGTATCCGCCGACCGAGTCGAACGGGTACGGCCCGAGGTAGCCCGTCAGCCAGTCGACGATCTCCCCGGTCCGCTCCACGCTCGCCCGCGCCGCCCCGTCGTTGTCGCCGAGGTCCTTGCTGTACGCGTTGATGACCGGGACGCCGGCCGACGTCGTCCCGGTTGTGATGTCGAACCTGCCGATCGCGAGCGTGGCCAGATACGTCGCCTGCGGCTTGCCGGACCGCCAGTTGTAGCGGGTCCAGCCGAGCTTCGAACTCGTCGACTGCAGCGTGCCGTTGGAGATCGCCTGGGTGCCGTCCGGCACGGCCACCGACACGTCGTACGTCGCCTTGTCGAGCGGGTGGTCGTTGCTCGGGAACCACCACCACGCCGACTCGGGCTCGTCGGCCGCGACGGCGCCGTCCGGGGTGCGGTGCCAGGTGGTGAAGCCGTACGCGCTCTTCGTGGACGGCACCCCGCGGTAGCGCACCACGACGGTGACGGGCGTGCCCTTCAGCAGCGGGGCGGCCGGGGTGATCACCAGTTCGTGCTGGCCGGAGGTGGCGAAGGCCGCCTTCGCGCCGTTCACCCGCACCTCGCTGACATCGAGCAGAAAGTCCAGGTCGAACCGGGACAGGTCCTGCGTCGTCCTCGCGAGGATCGTCGCGGTGCCCTCCAGTTCGTCCGACCGCGGCTGGTACGTCAGCCGCAGGTCGTAGTGGGAGACGTCGTATCCGCCGTTGCCGTAGTACGGGTAATAGGGGTCGCCGATCCCCGGAGCGCCGGGCTGGAAGCCGGCCGCCGATGCCGGGATCGCCAGCAACAGGGAGGCCGCCGCGAGTGCGCCCGGTGCGATGAGTCTGCGGTGCACGAGAGCTCCAAGTCATAGGGGCACGAGATCCGTTCGGAGCCTATTCAGTCCCTGTGCGCCCGAGCATGTCCATGGCACCGTCCGTCACACGATCGCCATCCGGCCGTCATGAGCGAAACCGTCCCACCACGCTGCCTGGGCCTTCCCGCCCCGGAAGCCTCATGCTTCGGCAGCCGCCCTCTTCTGCACGGGAGTTGACCGCTGTACCGTCCCCCGCATGTACGCGCCAGGGCCACCTGGACCGACGGGCGGACCGGCATGATCGGCAAGAGCTGGGACGGCACCATCGCCAACGGCGTCGCCGCCACCGGCGTCAAGGGCCTGAAGACCATCGTGCCGATCAGCGCCATCTCCTCCTGGTACGACTACTACTTCGCCAAGGGCGCCCCGCTGTACGACTCGGGCCCCGACTGGCTCTCCGGCTACGTCGACAGCCCCGACGCCCGCGCCACGTGCGCCGCGGTCCAGCGCAAGCTCATCGCCGGCGCGCCACGCACGGGTGACTGGACGCCGCTGTGGACCGAGCGCGACTACGTGAAGAACGCGAGCAAGGTCCGCGCCAGCGTCTTCCTCATCCACGGCACGCAGGACCTCAACGTCCGCACCAAGCACTTCGGCCAGTGGTGGAACGCGCTTGCGAAGAACGGCGTACAGCGCAAGATCTGGCTCTCGCAGACCGGTCATGTCGACCCCTTCGACTTCCGGCGCGCCGCGTGGGTGGACACGCTGCACCGCTGGTTCGACCACGAACTCCTCGGCTACGACAACGGCATCGACCGCGCACCCATGGCCGACATCGAGCGCCACCCCGACCAGTGGGTCACCTCCACGGTCTGGCCGCCCCGGGGCACGGCGACGACCACGCTGCGCCCGGCCCGGGGTACCCAGTCCGGCGTCGGCACCCTCGGTCTGCGCACCGGCACGGGCACCGAGACCTTCACCGACGACCCACGGTTGAGCGAGACCGACTGAGCCGCGTACCTGGACGAACCCACCGCGAACAAGGCTGGGTTCATCACCCCGCCCCTGTCGCGGGACCTGCGGGTGTCCGGTTCCTCCACGGTCACCGTCACCGTCACCCCGACCACCTCCACGGCCCACCTCTCCGCGGTGCTCGTCGACCTCGGCCCCGACACCATCCGCGCCTACGCCGACTCCGGCGAGGGCGTCACCACACTCACCGACCGCACCTGCTGGGGCGCGAGCACGGCCGGCGACAGCGCCTGCTTCAAGGTCACCCAGGCCAAGAGGACCGACGTCACCGCCACGGTGTTCAGCCGGGGCTGGGCCGATCTCGGCCACTACGCCTCGGACCGGAAGGGCGTTCCGCTCACCCCGGGCACGGCGTACCCGATCACGCTCGACCTGGCCGCGACCGACCATGTCGTCCCGGAGGGCCACCGGCTCGCGCTGATCGTCGCCGGCACCGACAAGGACCTCATCGATCCCCCATCGAGCACCCCCACGCTGACCGTCGACCTCTCCCGTTCGGCCGCCCGGGTGCCGCTCGTGGGAGGGACGGCCGCGTTCGCGCGGGCCCTGTCCGGCTCCCCGGCCGCCGCGCCTTCGGCGGCCACGGCGGACGGCGTACCGACCCCGCACACCGTCCGCCGTGTGCCGGGGGAGGGCCGATGACGGCACGGACCCTGACAGCGGCCGAAATTCCGGTGAGGCGGTCCAGGATGCGGTGAGGCGGCCGGGAACGCGGTGTCCGCGTCGCCGATGCGACCGGCAGGCCGACATTGCTGTAGGCGGGCCGGCATGGCGGTGAGCCTGACGACGATGCAGCGAGGCGGCCGGACTCACGGGCCCGGCCGCCTCCCATACATCCATACGCCCACGCCCCGACGCCCAGGCCCCTCGTGAGGGTGGGCCGTCTGTCGCTAGGATCGGCGCTCTGATGACTGCCACTCTCGTCGCCAAGGACCTCGCCGCCGGCCACGGCGACCGCTCGCTGTTCTCCGGGCTCGACCTCGTCGTCGCACCCGGTGATGTGATCGGGCTCGTCGGTGCCAACGGCGCCGGAAAGTCCACCCTGCTGCGGATGCTCGCCGGACTGGTCAGCCCCGAGCGGGGTGAGCTGCGCCTGTCGCCGCCGACCGCGACGGTCGGCCATCTGCCCCAGGAGCCGGAGCGCAGACCGGGGGAGACCGTGCGGGAGTTCCTGGCGCGCCGCACGGGCGTGGCCGAGGCGCAGCGGCGGATGGACGAGGCCACGCAGGGGCTCGTCGACGGCGCGCCCGGTGCCGACGACGCGTACGCGGTGAGCCTGGAGCGCTGGCTCGGCCTCGGTGGCGCGGACCTCGACGAGCGCGCCGAGGAGGTCGCCGACTCCCTCGGACTGGGTGTCGGCCTGGACCAGCCCATGACGTCCCTGTCCGGTGGCCAGGCGGCCCGCGCCGGCCTCGCCTCGCTGCTGCTGTCGCGCTACGACGTGTTCCTGCTCGACGAGCCGACGAACGACCTGGACCTGGACGGCCTGGACCGCCTGGAGCGGTTCGTCAGCGGACTGCGGGCCGGCACGGTGGTGGTCAGCCACGACCGCGAGTTCCTCACCCGCACGGTCACCAAGGTCCTCGAACTCGACCTGGCGCAGCGGCAGATCAACCTCTACGGCGGCGGTTACGAGGCCTATCTGGAGGAGCGCGAGCGGGACCGCCGGCACGCCCGCGAGGAGTACGAGGAGTACGCCGACAAGAAGGCCGGCCTCCAGGATCGGGCGCAGACGCAGCGCGCCTGGATGGACAAGGGCGTGAAGAACGCGCGCCGCAAGGCGGGCAACGACAACGACAAGATCGGCCGTAAGTTCCGCAGCGAGGCCAGCGAGAAGCAGGCCGCGAAGGCCCGGCAGACCCAGCGCATGATCGAGCGCCTCGAGGTCGTCGAGGAACCTCGCAAGGAGTGGGAACTGCGCATGGAGATCGCGTCGGCCCCGCGTTCGGGCGCGGTCGTCGCGACCCTCCGGGACGCCGAGGTGCGGCGCGGGGACTTCACCTTCGGCCCGGTGTCCTTGCAGATCGACTGGGCGGACCGGGTGGCGGTGACGGGGGCGAACGGCGCGGGCAAGTCCACGCTGCTCGGCGCGCTGCTGGGCCGCATCCCCCTCGACGCGGGCCGGGCCACCCTCGGTCCGGGCGTCCTGATCGGCGAGGTCGACCAGGCCCGCGCCCACTTCCACGGCTCGGAAACCCTGCTGGACGCGTTCCGCGCGGCGGTCCCCGACACGGAACCGGCCGAGGTCCGCACCCTGCTGGCCAAGTTCGGTCTGAAGGCGGACCACGTCCTGCGTCCGGCGGTGACCCTCTCCCCGGGCGAGCGCACCAGGGCCGCCCTCGCCCTGCTCCAGGGCCGGGGCGTCAACCTTCTGGTGCTGGACGAGCCCACCAACCACCTCGACCTGCCGGCCATCGAACAGCTGGAAGCGGCCCTGGACTCCTACGCGGGCACGCTGCTCCTGGTCACCCACGACCG
Organism: Streptomyces sp. NPDC002513; assembly: GCF_053595355.1. Classification (NCBI taxonomy): domain Bacteria; kingdom Bacillati; phylum Actinomycetota; class Actinomycetes; order Kitasatosporales; family Streptomycetaceae; genus Streptomyces; species Streptomyces sp. NPDC002513. The sequence continues at coordinate 37,759 of NZ_JBSFXK010000020.1, read as the reverse complement.
CCGGATGCTGGACGCGGTCCGGGTCACCCGCCGACTGGAAGTGGCGGACGGCAAGGTGACGGAGCGCTAGCGAGGCGGTACGAGCCTGGCGGGCGCCGGGCCCGCGGGCCGAACGGGTCCGGACCCCCGTGGCACCACGGAGGCCCGGACCCGGACGGCTCAGCGTCGGCCGTTCTTGGCGTCGAGCAGCCCGGCGCGGCGCAGTGCGTCGGCCATCGCGCTGTTGGCCGGCGCGGGCGCCTGGCGGGAGCCGCCGCCCTGCCGCGAGCCGCCGCCCTGGCGGCCCTGCTGCTGCCGCTGCTGCGGGGGACGCCCGCCGCGCTGCTGGCGGCCGCCACCGCCCTGCTCGCCCTGCGGGGCGGCCTCGTCGTCCAGCCGCAGGGTCAGCGAGATCCGCTTGCGCGGGATGTCGACGTCCAGCACCTTGACCTTGACGATGTCGCCCGGCTTCACCACGTCCCGCGGGTCCTTGACGAACGTCTTGGACATCGCGGAGACATGCACCAGGCCGTCCTGGTGGACGCCGACGTCCACGAAGGCGCCGAAGGCGGCGACGTTCGTGACCACGCCCTCCAGGACCATCCCCGAGGACAGGTCGGAGATCTTCTCGACGCCCTCCTTGAAGGTGGCCGTCTTGAACGCGGGCCGCGGGTCGCGCCCGGGCTTCTCCAGCTCCTTCAGGATGTCGGTCACGGTCGGCAGGCCGAACGTCTCGTCCACGAACTCGGACGCCTTCAGCGAGCGCAGCACCGTCGTGTTGCCGATCAGCGAGGCCACCTCCTGGCCCGCGGTCTTCACCATGCGGCGGACCACCGGGTACGCCTCCGGGTGCACGCTGGAGGCGTCCAGCGGGTCGTCACCGCCGCGGATCCGCAGGAAGCCCGCGCACTGCTCGTACGCCTTGGGGCCGAGCCGGGTCACGTTCTTCAGTTGCGAGCGCGAGGTGAACGGGCCGTGGGAGTCCCGGTGGGCCACGATGTTCTCGGCGAGCCCGGAGGAGATGCCGGAGACCTGGGAGAGCAGCGGGGCCGACGCCGTGTTGACGTCCACGCCCACGCCGTTCACACAGTCCTCGACCACCGCGTCCAGCGAGCGCGACAGCTTCACCTCGGACAGGTCGTGCTGGTACTGGCCGACGCCGATGGACTTCGGGTCGATCTTCACCAGCTCGGCGAGCGGGTCCTGCAGCCGGCGGGCGATGGAGACCGCGCCGCGCAGCGACACATCCATGTCCGGCAGCTCCTGCGAGGCGAACGCCGAGGCGGAGTACACCGAGGCGCCCGCCTCGGAGACCATCACCTTGGTGAGCTTCAGCTCCGGGTGCTTGCCGATCAGCTCGGCGGCGAGCTTGTCGGTCTCGCGTGACGCCGTGCCGTTGCCGATCGCCACCAGCTCGACCGCGTGCTCCTTGGCCAGGCGCGCCAGCTTGGCGATCGCCTCGTCCCACTTGTTGGCCGGCACATGCGGGTAGATGACGTCCGTCGCGACGACCTTGCCGGTCGCGTCCACCACGGCCACCTTCACGCCCGTACGGAACCCGGGGTCCAGGCCGAGCGTGGCCCGCGTGCCGGCCGGGGCGGCGAGCAGCAGGTCGCGCAGGTTCGCCGCGAAGACTGTCACCGCCTCGTCCTCGGCCGCCGTGCGCAGCCGTAGCCGCAGATCGATGCCGAGGTGCACCAGGAGGCGGGTGCGCCAGGCCCAACGGACCGTGTCCACCAGCCACTTGTCGGCGGGGCGGCCCCGGTCGCCGATCCCGAAGCGGTTCGCCACGATCCCCTCGTACGACGACGGGCCCTCCGTGGGCTCCTCCGGCTCCAGGACCAGGTCGAGGACCTCCTCCTTCTCGCCGCGCAGCATGGCGAGGACGCGGTGGGAGGGAAGCTCGGTGAAGGGCTCCGCGAAGTCGAAGTAGTCGGCGAACTTGGCGCCCGCCTCCTCCTTGCCCTCGCGTACCGTGGCGGCGAGGCGCCCGCGCACCCACATGCGCTCGCGCAGCTCGCCGATCAGGTCCGCGTCCTCCGAGAACCGCTCGGTGAGGATCGCCCGTGCGCCGTCGAGCGCGGCCTGCGGGTCGGCCACTCCCTTGTCGGCGTCGACGAAGGCGGCGGCAGCCGCGAGCGGCTCCACCGACGCGTCGCCGAGCAGGCCTTCGGCCAGCGGCTCCAGTCCGGCCTCACGCGCGATCTGCGCCTTGGTGCGCCGCTTGGGCTTGTACGGCAGACAGATGTCCTCCAGGCGCGCCTTGGTCTCCGCGCCCCGGATCCGTGCCTCCAGCTCCTCGGTGAGCTTGCCCTGCTCGCGCACCGACTCCAGGATCGCCGCGCGCCGCTCCTCCAGCTCCCGCAGATAGCGCAGCCGCTCCTCGATCGTGCGCAGTTGCGCGTCGTCGAGCATCTCGGTCGCTTCCTTGCGGTAGCGGGCGATGAAGGGCACCGTCGAGCCGCCGTCGAGCAGCTCGACCGCGGCCTTCACCTGCCGCTCCCGTACGCCGAGCTCCTCGGCAATCCTGCCTTCGATGGACCCTGCTCCGAGGGACCCGGGTGTCGTCACGATCCCGTACCGCCTTCTCCACTGAGGTTGCGCGGCAATTGTGGCAGGTCGCACCGACAACAGGCGGTCAGGGCATGGATCGAGGGGAGGCGGGGCGCTCTCCGTGCCTCGCCGCCCCGGGGCACGGGCCTCTCGGACCCGGCGCGCGTCCCGCCGCGCCGAGGCCGCCGTCCCGCCGAACGGCCTGGCCAGAGCCCGGAACGGCTCGGTCACCACTGTGGCGACGGCCCCTGCCGGTCCGGCGCGGCACCGCGACGCGCGCACGGAACCCGGTTGTCCCCTTCCGCCGCACCCCGGCGTGTCCGCCGGTGTGCGGCCGGCTGCCTCACCCCTTGCCGAGCAGGTCGGCGGGGAAGGCGCCGGCCTGGTGCGCCCTGGTCAACAGGGCGCCCGCCAGCTCCGTCAGCCGGGCGACGCCGGCGGCTCCGAGGTGTTCGTACGGGGCCCGGTCGAGGCGGTCGGTCTCCGCCTCGATGTCCCCGCGCAGTGCGGTGCCCGCCTCGGTCAACTCGCCGTCCGCGCCGAGCAGTCCCCGCTCGCGCAGCCGCCCGCACGCCGCGTCCCAGTCCGCCCGGCCCCAGCCGCGGGTGGCGAGGACCCACTTCGGGGACATGCCCTTGCCCGTCGCGCTGTGTGTCACGAGCGCCTCCACCGGGTCGAGCTCCGCTCCCAGCAGCACCGTGAGGTGGCCGTCGCCGCGGTGCTCGCGCAGCAGCGTGGTCGCGTGCCAGAACGCCAGGTGCGGCTCTTTCGGCACCGGCAGGTCGGCGTGCGCCGCGTACAGGGGGCGCGCGTGCCGGGTGCACGCCTCGGCGGCGCGCAGCGCCAGCTCCGCCGCCTCGGCCATCTCCTCGGCGGCGACCGCCTCCTCGCCGAGCAGCCGACGCAGGGTCGCGTCGACGCCACGCGCGCGTGCCGCGAGCACCGCCGCCGGGGACGCCGTCTTCCATACGGCGGGCACATGCCGTGCCACCAGCTCGGGGCTGAAGTTGTAGAACGCCGCCGTCACCACGCCCGCGCCCACCGCTCCCATCGCCGCGGCCCGTACCGCGAAGTAGGCGGCCCGCTGGTGGTCGACGCCCAAGGCGGTCATTTCCCGTTGCAGATCCGGTGAGAAGTAGTGCATCGAGTGAAAGGGATTGATCAGGTTGTGGCAGCGCCGTGCGGCGCGTTCCGGGAGGGGAGTCGTCATGCGCGGTAGGTTACCGACTGGTTGGTACGCGGGAACCCTGTGGCCGACACGCAAGGGCAGGAAAGGTGGCGCGGCCCCGGCCGAGTACCGCCGCCGCTCGAGTACGACCCGCAGCCGCCCTACGACGCCGGGTCCCCGCACAAGGCGCCCGCGCACCTCGTCGAGAAGTTCCGCGCCGAGAGCCGCTTCATCCTGACAGGGTCCAGGTGAACCGGGGCGGTCTGCGCTCCAGGAACGCGGTGACGCCCTCCGCGGTGTCGCCGCCGGCGCGCGCCCGCTCGGCCCAGTACGCGTCCCGGTCCGTCAGCCCGTTCGCGAACTCCTTGGCCGCGGCCTGGGTCAGTTGCGAGCGCGAGGCCAGCACCCGGGTGAACTCCGCTACCCGCTTGGCGAGTTCGCCCTCGGGCAGCACCTCGTCGATCATGCCCGTGCGCAGCGCCCGCTCCGAGTCGATCAACTCGCCCGAGAACAGGAGGTACTTGGCGGTGCCGGGACCCACCAGGGCCACCAGTCGGCGGGTGGACGAGGCCGGGTAGACGATGCCCAGCCTGGCGGGAGTCACCCCGAAGAGCGCCCCCTCTTCCGCGAACCGCAGGTCGCAGGCCGCCGCGAGCTGCGACCCGCCGCCCACGCAGTGGCCGCGGATCGCCGCCAGCGTCGGCTTCGGGAAGGCGGCCAGTGCCTCCTCGGCCAGCACGGCAAGGCGCTGGGCCCGCTCCGGCGACCCCCGCAGCGTCGAGATGTCGGCGCCCGCGCAGAAGGTCCCGCCCTCGCCGGTGAGCACCAGCGCCCGGACGACCGGATCGGCGGCGAGTTCGCCGAGCAGCGGCGGCAGCGCCTTCCACATGCCGGCCGTCATGGCGTTCCGCTTGGCCGGGTGGTGGATGACGACGGTCGCGACCGAGTCGGTGACGCGGTGCAGCAGCTGCGGCTCCATGGGCCGGATGCTATCCGCACCTTCCGGACGCCCGGTCACGAAGGGTCCGCGGACGGCAGGCACCGCCGCGCGGGCCGGCCGGAGTCCCGCCCCCGAACCCGTACAACCCGAAGAGTTCCGAAGTCGGCGCGGGGGAGGACAGGAGCGGTCACGCAAACGACCGTGTCATACGCCAACGGTCAAAATGCCGTCGATACCCGCCGAGTTGTGTTCAGTCATTCGGGACGGACCAGTGCATTCCCAACACTCGACGCGTGGTGACAATCGAGCGCGAGGGTGGCGACCGGGCTATGGAGAACAGAGGGCGGGGGGCAGACCCGCGCCCTGACCGCGGCGGGTACGAGCCGGACGGTCCACGGCCGCCGGCGCCGCTGCCGTACGAGGGGGTCTGGCGGTTCACGGCCGCCGCCGTGGAGGCCTCGGTGCCACAGGCGAGGCACGCCGTCCGGGATCTGCTCGCCCGCCAGGGTGTGCCCGTCTCGGACGACACCGTGCACGCCCTGCTGCTGATCGTCTCCGAACTGGTCACCAACGCGGTGCGGCATGCGGCGCTGCTGTCGCCGATGCTCGCCGTCGAGGTCGCCGTGGGCCCGGAGTGGGTGAGGGTGTCGGTGGAGGACGAGCACCCCTACCGCCCGAGCGCGCTGGAGGCCGACCATGGGCAGACCGGTGGCCGGGGACTGCTGCTGGTCCGCGAGGTCACCAGGGAGGCCGGCGGGGTGTGCGACGTCGAACACACGGCGAGCGGCGGCAAGGTGATCTGGGCCGCACTCCCCCTCAAACCCGCACGGTTCCTGTGAGCCGGTTCCCCGCCGCCACGGCTCCGCCCGCCCTGGGGTGCCCGCCTGCCGCGGGGTGCCCGTACGCTCCGGGGCGTCCGTCCGGGCGCGCGGGCCGCCGGACGGACCCTCGGGTCACCAGCCCGCGGACGGACCCGTCAGCTCTCTGATCGCCGGCCGTGCCGCGTCCAGGACCGTCATGAACCACGACGAGAACGGGAGGTTCGCGTGCCGCTCGGCAAGCTCCCCCGGGGTCACCAGGGCCGTCGCCCCGACCTCCTCCGGGTCCGGGTGCGCCGAGGACTGCACGAGCCCGACGAAGAGATGGTTGTACTCCTGCTCCACCAGGCCGGAGTCCGGGTCCGGGTGGTTGTAGCGCACCGTGCCCGCCTCGGCCATCAGCGACGGGGAGATCCCCAGCTCCTCGTACGTCCGCCGGGCCGCCGCCGCGAACGGGGCCTCGCCCGGGTAGGGGTGGCCGCAGCAGGTGTTCGACCAGACACCGGGGGAGTGGTATTTGCCGAGCGCCCGCTGCTGGAGCAGCAGCCGGCCGTGCTCGTCGAAGAGGAACACGGAGAACGCGCGGTGCAACCGCCCGGGCGGCTGATGGGCGGCAAGCTTCTCCGCCGTGCCGATCGTGGTGCCGTTCTCGTCGACCAGCTCCAGCAGGATCGCGTCAGCGGTGCCGTTCGACGAACGGTGTGTCGCGGTGGCAGGTGTGATCGGCATACCCATCCTTCGCATCGGTTGTCCATTCCCAGTCTGCCGTACGAATCCGGCACTCCCGGCACTTCCTACCGCCCGCATGTCCCCACTGGGCGGTCCGTGCGGGCCTTTGTGCCCGCACGGAACAGACGCCGGACGTGGCCGGAAACCTGATCGTGATCGTTCCCGGTGCCAGGGAACGGGAACCGTTCCCACCGTGCACTGCCGGGGACCGGCGCCCGGGCGCGCGCCGTACGACCTCAAGCCCAGCCGCTCCGGGCCCCCACCGATTTCCGGCGCCCGGGCGCGCGCCGTACGACCGGCGCACGCGCCGGCCCCCCACTCCTGCGGCCCGCCCCGCGGCGAACGGGCGCCGACGTTCAGCCGCGGCCCGCCTCCGGGTGGTGCAGCAGCCAGCCCCGCCACGCCGACTCCACCATCTCCCGCACCCCGCGCCGGGCCCTCCACCCCAGCTCTCGCTCGGCCAGCGCGGCCGACGCGACCGCACGGGGCGCGTCACCGGGGCGGCGCGCATCGACGACCGGGACCGTGGTGTCCCCGGTCACCTCGCCGATGAGCGTGACCAGTTCACGCACCGAGACCCCCTCACCACGGCCGATGTTCACGGTCAGATCGCCCGCCGCGCCTTTGGCCAGCCGCCGGGCCGCCGCCAGGTGCGCGTCGGCGAGGTCGGCGACGTGGATGTAGTCGCGTACGCAGGTGCCGTCCGGGGTCGGATAGTCGTCACCGAAGATCCGCGGCGCCTCGCCGCGGGTCAGCCGGTCGAAGACCATCGGGACGATGTTGAACACGCCCGTGTCGGCCAGCTCCGGCTCGGCCGCCCCCGCCACGTTGAAGTAGCGCAGACACACGGTCGCCATGCCGTACGCCCGGCCCGCCGCCCGCACCAGCCACTCACCCGCGAGCTTCGTCTCGCCGTACGGGCTCATCGGGGCGCAGGGCGTGTCCTCCGTGATGAGATCCACATCGGGGGTGCCGTAGACGGCCGCCGACGAGGAGAACAGGAACCGCTCGATCCCCGCCTCGGCGACCGCCTCCAGCAGCGTCGCGAGACCGCCCACGTTCTCCTGGTAGTAGCGCGTGGGCTGGGCCACGGACTCCCCGACCTGCTTGCGCGCGGCCAGGTGCACCACACCGGTGACCGCGTGCTCGGCCAGGACCCGCTTCAGCAGCCGGCCGTCCAGCGAGGAACCCTGCACCAGCGGAATGCTTTCCGGGAGCCGCGCCGGCATGCCGGTGGAGAGGTCGTCGAGCACCAGGACGCGCTCACCTTCCGCGGCCATCGCCCGCGCCACGTGCGCCCCGATGTAACCGGCCCCGCCGGTGATCAGCCATGTCATGGCCCCTCACCCTATGCCTGCCGGCGAACCCGCCGCACGGTCCGGTCGTCCCGTCACATGGTCCGGTCGTCCCGCCGCAAGGCCCGGTCGTCCCGCCGCATGCCCCGGTCCTGCGGCACCGCCCCATGTCCCGGTACATGCGTCATGTCGTGTGTGTCCCGTCACGGTGCGCGCGTGATGCCGGGAATGGGCAGGTCTGGCCCCACGGTTTGTTGCGCGCGCCTCCGATCCTCGATGATGATCGCGGCGGCGAACATGCAGACTGGGTTGATCAGTCCATGAACGGTCGGTGAACACCGGCTTCCCGGTATCCGATAGCCTCTGCCGACATGCCGCCCGGCCCCCGTCCCGGGCGCCCCACACCACACACACGACCGGCGCCCGTACGCGTCGGGCCTCAGGGAGTGAGTTCGTCTGTCGACCGCCATCCTCACCGGACAGCCGGTTCCCGGATCGTCGCTCGAGGGCGATCTGCGGTCCCTCGGCTTCGACGTGCGGGTCGCCACCGACGCCGGTGACGCCGAGACACTCCTCGCCGTCGTGCCGGCGGACCAGCGGGTCGCGATCGTCGACAGCCGCTTCGTGGGGCATCTGCACGCGCTGCGCCTCGGCCTGACCGACCCCCGCTTCACGGCCGCGGCCGTGCCCGGTGCGGTCACGGCGCAGCCCGCCGCCCGGCAGGCGCTGACCCGCGCCCTCGCTCGCGAGAACTCCGCGGCGACCGGTGGTGCCCACTTTGCCCTCTCGGCGTCGCCCGAGCGCGGGGACCCGGCCGAGCGGGCAGGCGCCTCCACCCTCACCGACAACCTCCCCGAGCGCCTCACCGAGGCCCTCGGCGCCGACGGCGTCCCGGTCCACCGCCCCGAACTGGGCACGCTGGTGGCCGTCGTCCCCACCGACCCGCAGAGCCGCAACGAGGCACGGCAGGCCGTCGCCTCCGTCGACGAAGAGGCCGTACGCCTGCGCAGCGCCGTCAAGGCCCGCGACGGCTTCTTCACCACGTACTGCATCAGCCCGTACTCGCGCTACCTCGCCCGCTGGTGCGCCCGCCGGGGCCTGACCCCCAATCAGGTCACCACCGCCTCCCTGCTCACCGCCCTGATCGCGGCGGGCTGCGCGGCCACCGGCAGCCGAGGCGGCTTCGTCGCCGCGGGCATCCTGCTGATCCTGTCCTTCGTCCTCGACTGCACCGACGGCCAGCTCGCCCGCTACTCGCTGCAGTACTCCACGCTCGGCGCCTGGCTCGACGCCACCTTCGACCGCGCCAAGGAGTACGCCTACTACGCGGGCCTCGCCCTCGGCGCCGCCCGCGGCGGCGACGACGTCTGGGCGCTGGCCCTCGGCGCGATGGTCCTGCAGACCTGCCGGCACGTCGTCGACTTCGCCTTCAACGAGGCGAATCACGATGCCACCGCCAACACCAGCCCCACCGCCGCCCTCTCGGACCGCCTCGACAGCGTCGGCTGGACGGTCTGGGTGCGCCGGATGATCGTCCTGCCGATCGGTGAACGCTGGGCGCTGATCGCCGTCCTGACAGCGGCCACCACCCCCCGTATCACCTTCACCGTGCTGCTCATCGGCTGCGCCTTCGCCGCCACCTACACCACGGCGGGCCGTGTGCTGCGCTCGCTCACGCGCAAGGCCCGCAGGACCGACCGCGCCGCGCGGGCGCTCGCCGACCTCACCGACAGCGGCCCCCTCGTCGACCTGCTGGTGCGCTGCGCCCGCGGCATCACCCTCCGCTCGGCGCCGTACCTCGCCCTCGCCGGCGGGGTCCTGGTGGTGTGTCCGATCCTGTTGTGGGGCGCCGGCTGGAGAAGCGTCCTGGGCGCCGTCGGCTATGTGATCCTGTCCGCCCTCGCCGTGCTGCGGCCCCTCAAGGGCCCCCTCGACTGGCTGGTCCCGCCCTTCTTCCGGGCCGCCGAATACGGCACGGTTCTCTTGCTGGCGGCGAAATCCGAGGTGAACGGAGCACTGCCCGCGGCTTTCGGGCTGGTGGCGGCCGTCGCCTACCATCACTACGACACGGTGTACCGCATCCGCGGTGACGCCGGCGCGCCGCCGCGCTGGCTGGTGCGCGCGGTCGGGGGGCACGAAGGCCGGACCCTGGTGGTCACGGTCCTGGCCGCGCTGCTCACCGCCGAGCAGTTCAAGGTCGCGCTCACGGTCCTCGCCGTCTACGTGGCCCTGGTGGTGCTCGTGGAGAGCATCCGCTTCTGGGTGGCCGCCCACCAGGGCGGCGCACCCGCCGTACACGACGAAGGAGAACCCGCATGATCGGCCTCGTGCTGGCGGCCGGCGCCGGACGGCGTCTGCGCCCCTACACCGACACCCTGCCCAAGGCTCTGGTGCCGGTGGGGCCCGCGGGCATGGAGGACGGCCTCACGGTTCTCGACCTCACCCTCGGCAACTTCGCCGAGATCGGTCTGACCGAGGCCGCGATCATCGTCGGCTACCGCAAGGAGGCCGTCTACGAGCGCAGGGAGGCCCTGGAGCGCACGTACGGCCTGAAGCTCACCCTCATCGACAACGACAAGGCCGAGGAGTGGAACAACGCCTACTCCCTGTGGTGCGGCCGTGGCGCCCTCGGTGACGGCGTGATCCTCGCCAACGGCGACACCGTGCACCCGGTCTCCGTCGAGAAGACGCTGCTCGCGGCCCGCGGCGACGGCAAGCGGATCATCCTCGCCCTCGACACGGTCAAGCAGCTCGCCGACGAGGAGATGAAGGTCGTCGTGGACCCCGACAAGGGCGTCCGTAAGATCACCAAGCTGATGGAGCCGTCCGAGGCGACCGGCGAGTACATCGGCGTCACCCTGATCGAGGGGGACGCTGCCGGGGAGCTGACCGACGCGCTGAAGACCGTGTGGGAGACCGACCCGCAGCAGTTCTACGAGCACGGCTACCAGGAACTGGTCGACCGCGGCTTCAAGATCGACGTGGCGCCGATCGGCGACGTGCCGTGGGTCGAGATCGACAACCACGACGACCTGGCCCGGGGGCGGGAGATCGCGTGCCGGTACTGACGAGGCTCATTCCCTCACCGGTCGTCGTCGACATCCGTCCGGCTGCCCTCGACGACCTGGCGAGCGTGCTCGCGGACGAGCGGATCTCGCACTCGGGTAAGCTGGCCGTCGCCGTGAGCGACGGCTCCGGCGCCCGGCTGCGGGAGCGGCTCACGCCCAGCCTGCCCGGCGCCACCTGGTACGAGGTCGGCGGCGGCACCCTCGACGACGCGGTCCGGCTGGCCGGCGACATGAAGGCGGGCCACTACGACGCGCTCGTGGGCCTGGGCGGCGGCAAGATCATCGACTGCGCCAAGTTCGCCGCGGCGCGGGTCGGCCTGCCGCTGGTCGCCGTGCCCACGAACCTCGCCCACGACGGTCTGTGCTCGCCCGTCGCGACCCTCGACAACGACGCGGGCCGCGGCTCCTACGGTGTGCCGAACCCGATCGCGGTCGTCATCGACCTCGATGTCATCCGCGAGGCCCCGGTGCGCTTCGTGCGCGCGGGCATCGGCGACGCCGTGTCGAACATCTCCGCGATCGCGGACTGGGAGCTGGCCAACCGCGTCAACGGCGAGAAGATCGACGGTCTCGCCGCGGCGATGGCCCGGCAGGCCGGCGAGGCGGTGCTGCGCCACCCCGGAGGCATCGGCGACAACGACTTCCTCCAGGTGCTGGCCGAGGCGCTGGTCCTCAGCGGTATCGCCATGTCGGTGTCGGGAGACTCCCGCCCGTCCTCCGGGGCGTGCCACGAGATCAATCACGCGTTCGACCTGTTGTACCCCCGGCGCGCGGCCGCCCACGGCGAGCAGTGCGGGCTGGGTGCGGCCTTCGCGATGTATCTGCGGGGGGCGCACGAGGAGTCGGCGTACATGGCCCAGGTGCTGCGCCGGCACGGGCTGCCCGTACTGCCGGAGGAGATCGGCTTCACGGTGGACGAGTTCGTCCGGGTCGTGGAGTTCGCCCCCCAGACCCGGCCCGGCCGCTACACGATCCTCGAACACCTCGACCTGAAGACCGACCAGATCAAGGACACATACGCCGACTATGTCAAGGCCATCGGTAGCTGAACTCCGCCCCGTCGTCCACCCCGCCGGGGTGAAGGACCGGCGCAGCGGTGAGCACTGGGCGGGACGCCTCTACATGCGTGAGGTCTCGCTGCGGGTCGACCGCTACCTGGTCAACACCAGGGTCACGCCCAACCAGCTGACCTACCTGATGACCGTCTTCGGCGTCCTCGCCGCTCCGGCCCTGCTGGTGCCGGGCATCGCGGGCGCCGTGCTCGGCGCGGTGATGGTCCAGCTCTACCTGCTCCTCGACTGCGTCGACGGCGAGATAGCCCGCTGGAAGAAGCAGTTCTCGCTCGGCGGGGTGTACCTGGACCGGGTCGGCGCGTACCTGTGCGACGCGGCGGTGCTGGTCGGCTTCGGGCTGCGCGCCGCCGATCTGTGGGGGCCCGGCCGGATCGACTGGCTGTGGGCCTTCCTCGGCACCCTCGCCGCCGTCGGTGCCGTCCTGATCAAGGCCGAGACCGACCTCGTCGGTGTCGCCCGGCACCAGGGCGGGCTGCCGCCGGTCAAGGAGGCGGCCGCCGAGCCGCGGTCCTCCGGCCTCGCGCTGGCCCGCAGGGCGGCCTCGGCGCTGCAGTTCCACCGCCTGGTCCTCGGGATCGAGGCGTCTTTGCTGATCCTCGTCCTGGCGATCGTGGACCACGTCAGGGGCGACCTGTTCTTCTCCCGGCTCGGCGTCGCCGTGCTGGCCGGCATCGCGCTGCTGCAGACCCTGCTGCACCTTGTGTCCATCCTCGCCTCCAGCAGGCTGAAGTGAGCGGCGGCATAAAGGTCGGGGCGGTCGTCATCACGATGGGCAACCGCCCCGTCGAGCTGCGCGCCCTCCTCGACTCGGTCGCCCGGCAGGACGGCGACCCGGTCGAGGTGGTCGTGGTCGGCAACGGCTCGCCCGTTCCCGACGTCCCCGACGGCGTCCGCACCATCGAGCTGCCCGAGAACCTCGGCATCCCCGGCGGCCGCAACGTCGGCATCGAGGCGTTCCGCCGCGACGGCACCGATGGCACCGATGGCCTCGATGTCGATGTGCTGCTCTTCCTGGACGACGACGGCCTGCTCGCCCGCAACGACACCGCCGAGCTGTGCCGTCAGGCCTTCGCCGCGGACCCGGACCTCGGCATCATCAGCTTCCGCATCGCCGACCCGGACACCGGCGAGACCCAGCGCCGCCATGTGCCGCGCCTGCGTGCCTCGGACCCGATGCGCTCCTCCCGGGTCACCACCTTCCTGGGCGGCGCCAACGCGGTCCGTGCGAAGGTCTTCGCCGAGGTCGGCGGACTGCCGGACGAGTTCTTCTACGCCCACGAGGAGACCGACCTCGCATGGCGGGCCCTGGACGCGGGCTGGATGATCGACTACCGGTCGGACATGGTCCTGTACCACCCCACGACCGCGCCCTCCCGGCACGCGGTCTACCACCGGATGGTCGCCCGCAACCGGGTCTGGCTGGCCCGCCGCAATCTCCCCGCCGCCCTCGCCCCCGTCTATCTGGGCGTCTGGATGCTGCTGACGCTCTTGCGCCGCCCCTCCAGGGCCGCCTTGAAGGCGTGGTTCGGCGGTTTCAAGGAGGGCTGGACGACGCCGTGCGGTCCCCGGCGCCCCATGAAGTGGCGTACGGTGTGGCGGCTGACCCGGCTGGGCCGGCCTCCGGTCATCTGACAAGCTCGGTAGTCGGAAACCAGCGGGTGGGACCCATGTCCCGGCTCCCACCCGTGCGCGGGCAGGCCGCGTGTTTCGAAAACGGAGAGTTTGCCAATCTGTGAGTGAGACAACGTATGACGGCGGTGTCGCGGTGAGCGACCGCCCGTCGTCCGACGACGGACTGAGCGCGGCCGACCTGGCCGCGAGGTACGGGCTCTCGGTGAGCGGTGCCCGGCCCGGGCTCGTCAGTTACGTCCGCCAGCTGTGGGGACGGCGCCACTTCATCCTCGCCTTCTCCTCGGCGAAGCTCACCGCCCAGTACAGCCAGGCCAAGCTCGGCCAGCTGTGGCAGGTCGCCACCCCACTGCTGAACGCGTTCGTGTACTACCTGATCTTCGGGCTGATCCTGAAGGCCAGCCGGGGGATGTCGCACGGCACGTACATCCCCTTCCTGGTGACCGGCGTCTTCGTCTTCACCTTCACCCAGAGCTCGATCATGGCCGGAGTCCGGGCGATCTCCGGCAATCTGGGCCTGGTGCGCGCCCTGCACTTCCCACGTGCCGCGCTGCCCGTCTCGTTCGCGCTCCAGCAGCTCCAGCAGCTGCTCTTCTCGATGATCGTGCTGTTCGCCGTGGCCGTGGGATTCGGCAGCTACCCGAGCCTGTCCTGGCTGCTGATCGTCCCGATCCTGCTGCTGCAGTTCCTCTTCAACACGGGGCTGGCGCTGATCGTGGCGCGGCTGGGCGCCCGGACCCCGGACCTCGCCCAGCTGATGCCGTTCATCCTGCGCACCTGGATGTACATGTCGGGCGTCATGTTCTCCATCCACAACATGCTCGTCGGCCGCCCCGAATGGGTGGTCCGCGCGTTGCAGGTGAACCCGGCCGCCGTCTTCATGGACCTGATGCGCTTCGCGCTCATCAAGGACTACGGTGCCGAGAACCTCCCGCCGCACGTCTGGGCCATCGCGCTGTTCTGGGCGCTGGTCGTCTTCGCCGGCGGGTTCGTGTATTTCTGGAAGGCGGAGGAGCGGTACGGCCGTGGCTGAGCAGAACACCGGGGCCAAGATCCCCACCGTCATCGCGGACGATCTGCACATCGTCTACCGTGTCAACGGCGCCAAGACCGGCAAGGGCAGCGCGACCGCCGCGCTCAGCCGCATCCTCAGGCGGGGCTCGGACGACACGGCGCGCGGCGTGCGCAAGGTGCACGCGGTCAGGGGCGTGTCATTCGCCGCCTACCGCGGCGAGGCCATCGGGCTGATCGGGTCGAACGGCTCCGGCAAGTCCACCCTGCTGCGTGCCATCGCCGGACTGCTGCCCGCCGAGCGGGGCAAGGTCTACACCGACGGCCAGCCCTCGCTGCTCGGTGTGAACGCGGCCCTCATGAACGACCTGACGGGCGAGCGCAACGTCATCCTGGGCGGTCTCGCGATGGGCATGTCCCGCGAGCAGATCAAGGCCCGCTACCAGGAGATCGTCGACTTCTCCGGCATCAACGAGAAGGGTGACTTCATCACGCTGCCGATGCGCACCTACTCCTCCGGCATGGCGGCGCGGCTGCGCTTCTCCATCGCGGCCGCCAAGGACCACGACGTCCTCATGATCGACGAGGCCCTGGCCACCGGTGACCGCAAGTTCCAGAAGCGCTCCGAGGACCGCATCCGGGAGCTGCGCAAGGAAGCGGGCACGGTGTTTCTGGTCAGTCACAACAACAAGTCGATCCGTGACACCTGCGACCGCGTCCTGTGGCTGGAGCGTGGTGAGCTGCGGATGGACGGCCCGACCGAAGAGGTCCTCAGGGAGTACGAGAAGTTCACGGGCAAGTAATCCCCCGTGACCGAGGGCCCGGCCGGAACGCTCCGGCCGGGCCTCACGACTGTAAAAGGAAGGCCAACTCTGTTCGGCCTTAGGAATCTTGACACCAATCGGTGTGTTGTTGTGATCTGCGAGACACCCCGCCGGAGCTCCTTTAGTTGTACAACGTAAGCTGTACCGGTGCTGATTCGCGGCAACTGGGGCGATAATGCCCTACCACCCCCTACCTGCCGTGCCGCGTGGACGGCCGGGCGGCGTGTCCGAAATAAGATGTATTGGGTCGGCAGTGTAGAACGGGAGATGTGACGGCAATGGCTACGGAAAGTCTCCAGCTCCGCGAGGCATGTGCCGTCTCCGCGCCGGGCGGCGAGCGGTGACCGAAGCTGGGACGATGCGCACCGGCGCCCACGAGCGCGCCACCCTCGACAAGGCCGCGGGTGAGAACTTCCCCGTGGCACCGTTCTTTCTGCCCCGGGCCTGGCGCGGCGACCTGATGGCTGTCTACGGCTTCGGGCGTCTCGTCGACGACATCGGCGACGGCGACCTCGCCCCCGGCGGCGCCGACGCACGCCTCCTCGGCGTGTCGCCCGAGGATGCCGAGGACCGCCTCGCCCTCCTGGACGCCTTCGAGGCCGATCTGCACCGGGTCTTCGGCTCGACACCACGTCATCCTCTGCTGCGCCGCCTCCAGGTCACGGTCCGGCGCGCCGGCCTCACCCCCGAGCCGTTCCTCGGCCTGATCGCCGCCAACCGCCAGGACCAGCTCGTCAAGCGGTACGAGACGTACGACGACCTCCTCGCCTACTGCGAACTGTCCGCCAACCCGGTCGGCCGGCTCGTTCTGGCCGTCACCGGAACCTCCACCCCCGAGCGCGTCCGCCGCTCCGACGCGGTCTGCACGGCTCTGCAGATCGTCGAGCACCTCCAGGATGTCGCCGAGGATCTGGGCCGCGACCGGATCTATCTGCCTGCCGCGGACATGAAGCGCTTTCACGTCCAGGAGTCGGATCTCGCGAGAAGTGCCACGAGCGCGTCTGTGCGTGCACTTGTCGCGCACGAGGCGGAGCGCGTATGCGATCTTTTGAATGAAGGCGGCCCCCTCGTGGGTAGCGTGCACGGCAGGCTGAGATTGCTGCTCGCAGGCTTCGTGGCGGGAGGAAGGGCGGCGGTCGGCGCGATCGCCGCCGCTGATTACGACGTACTGTCCCGCCCGCGCAAGCCCGGCAAGCTGCGGTTGCTGCGCGAGGTGGGCGTAATTTTGCGAGGAGAGGGGTGATCCGGACTGTGGAGTCGGAACAGCACGTGTCCCCGCCGGTACTCGCCGCGTACAGCTACTGCGAGGCCGTGACCGGGCAGCAGGCCCGGAACTTCGCCTACGGCATCCGGCTGCTGCCGACGCCCAAGCGCCGCGCGATGTCGGCGCTCTACGCGTTCTCCCGGCGGGTCGACGACATCGGCGACGGCGCGCTGGCGGACGACGTCAAGAGCGCACGGCTGGACGAGACCCGGGCGCTGCTGGACCGCATCCGGGACGGAAAGGTGGCCGAGGACGACACCGACCCGGTCGCCGTCGCCCTCACCCACGCCGCCGCGCACTTCCCGATCCCGCTCGGCGGTCTCGATGAACTCATCGACGGCGTCCTCATGGACGTGCGCGGCGAGACCTACGAGACCTGGGACGACCTCAAGGTCTACTGCCGCTGTGTGGCCGGGGCCATCGGACGTCTCTCCCTCGGCGTGTTCGGTACGGAACCGGGGGCGCGTGGCGCCGAGCGGGCGCCGGAGTATGCCGACACGCTCGGCCTCGCGCTGCAACTCACCAACATCCTCCGGGACATCCGTGAGGACGCCGAGGGCGGACGCGTCTACCTCCCCGCCGACGACCTCGCCAAGTTCGGCTGCTCGGCCGGCTTCTCCGGACCGATCCCGCCCGAAGGCTCCGACTTCGCCGGCCTCGTGCACTTCGAAGTGCGCCGGGCCCGTGCGCTCTTCGCCGAGGGTTACCGGCTGCTGCCCATGCTCGACCGGCGCAGCGGCGCCTGCGTCGCGGCCATGGCCGGGATCTACCGCCGGCTCCTCGACCGCATCGAGCGCGAGCCCGAGGCCGTGCTGCGCGGCCGGGTCTCGCTGCCGGGACACGAGAAGGCGTACGTCGCCGTGCGCGGACTCTCGGGTCTCGACACCCGGAACGTCTCCCGGCGCACCGTCAGGAGGCGCGGCTGATGGGCGGTTCCCGCCACGGTGAGTCCACCGGCGAAAGGCGCCAGGCAACCCTCCGGCGCGGCGCGGCGTCCCTGACTGCGACGGTCGGCCATGCATCGTTCAAGCAGCACGGCGGACCGGCTGGGGAGGAAGCACGATGAGCGACGGCACACAGCCGGAGGGCCCGCCCGCGGACATCCCGGGCCACCGCGGGGCGCCGTCCGCCTCGGGCGCGTCCGCCGTGGTGGTCGGCGGGGGACTCGCCGGGATCACGGCCGCGCTGGCGCTCGCCGACACCGGAGTGCGGGTCACCTTGCTGGAGGGACGGCCGCGGCTGGGCGGTCTCGCCTTCTCGTTCCACCGGGGCGAGCTGACCGTCGACAACGGCCAGCATGTCTATCTGCGCTGCTGCACCGCCTATCGCTGGTTCCTCGACCGCATCGACGCGTCCGCGCTGGCTCCTGTGCAGGATCGTCTCGACGTGCCCGTTCTCGACGCCGGCGGCACCCCGGGACGACGGCTCGGCCGACTACGGCGCGACGCGCTGCCCGTACCCCTGCACCTCGGGCGCAGCCTGGCCACCTACCCCCATCTCTCGCTCCTCGAGCGTGCCAGAGTCGGGCGTGCCGCACTGGCGCTCCGAGCACTGGACCTCGCGGATCCCGCCCTCGACGCGCAGGACTTCGGCAGCTGGCTGGCCGCGCACGGTCAGTCGGCGCGTGCCGTCGAGGCACTGTGGGACCTGGTCGGGGTCGCCACCCTCAACGCGGTGGCCGGTGATACCTCGCTCGGGCTCGCCGCGATGGTGTTCAAGACGGGTCTGCTGTCCGACCCGGGAGCTGCCGACATCGGCTGGGCACGCGTCCCGCTGGGCGAACTGCACGACCGGCTGGCCCGCAGGGCGCTCGACTCCGTGGGCGTGCGTACCGAGATCCGTACACGTGTCACCTCCATCTCCCGTAACGAGAACGGCGGCTGGAGCGTTCAAGTTCCCGGCGAGCGCATCGAGACCGATGCGGTGGTCCTCGCCGTGCCGCAGCGCGAGGCGCACGACCTCCTGCCCGCCGGAGCCCTCGACGCTCCCGAAAGGCTGCTGGAGATCGGCACGGCGCCGATCCTCAACGTCCACGTCGTCTACGACCGCAAGGTGCTCGGGAGCCCCTTCTTCGCGGCGCTCGGCTCCCCGGTGCAGTGGGTCTTCGATCGCACCGAGGCCTCCGGGCTGCGGGAGGGCCAGTACCTCGCGGTGTCCCAGTCGGTGGCCCAGGGCGAGATCGACGAGCCGGTGTCGGTGCTGCGCGAGCGCTATCTCCCGGAACTCGAGCGGCTGTTGCCCGCAGCCCGCGGCGCCGGGGTGAAGGACTTCTTCGTGACCCGGGAGCGCACGGCCACGTTCGCCCCCAGCCCCGGCGTCGGGCGGCTGCGGCCCGGCGCCCGCACCAAAGCCCCCGGCCTCTATCTGGCCGGAGCGTGGACCGCCACCGGGTGGCCCGCGACCATGGAGAGTGCGGTCCGCAGCGGTGTCAGTGCGGCGGGCGCCGCACTGGGCGCCCTGGGCCGGTCCGGCGCTCACCTCCCCGACCTCTTCGAGGAGGCCGCATGACCATGAGCGTCCCTGCACACGGAACCGGTTCCCGCATCCCCGGTATCGCAACAAGAGGAGAGACTGTGCCCACTGTGCCCCCGGCCGAGACGGCCGCTCGAGAGACCGCGGTGGACGTGTCCGCGCTTCTGGAGCGCTGCCGGAGCCTGGCCACCCCGGTGCTGCGGGAGGCAGTGGACCGCCTGGCATCGCCGATGGACACCGTCGCCGCCTACCACTTCGGCTGGATCGACGTCGAGGGCAACCCCGCGGACGGCGACGGCGGCAAGGCCGTGCGTCCCGCTCTCGCCCTGCTCTCCGCGCAGGCCGCGGGCCAGGCGTTCGAAGTCGGCGTGCCCGGTGCGGTCGCGGTGGAGCTGGTGCACAACTTCTCGCTGCTGCACGACGACTTGATGGACGGCGACGAACAGCGCCGCCACCGCGACACCGTATGGAAGGTGCACGGCCCCGCGCAGGCCATCCTCGTCGGCGACGCGCTGTTCGCCCTCGCCAACGAGGTGCTGCTGGAGCTGGGCACCGTGGAGGCGGGACGCGCCGCCCGGCGTCTGACCACGGCCACCCGCGCCCTGATCGACGGTCAGGCGCAGGACATCTCCTACGAGCACCGCGAACGCGTCAGCGTCGAGGAGTGTCTGGAGATGGAGGGCAACAAGACCGGCGCCCTGCTCGCCTGCGCCTCCTCCATCGGCGCGGTCCTCGGCGGCGCCGACGACGCGACCGCCGACACCCTGGAGAAGTACGGCTATCACCTCGGCCTCGCCTTCCAGGCCGTCGACGACCTCCTCGGCATCTGGGGCGACCCGGAGGCCACCGGAAAGCAGACCTGGAGCGATCTGCGGCAGCGCAAGAAGTCCCTGCCGGTCGTGGCAGCGCTGGCGGCCGGCGGCCCCGCCTCCGAGCGGCTCGGCCGGCTGCTCGCGGAGGACGCCAAGAGCAGCGACTTCGAGAACTTCTCCGAGGAGGAGTTCGCCGCGCGCGCCGCGCTCATCGAGGAGGCGGGCGGTCGCGACTGGACCGCCCAGGAGGCACGCCGCCAGCACACGATCGCGGTCGAGGCGCTGGCCTCGGTCCGGATGCCCCCGGAGGTGCGCGCGCAGTTCACGGCGCTCGCCGACTTCGTCGTCGTACGAAAGAGATGATCAGTATCGGTCGAACACAGCTCGCGTAGTCGCCGGCCGGTACCTCCCCTCACACTCGCGTTTCCCCCGACTCTCGGCTTCGTCCGAGCGGGGGGAACCCCATGAACGAGGGGACTCTCACTGCGCAGACCACCGGCCGACGGCGGACCCACGCAGCACGATTTGCACGACTGCACGAAGGGGATGCCATGACAGCGACGACCGACGGAAGCACCGGGGCCCTGCCCCGCGCTGCCTCGGCCAGCGAAACCGACGTACCGCTCCCGGAGGCGGCCGGGACGGTCGGAACCCGAGACACCGCCGAGCGCGCCATGCGGCGCGCGACAGACCTCCTGCTCACGCAGCAGGACCCGGAGGGCTGGTGGAAGGGCGACCTCGAGACGAACGTCACGATGGATGCCGAGGACCTGCTGCTCCGTCAGTTCCTCAGTATCTCCGATGAGCGGACCACTCACGCCACCGCCCTGTTCATCCGCGGCGAGCAGCGTGAGGACGGCACCTGGGCCACCTTCTACGGCGGATCCGGGGAACTGTCCGCCACCATCGAGGCGTACGTAGCCCTGCGGCTGGCGGGGGACGCGCCGGACGAGCCCCACATGGCGAAGGCCGCCGCGTGGGTCCGCGAGCGGGGCGGCATCGCCGCCGCCCGCGTCTTCACCCGGATCTGGCTCGCCCTCTTCGGCTGGTGGAAGTGGGAGGACCTGCCGGAACTGCCGCCGGAACTCATCTACTTCCCCAAGTGGATGCCCCTCAACATCTACGACTTCGGGTGCTGGGCCCGCCAGACGATCGTGCCGCTCACCATCGTCTCCGCGAAACGCCCGGTGCGGCCCGCGCCGTTCCCGCTGGACGAACTGCACACCGACCCCGACGACCCCAATCCGGCCCGGGGCCTTGCTCCCCTGGTGAGCTGGGACGGCGTCTTCCAGCGGCTCGACAAGGCGCTGCACCAGTTCCGCAAGGTCGCCCCGCGCCGGCTGCGCAGGGCCGCCATGAACGCCGCCGGCCGCTGGATCATCGAGCGGCAGGAGAACGACGGCTGCTGGGGCGGGATCCAGCCGCCCGCGGTGTACTCGGTCATCGCCCTGCACCTGCTCGGCTACGACCTCCAGCACCCCGTGATGCGCGAGGGTCTCGCCTCGCTGGACCGTTTCGCGGTGTGGCGCGAGGACGGCTCCCGGATGATCGAGGCGTGCCAGTCCCCGGTGTGGGACACCTGCCTCGCGACCATCGCGCTCGCCGACGCGGGCGTGCCCGCCGACCATCCGCAGCTGGTGAAGGCCGCGGACTGGATGCTCGCCGAGCAGATCGGCCGGCCGGGCGACTGGTCGGTTCAGCGCCCGGAACTCCCGCCGGGCGGCTGGGCGTTCGAGTTCCACAACGACAACTACCCGGACATCGACGACACCGCCGAGGTCGTCCTCGCGCTGCGCCGGGTCAGCCACCCCGATCCGGAGCGGCTCGACCGCGCCATCGAGCGCGGGGTGCGCTGGAACCTCGGCATGCAGTCGAAGAACGGCGCGTGGGGCGCCTTCGACGTCGACAACACCAGCCCGTTCCCCAACCGGATGCCGTTCTGCGACTTCGGCGAGGTCATCGACCCGCCGTCGGCCGATGTCACCGCGCACGTCGTGGAGATGCTCGCGGTCGAGGGCCTCTCCCACGACCCGCGCACCCGCCGCGGCATCGAGTGGCTGCTGGCCGAACAGGAGCCGGACGGCTCGTGGTTCGGCCGCTGGGGCGTCAACTACGTCTACGGCACCGGCTCGGTGGTGCCCGCGCTGGCGGCCGCCGGTCTGCCCGCGGCACACCCGGCGATCCGCAGAGCGGTGACCTGGCTGGAGCGCGTGCAGAACGACGACGGCGGCTGGGGCGAGGATCTGCGCTCCTACGACAACGCCAAGGAGTGGAGCGGCCGGGGCGCCTCCACCGCCTCGCAGACGGCATGGGCGCTGCTCGCGCTGCTGGCCGCGGGGGAGGCGGAGAGCAGGGCGACGGAACGCGGCATCGAGTTCCTCGCCCGGACCCAGAACGAGGACGGCTCCTGGGACGAGCCGTACTTCACCGGCACCGGCTTCCCCTGGGACTTCTCCATCAACTACCACCTCTACCGGCAGGTCTTCCCGCTCACCGCGCTCGGCCGCTACGTCCACGGCGAGCCGTTCGCCGTGGCCAAGGGGAGCAGATGAGCCAGAAGTCCGACACGGCCCCGCTGCTGATCGCCTGCGCGCTCGGCATCGAGCACCTCGCCCTGCGCAGCGGCGACCGTACCGGCGCCGACGGGCGCGTCACACTACTCCGTACGGGTATGGGACCCCGGGCGGCGGAACGCTCGGTCACCCGGGCGCTCGCCGCCCCGGCCCAGGCCGGCGCGGCCGTCCTCGCCACGGGCTTCTGCGCGGGCCTGGCCCCCGGTATGCACCCCGGTGACCTGGTCGTCGCCGAGGAGACCCGGGACCCGCGCGGTACCACCACGTGCGTGCGCCCCGA
This sequence comes from Streptomyces sp. NPDC002513, assembly GCF_053595355.1. NCBI lineage: Bacteria > Bacillati > Actinomycetota > Actinomycetes > Kitasatosporales > Streptomycetaceae > Streptomyces > Streptomyces sp. NPDC002513. The sequence goes on along the minus strand of NZ_JBSFXK010000020.1, from coordinate 15,271 downwards.
CCTGCTCGTCAAGGAGCTTGCGCGCCGCCTCCCGGGGCGCGTGGTCCACGCCGGACCGCTCACCGGCTCGGACCATGTCGTCCGAGGTCAGGAGCGTACGGAACTGCTCGCAAGCGGGGCGATCGCGGTCGACATGGAGTCGGCGGCCACGCTTCACAGCGCCGTGCACACGGGCGCCCGCCCGGTTGCGGCCGTCCGGGTGGTCGTGGACGCTCCAGAACATGAACTCGTCCGGATCGGCACCTTGCGCGGTGGAATATCTGCTTTCCGCGTACTTCGTGCCGTCCTTCCAGCATTTTTTGAATGGCACCGATCCTTGCTGCTCCCCCGGAGGTGAGCCAGATGGCCATGCCGCTGCGCCAGTCCATCAAGGTGGCGACCTATCTCGCCGAACAGAAGCTGCGTAAGCGGGACAAGTTCCCGCTCATCGTCGAGCTTGAACCCCTCTTCGCCTGCAATCTCAAGTGCGAGGGCTGCGGCAAGATCCAGCACCCGGCGGGAGTGCTCAAGCAGCGCATGCCGGTGGCCCAGGCGGTGGGTGCGGTACTGGAGTCCGGTGCGCCGATGGTGTCGATCGCCGGTGGCGAACCATTGATGCACCCCCAGATCGACGAGATCGTGCGGCAGCTGGTGGCCCACAAGAAGTTCGTCTTCCTGTGCACCAACGCCATGTTGCTGCGCAAGAAGATGGACAAGTTCACGCCTTCGCCGTACTTCGCGTTCGCGGTGCACATCGACGGCCTGCGCGAGCGGCACGACGAGTCCGTGGCCAAGGAGGGCGTGTTCGACGAGGCGGTGGAGGCCATCAAGGAGGCCAAGCGGCGTGGCTTCCGGGTCACCACCAACTCGACCTTCTTCAACACCGACACCCCGCAGACCATCATCGAGGTGCTCAACTTCCTCAATGACGACCTGAAGGTGGACGAGATGATGATCTCGCCCGCCTACGCCTACGAGAAGGCGCCCGACCAGGAGCACTTCCTGGGTGTGGAGCAGACCCGCGAGCTGTTCAAGAAGGCGTTCTCGGGCGGCAACCGGCGCCGCTGGCGGCTCAACCACTCGCCGCTGTTCCTCGATTTCCTCGAGGGCAAGGTCGACTTCCCCTGCACGGCCTGGGCGATTCCGAACTACTCGCTGTTCGGCTGGCAGCGGCCCTGCTACCTGATGAGCGACGGATATGTGCCGACGTACCGGGAGCTGATCGAGGAGACCGACTGGGACAAGTACGGCCGCGGCAAGGACCCGCGCTGCGCCAACTGCATGGCGCACTGCGGCTATGAGCCCACTGCCGTGCTCGCCACCATGGGCTCCCTCAAGGAGTCCCTGCGGGCCATGCGCGAGACGGTCGGCCAGAAGCCCGGAATCGACGGGTGAGGCCATGACCGCCGTTTCCTTGGGCATCCCCGAGGTGCCGGCCCGGCCGATCGCCGAGCGACGCGTGTCGCGGCGGATCACCGTCGGGTCGGTGGCGGTCGGGGGCGGTGCCCCGGTGTCGGTGCAGTCGATGACGACGACGCGTACGTCGGACATCGGTGCCACGTTGCAGCAGATCGCGGAGCTGACGGCGTCGGGCTGCCAGATCGTGCGGGTGGCGTGTCCGACGCAGGACGACGCGGACGCGCTGGCCACGATCGCGCGGAAGTCGCAGATCCCGGTGATCGCGGACATTCACTTCCAGCCGAAGTACGTCTTCGCGGCGATCGAGGCGGGCTGTGCGGCCGTCCGGGTGAACCCGGGCAACATCAAGCAGTTCGACGACAAGGTCAGGGAGATCGCGAAGGCGGCCAGGGACCACGGCACGCCGATCCGCATCGGCGTGAACGCGGGTTCGCTGGACCGGCGCCTGCTCCAGAAGTACGGCAAGGCCACCCCGGAGGCGCTGGTGGAGTCGGCGCTGTGGGAGGCCTCCCTCTTCGAGGAGCACGACTTCCGGGACATCAAGATCTCCGTCAAGCACAACGACCCGGTCGTGATGATCGAGGCGTACCGCCAGCTGGCGGCCCAGTGCGAGTACCCGCTGCACCTGGGCGTCACGGAGGCGGGCCCGGCGTTCCAGGGCACGATCAAGTCGGCGGTCGCCTTCGGCGCGCTGCTGTCGCAGGGCATCGGCGACACCATCCGCGTCTCGCTGTCCGCGCCTCCGGTCGAGGAGGTCAAGGTCGGCATCCAGATCCTGGAGTCGCTGAACCTGCGCCAGCGGGGTCTGGAGATCGTCTCCTGCCCGTCCTGCGGGCGCGCGCAGGTGGATGTGTACACGCTGGCCGAGGAGGTCACGGCGGGCCTGACCGGTATGGAGGTGCCGCTGCGGGTCGCGGTCATGGGCTGTGTCGTGAACGGTCCGGGCGAGGCCCGTGAGGCCGACCTCGGTGTCGCCTCCGGCAACGGCAAGGGTCAGATCTTCGTCAAGGGCGAGGTCATCAAGACCGTGCCCGAGTCGAAGATCGTGGAGACCCTGATCGAGGAGGCCATGAAGCTCGCCGAGCAGATGGAGAAAGACGGCGCCGGGGTTGGAGAACCGGCCGTCAGCGTGAGCTGAACAGCACGGATGTGAGAGGGGGCCCGAGCGTGACGATTCTGGAGAACATCCGGGGACCACGTGACCTGAAGGCGCTGTCCGAGGCGGAACTGAGGCAACTGGCCGAGGAGATCAGGGAGTTCCTGATCGACGCGGTCGCCAGGACGGGGGGGCATCTGGGGCCCAATCTGGGGGTGGTGGAACTCTCCATCGCGCTCCACCGGGCCTTCGAGTCACCGGTCGACCGCATCCTGTGGGACACCGGCCACCAGAGCTATGTACACAAACTACTGACAGGACGTCAGGACTTCTCGAAGCTGCGCAGCAAGGGGGGCCTGTCCGGCTACCCCTCGCGCGAGGAGTCCGAGCACGACATCATCGAGAACAGCCACGCCTCCACCGCGCTCGGCTGGGCCGACGGGCTTGCCAAGGCCCGCGACGTACAGGGGGAGAAGGGGCATGTCGTCGCGGTCATCGGCGACGGAGCCCTCACTGGCGGCATGGCCTGGGAGGCGCTCAACAACATCGCCGCCGCCAAGGACCGCCCGCTGATCATCATCGTCAACGACAACGAGCGCTCGTACGCGCCCACGACCGGCGGTCTCGCCAACCACCTCGCCACCCTGCGTACGACGGACGGCTATGAGAAGGCGCTGGCCTGGGGCAAGGACGTGCTCCAGCGCACGCCCGTCGTCGGCACCATCGCCTACGAGGCCCTGCACGGCGCGAAGAAGGGCTTCAAGGACGCGTTCGCGCCCCAGGGACTCTTCGAGGACCTGGGCCTGAAGTACATGGGGCCCATCGACGGACACGACATCCGGGCCGTCGAGTCGGCGCTGCGCCGCGCGAAGCGGTTCCACGGGCCGGTGCTGATCCACTGCCTGACCGAGAAGGGCCGCGGCTACGAGCCCGCGCTCGCCCACGAGGAGGACCGCTTCCACAGCGTCGGCGTGATGGACCCGCGCACCTGCGAGCCGCTGAAGCCCTCCGGTGGCCCCTCATGGACGTCGGTGTTCGGCGACGAGATCGCTCGGATCGGTGAGGAGCGCGAGGACGTCGTCGCCATCACGGCCGCCATGCTGCACCCCGTGGGCCTGGCCAAGTTCGCTGAGCGGTTCCCCGACCGGGTGTGGGACGTCGGCATAGCCGAGCAGCACGCGGCGGTGTCCGCGGCCGGACTCGCGACCGGCGGACTGCACCCCGTCGTCGCCGTCTACGCGACCTTCCTCAACCGGGCCTTCGACCAGCTCCTCATGGACGTCGCCCTGCACCGCTGCGGCGTCACCTTCGTCCTGGACCGGGCCGGGGTCACGGGCGTCGACGGAGCGTCGCACAACGGCATGTGGGACATGTCGGTCCTCCAGGTCGTACCGGGCCTGAGGATCGCCGCTCCGCGCGATGCCGACCAGCTGCGGGCACAGCTGCGGGAGGCGGTGGCGGTCGACGACGCGCCGACCCTGATCCGCTTCCCGAAGGAGTCGGTGGGCCCGGCGATCCCAGCGGTGGACCGGGTGGGCGGCTTGGACGTGCTGTACCGCTCCCAGCGGCCCGAGGTGCTGCTGGTCGCCGTCGGTGTGATGGCGCCCGTCTGTCTGCAGGCCGCCGAACTGCTCGAGGCCCGCGGCATCGGCTGCACGGTCGTCGACCCGCGCTGGGTCAAGCCCGTCGACCCGTCCCTGCCGGACCTGGCCGCCGGCCACCGGCTCGTCGCGGTCGTCGAGGACAACAGCCGCTCCGCCGGTGTCGGATCCGCGGTCGCGCTGGCGCTCGGCGACGCCGATGTCGACGTCCCCGTACGCAGGTTCGGGATCCCGGAGCAGTTCCTCGAGCACGCCAAGCGCGCCGAGGTGCTCGCCGACATCGGCCTCACGCCCGTCGAGATCGCGGGGCGGATCAGCGCCAGCCTGGCCGCCAAGGATGAGCTGTCCAAGGAGACACAGGAATGACCATCCCTTCCGGCGGCGGGGAGTTCGACCTCGGCGCGCTCCTCGCCGAGCGCGGGGCCGAGCGCTACGAGCTGCACGCCAGGTACCTCAACCACCAGCTCCCGCGCATGCTCCACACCATCGGCTTCGACAAGGTCTACGAGCGGGCCGAGGGTGCCCATTTCTGGGACGAGGACGGCAACGACTACCTGGACATGCTTTCCGGCTTCGGGGTGATGGGCCTGGGCCGCCACCACCCCGTGGTGCGCAAGGCGCTGCACGACGTCCTGGACGCGCAGCTCGCCGACCTCACCCGCTTCGACTGCCAGCCGCTGCCCGGGCTCCTGGCGGAGAAGCTGCTGGCGCACAGTCCCCACCTGGACCGGGTGTTCTTCGGCAACAGCGGGACGGAGGCGGTCGAGACCGCGCTGAAGTTCGCCCGGTACGCCACCGGCCGACCGCGGATCCTGTACTGCACCCATGCCTTCCACGGGCTGACCACCGGGTCCCTGTCGGTGAACGGCGAGTCCGGGTTCCGCGACGGCTTCGCCCCCCTGCTGCCCGACACGCCGGTCCCGCTCGGCGACCTCGACGCCCTGGCCCGGGAGTTGGGGAAGGGGGACGTGGCGGCCCTCATCGTCGAGCCGATCCAGGGCAAGGGCGTCCACGAGGCCCCGCCCGGCTATCTGCGGGCCGCCCAGGAGCTGCTCCACCGGCACAAGGCTCTGCTCATCGCCGACGAGGTGCAGACCGGGCTCGGCCGGACCGGGGACTTCTACGCCTACCAGCACGAGGACGGCGTCGCCCCGGACCTGGTGTGTGTGGCGAAGATGCTCTCGGGCGGCTATGTGCCGGTCGGCGCCACCCTCGGCAAGGAGTGGATCTTCAAGAAGGTCTACTCGTCCATGGACCGGGTGCTCGTGCACTCGGCGAGCTTCGGGTCCAACGCCCAGGCGATGGCGGCCGGGCTCGCCGTGCTCACCGTCATGGAGAACGAGCAGACCGTCGCGGGTGCCCGGGCCGTCGGCGAGCAGCTGAAGTCCCGGCTCGCGGCGCTCGTGGACAAGTACGAGATGCTCAGCGAGGTACGCGGCCGGGGCCTGATGATCGGCATCGAGTTCGGCCGGCCCAGCTCGCTCAGACTGCGCGGACGGTGGACCATGCTCCAGGCGGCCCGCAAGGGCCTGTTCGCGCAGATGGTCGTCGCCCCGCTGCTGCAACGGCACCGGATCCTCACCCAGGTCTCCGGCGACCACCTGGAGGTGATCAAGCTGATCCCGCCGCTGATCATCGACGAGCAGGACGTGGACCGGTTCGTGGACGCCTTCACCGCCGTGATGGACGACGCGCACGGCGGCGGGCTGATGTGGGACTTCGGAAAGACGCTGATCAAGCAGGCGGTGGCGAACCGCTAGGCACGACCGCGGAAGAGTTTTGCCTCTGAGGCAAGGAATTTGCCGCAGAGGCAAAGCTGCGGCTCAATGGAGAGCATGAGCTCTCCCGAGAACGAGTCCGGCCCCGGCGACGACCTGCCCGCCGTCGCGCCGCAGCTCCGTGCGCTGCGCCGCCGCGCCTCGCTCACCCTGGAGGCCGCGGCCCGCGCCGCCGGGCTCTCGCCCGCACACCTGTCCCGGCTGGAGACCGGACAGCGCCAGCCGTCGCTGCCGATGCTGCTCGCGCTCGCCCGTGTCTACGGTACGACAGTCTCCGAACTGCTCGGCGAGACCGTCGCCGACCGGGACGCCATCGTGCGCGCCCCCGCCATGGAGCCGACCCGGGCGGGCGGCTGGACGTACTGGCAGGCCGGCGCGCCCGGACGCGGCATGCAGGCCCTCCGGGTCCACGTCCCGTACGGGACCCAGGGCGACATCGTGCGCGTCCACCCCGGCGAGGAGTGGCTCTACGTCCTCAAGGGACGGCTGCGCCTGCGCCTCGGCGACACCGCGCACGTGCTCGACCCGGGGGACAGCGCCCACTTCGACTCGCTGACCCCGCACCGTCTGGCGGCCGCCGACCACGGCGGAACCGACCTGCTCTTCGTCCACACCCTGCTGCAGAGCCCGCTCGCCGCGCTCTGCCTCGGCCCGCACCCTGGAGAAACGCCATGACCGACATCGAAGACAAGTTGCCGCGTGCCCTGTGGATACGGCTGGTCGTCTACATCGCGGTCGGTCACCTGCTCGCCGGCTTCATCTACCTGCTGTTCGAGGTGGGCGCGAAGTAGGACCGGACCGGCGGGGCCCGGTCCTCTCCCGTCCGGCGGCCGGTCCGCTCAGTCCAGCAGCCGCCCGCGCAGCCGCTCCCGCAGCTGCGGAGTCACACCGAGCCCCCGCTCCAGATAGGCGTCCACGCCGCCCCAGGTCTCCTCGACGGTCTCGAGCGCCGCCGCCAGGTACTCGGCCCGTGCGTCGAAGAGGGGGCTGAGCAGCTCCATCACCTCGGGCGAGTACGTGTCGGGCGAGGAGCCGTTGCGGTACACCTTGTACCGGCGGTGCTTGGCGTTGGACTCCAGATAGTCCGCGGCGATCGCGTCCCGTTCGACCCCGAGGGCGAGGAGCGTCACCGCGATCGACAGGCCCGCGCGGTCCTTGCCGGCGGCGCAGTGCATCAGCGCGGGCACGCTGTCCTCGGCCAGCGCGCGCAGCACCTGGGAGTGCTCGGCCGTGCGCTCCCGGATGATCGTGCGGTACGAGGCGATCATGCGGTTCGCGGCCTTGTCGTCGGAGCACAGCTCACGCAACTGCTCCAGGTCACCGTCGCGGACCATCTTCCAGAACTCGGCGCCGTCCGCCGGGTCCGTCAGCGGAAGGTTGAGGTTGCGCACGCCCGCCAGTTCGACGTCCGGCCCCTCCAGCTTCATGTCCGCCGCGTTGCGGAAGTCGAAGACCGTGTGCAGACCGAGAGAGGCGAGGAACGCCGCGTCCTGCTCCGTCGCGTGTGCGAGGTGGCCGCTGCGGAAGAGCACTCCGTGCCGTACGCGCCGCCCGTCCGCGGTCGGCAGGCCGCCCAGGTCACGGAAGTTGCGCACTCCGGTCAGCTCGGGCTCGGTAGACGGGACCTGCTGGGTCACGGGGGCTCCTCCCATCCGTCCGTCGACGCTGCTCGTCGACGGGCCGCGCCTCGACGATACGACATCGGCCGATCACGCCATCAACGCGGACGGGGCGCCCGGCCGGATCCGGACCGCATTCCGTTGCCCGCGAGACACCTCGGGCCCGATGATGTTGAGCACTGGTCGCACCTGTTCGGATCTGTGAGGGCTTGTATGTTGGAGATCGGCGCTGACGGTCGTACCTGGCTGCTGTCGGGGCCCGGGAGCAGCTATGCGTTGCGGCTCACCGACGGCGACGAACTGCTGCATCTGCACTGGGGCCCGCGTATCGCCCTCGCCGACGCGGAGGCCCTCGCCGCCCTGCCCGCCCCCCGCTACCGGCCCTTCGAGTCCCCACTGGACGGCCGCGAGGAGTACCCGGTCGAGGGCGGCCCCCGGTTCGTCCGTCCCGCCCTGTCCGTCCGCACCGAGGAGCGCCGGGGCACCGAGTGGGTCTTCGAGGCGTACGAGACCGACGGAGAGGAACTGCGGCTGCGGTTCAGCGACACAGGGCTGCTGATCACCCTTCACTACCGCATGCGCGGCGATGTCGTCGAGCGCTGGGTGACCCTCGCCAACGATGGCGCCACCCCGGTGGAACTCCTGCGCGCCGACTCGGCCACCTGGACCGTGCCCGAGCGTGCGGGCTGGCGGCTGTCGCAGCTGCACGGCCGGTGGGCGGCCGAGTCCCGGCTCGTCCGGTCCGGCCTCACCTACGGCGAGAAGGTCATCGGCAGCCGCCGCGGCCACACCGGGCACCAGCACCTTCCGTGGGTCGCGCTCGACACGGACGCCACCGAGGAGCGCGGCGAGGTCTACGGCTGCGCGCTGGCCTGGTCGGGCAGTTGGCGGCTCGCCGTCGCCCAACTCCCCGACGCACGGGTGCAGATCACCGGCGGGGCCGGCTACGACGACTCGGGCCTGCTGCGGCTGGCGGCGGGGGAGACGTACACCACCCCCGTCTTCGCCGGACTGTGGAGCGAGGGCGGTTTCGGCGGCGCGAGCCGTGCCTGGCACGCCTACCAGCGGGCCCATGTCATCCCGGACGCGGACCGGGACAGGCCCGTGCTCTACAACTCCTGGGAGGCGACCGGATTCGGCATCGCCGAGGAGCAGCAGCGGGCGCTGGCGCAGCGGGCCGCGGCGATGGGCGTCGAGCTGTTCGTGATCGACGACGGCTGGTTCGGGGCGCGCACCAGCGACCGGGCCGGACTCGGCGACTGGACCCCCAACCCCGACCGCTTCCCGAACGGACTGAAGCCGCTCGCCGACGAGGTGCACGCCCTCGGGATGCAGTTCGGCATCTGGGTCGAGCCCGAGATGGTCAACGCGGACAGCGACCTCTATCGCGCCCACCCCGACTGGGTGCAGTACCAGCCGGGACGGCGGCGCACGGAGTTCCGCAACCAGCTCGTGCTCAACCTGGCGCGCGAGGACGTCCAGGAGTACCTGTGGGAGCAGCTGGACGCGCTCCTCACCAGCGCCCCGATCGACTATGTGAAGTGGGACTTCAACCGGTGCTTCACCGACGCGGGCTGGCCCGGTGACGCGTACCCGCAGCGGCTGTGGGTCGACCATGTGCGAGCGCTCTACGGCCTGTTGGACCGGCTGCGGGCCGCGCACCCCCAGGTCGCCTTCGAGTCCTGCTCGGGCGGCGGCGGACGCGTCGACCTCGGCATCATGAGCCGTACGGACCAGGTGTGGACCTCCGACAACACCGACCCGCTCGACCGGCTCGCCATCCAGCACGGCTTCAGCCAGATCCATCCGGCCCGGGTCATGGCCGCCTGGGTCACCGACAGTCCCAACACCCAGCTCAACGGGCGGGTCAGCGCGCTGCGCTTCCGGTTCGTGAGCGCCATGGCCGGGGTGCTCGGTGTCGGCGGCGACCTGGCGGAGTGGACCGAGGAGGAGCTGGCCGAAGCCCGGGACTGGGTGGGCCTCTACAAGGAGATCCGCCCTGTGGTGCAGCGCGGAGACCTCTACCGGCTGCGGCCTCCGGAGGGAGGCCTCAGCGCGGTCCAGTACGTCCTCGGTGACGAGACCGTCGTCCTCGCCCTGCTCCAGGCGCAGCACCACGGTGAGCCGGTCGCGCCGCTGCGGCTTCGGGGTCTCGATCCCACGGCCACATACGAATGCCGCGAAACAGGAGAAACACACCGGGGTGCCGTGCTGCTGCACCACGGTCTGCGGACCGGACTGCACGGCGACTTCGACGCGACGGTCATCCGCCTGCACCGCGTCTGAGCCTGCCGGCCCAGGGCGGGGCCGCTCAACATCCCTGTTCAGAGGCTTATTCCGGATTGGCCCCAATGCGTCGAGTGGTTTATCTCACCGTCCGTCAACCCTTTCTTGCGGTCGCGTAGCTCACACCGGAGGGGAATCATGGTGCGACGTGGCAGACGATTCGAAGAATGACAAAAGATCAGTGATCGGGTCGTACGTGGCGGTGGGGGACAGCTTCACCGAGGGCGTCGGCGACCTGGGGCCCGACGGACAGTTCGTCGGGTGGGCCGACCGGTTCGCGGTGCTCCTCGCCGACCGCTGTCCCGAGGGCGACTTCCGATACACGAACCTCGCCGTCCGCGGCAAACTGCTCGACCAGATCGTCGCGGACCAGATCCCCATGGCCCTGGAAATGGCCCCGGACTTGGTCTCCTTCTGCGCGGGCGGCAATGACATCATCCGGCCCGGCACCGACCCCGACGAGGTCGCCGAGCGCTTCGAGCGCGCCGTCGCCGACCTCACCTCGGCCGTCGGTACCGTCATGGTCACCACCGGCTTCGACACCCGTGGCGTGCCCGTGCTCAAGCATCTGCGCGGCAAGATCGCCACGTACAACGGGCATGTCCGGGCCATCGCCGACCGGTACGGCTGCCCGGTGCTCGACCTGTGGTCCCTGAAGACCGTGCAGGACCGGCGCGCCTGGGACGACGACCGCCTCCATCTCTCGCCCGAGGGACACACCCGGGTCGCCCTGCGGGCGGGCCAGGTGCTCGGCATCGAGGTCCCGGCCGACCCGGACCAGCCATGGCCGCCGATGCCGCCGCGCGGCACGTTCGAGGTACGGCGCGACGACATCCACTGGGCGCGGGAGCACCTGGTCCCGTGGATCGGGCGCCGGCTGCGCGGAGAGTCCTCCGGGGACCGCGTGGTGGCGAAGGGCGCTCTGTCGCCGGAGGACATCAAGATGCGGATCGCGCAGGCGGTTTGAACCGGATCGCATGGGCGGGGCGGTCGGGGCCGCGTTCTGGGGCGCCGGTCCGGGGCAGGTGGGCGGTCCGGTTCCGAACAGGCAGGCGGTCTGGTATGGATCGCGCAGTTGGCCCGGTGCGGATCACGGAGTCGGTCTGGTGTGGATCGCGGAGCCGGTCTGGTGCGGATCGGGCAGGCGGGCCGGTGCGGATCGCCGCACCGGCCCCAGTCGGCCACCGGTTCGGCTCGGGCCCCGGCATCCGGCCTCTGTGAGGGGTGCGGGTCGTGCAGGGCCTCCGTACGGTGCGCAGGCCGTGGGCCTCCGCGGTGGAACGGTCCTGGCAGGCAGGGGCAGGTCAGTTCCGCGTCGTCGTCAACTCCTCGCGCTCCACGCCGAGTTCGCGCGCGAGCGCTTCGTCCACCCACTCCTGGGCGCGCGCCCGTGAGACCGTGCCCCCGTACACCGTCATCTGCACGGCCAGCCCGTCGAGCAGCGCGGTCAGCCGCAGCGCCGTGGCCGCCGGGTCGGGGCAGCGGAGCTCGCCCGCGGCCACCCCCTCCGCCACGACCTCGGTGATCGCGGCCTTCCACTGCCGGTCGAGGTACCGCGCGACCTCCCGCAGCGCGGGCTCGCGCAGCGCCGCCGCCCAGCCCTCGATCCACAGCCGCCAGCCCTTGGCCTGCCCGGTCGGCGCGTACCAGCGCACCGCCGTCCGCAGTCGGCGCAGCGCCGGCGTACGGCGCCCGAGCAGCTTGCGCAGATGGGCCAGGTCGCCCTCGGCGGCGTAGGCGAAGGCCTCCGCGACCAGCTTCTCCTTGGTCGAGAAGTGGTACAGCACCAGCGCGTTGCTCACCCCGAGGGCCGAGGCGACATCGGCGATCCGCACCGCCGCCACGCCCCGCGCCTCGATCTGACCGACGGCGGCCCGGAGCAGTTCCTCGCGCCGCTCGGCCACACTCAGCCGAACCCTCGTCACCGGTACCACCCGAACCGTTCCGCGATCACCGGCAGCCGGTCCGCTACGAGGGCGTGCGCGGCCGCTCGCGGACTCGTCCCGTCCGCCTCCGCGCGGTCGAGCATCCGGCCGACCAGCTCCCGCATCGCCCGCCGCGTGTACGCGAACGCCTCGTCCGCGTCCGCCTCGACGTCGCCGAACAGCGTCCACCACCACCAGGCGTTCGTCCCGGAGTTGACCACCACGTCCGGCAGCACGGTCACCCCGCGCGCCGCGAGCAGCTCCTCCGCCTCCGGCAGCACCGGCATGTTGGCCGCCTCGACGATCCACCGAGCGCCGATCCGTACCTGGTTCACCGTGTCGACCGCGTACGACACCGCCGCCGGTACGAGCACCTCCGCCTCAGCCGACAGCCAGGCGTCGTCCGGCAGTTCCCGGTCGTCGGGGCGCAACGCCGCCCGGTCCACCGTCCCGTACGCGTCGCGCGCCGCGAGCAGCGCCTCCACGTCGAGCCCGTCCGGATGGGCGATCGTGCCCTTGATGTCGGCGACGGCGACGACCGCGAGGCCGGCCCGCGCCAGGAAACGCGCCGTGGCCCCGCCCATGGTGCCGAACCCCTGCACGGCCACGCGCGTTCCCGCGTAGGGCACTTCGGCCCGGTCCAGGGCGGTGAGGACGGACTCGGCGACCCCGCACCCGCCGACCAGCCCGTCCAGCCCGATCCCGTCCACCTCGACCGCGAACGCGTCAGCGAGGCGGCGGCGCGCCGCCGCCTCGTCGTCGAGCAGCGGATACACCGCCTGCACCGACGACACGAGCCCCACCTCGGCCGCCGCCCGGTCCACCAGATCCTGGGTGAGCCCCAGGTCCTCGCCGGTGGTCCAGACGCTCTCGACGTACGGCTTCATGGCGCGCAGATAGCGTACGAGGACGTCGTACGCCTCCGGGGCCCGGGGATCGCAGTCGATACCGCCCTTGGCGCCACCCAACGGGACGTAGCGGCTCTCGGGGTTGTAGTGGAGCGCCTCCTTCATGGTCATGCCGCGGGCCAGCCCGGCGACCTCGTCCAGCGTGCAGCCCGGCCGCATCCGCAGCCCGCCGCTGGCGACCCCGCGGACGAGCCGGTCGACGACGAGGTAGCCGCGCCGGCCGGTGACATGGTCGGTCCAGACGAGCGTCATGAGGGGAGCGTTCCGATCGATGGTCATGCGCACACTGTACTGACCAGCCGTTCAGTTGCCCGCGTAGGCCTCCCGGAGCGGACGGGCCGGCCCATCGTGCGCCGAGCCGGTGGACCGGCCCGCGCCCGCGGCGCGGGGCTGCCCGGGCCCTGCCTTCCTGCCGACGCAAGGGTGAGTCCACCCCAGGCTCGCCGGGTACTCCATCACGCGGCCGGACGCCGGCACCGGATGCCACCGCCTCCACCGTCGCTACGCGGGCAAGGCCGCACACTTCAAAACCTCACTGAGGTGGAACTCGTAGCGTCGTGGGTGGCCGCGGCCGGCTCCTCAACTCCCGCCCTGGTGCTTCCGGGTACGTGCACGTAGGTCGAGCGGGTACGTCGGCGAGGGGCCTCCGGTGTGTGGGAGGCCCCTCGCCGCGTGAGCTCGGGGTGCTGCCCGTTCGCCTACCGGTGACCGGAGTCGCGGGCGGCGCTCACGATGAGATCCGTGACCGCCTGGGGGTGGGAGACCAGGGACACGTGCGAGGAGTTGATCTCCACCGTCCTGCGCGCGTGTGCGCGTTTGGCCTCGTACCGCTCGAGGCTCGGGTCTATGGCCCGGTCCTGCCTGCCGATGAGCACGTAGACCGGTTTGTCCCGCCAGGCCGCTGCGGTGAGCTTGTCGGTGAACGCCGACTGCGCGATCGGGCGTTGCGTCGCCGCCATGACTGACGCCTGCTGCTGCGGGAGGTCCTGAGCGAAGGTCGCGTGGAGCTCGGCGGCCTGGATGTACACGTCCGTGCCCGTGGTGCCGTCACCGTTGCGGAACGGCACTTGTTTGAACGCCTTGGTGATCGGGGTGGCCGGGAACTTGCCGGAGAGGCCGGCGAACGACTCACCCTTGTCCGGCATGATCGCGTTGACGTACACCAGTGCCCTGACGTTGTCGAGTCCGGCGGCCGCCTGCGAGATCACCTCGCCGCCGTAGGAGTGTCCGACGAGGACGATCGGCCCCTTGATGGTCTTCAGGAGGCTGTTCAGGTACGTCGAGTCCTGGGGTATGCCGCGCAGCGTGTTGGGCGGGGCGATGACCTGGTAGCCGTCCCGCTGCAGGCGCTGCACCACTCCGTTCCAGCTGGACCCGTCGGCGAATGCTCCGTGTACGAGCACCACGGTCGGCTTCTGGCCCCCCGGGGCCCTGCCGAGGTCGTCTGCGGTGTGAGCCGGTACCACGGTCACGGCGGAGAGCACCGCCACTGCGATGGCCAGTCTGCCCTCGCCAAATTTCAAGATCCCAATGGCCGTCATGTGCTTTCACTTCCTCGGCGTACAAGGTGAAATCGGCCTTTTAGGCCACTGAGAACGGTAAGGATCGTGCGCAAGGCGTCGACCATAGCCGCCGCGATTGCCGTATCCGGGCGGCGGCGCGAACCCGAACGGGAGTCTCCGGCGCGGAAAGCGGGGAGCCGACGTCAAGGTGCCAGATCAGCGTAGCCCTGAATCGATGGCGGTCAAGCCGAGAGGTTACTCAGAGATCCGCGTATGACGCCCACTCGCACATCGAATTACTCATTGATCTGTCTCGCACAGTCTTAAGACCATGCCCTACGTGGTGAGGCGGGCGAGTCGCATACAACACCAGATGGCGGCTGCCGGACCGAGAAAGACACCTCAGACGCCTGGCGTGTCAAGCCGCGACTGTGAGTTCCACGGGGAAAGCGGCGTGTTCGTCGAACAACCTGCGGTGCCACGCACGAGTCGAGTTCCCCGACCGGACGATCACGATCGACGGTCAAGGACTCGACGCCTCACCGTCAACCGTGCACAAGCTCGCCGGCCGTGACCCCCTGTGGGTGCAGGAAGCCGACCCCGTCACGCCGACGGCCACCCTCACACGCGACCCTGGAGCGCCTTCTGGCGCGTGCTGCCCGCAGCGGCGCCGTCGCGGACCACTCGACTGGACGCAGCAGAGGTGCAGAATGAAGCTCCCGGATTGACCCTGTTACAGGGGGCGACGTGAGTATCCAGGCTAAATGCCGGTCTCCACAGAAAACGATGGGAATTGAACTATGGCTCATGGCGCCGGGCCAACGATCGCGGGTATTCGCCACCTTTCCTTCACTGTCGCCCACCTGGAAGACGGCCTGGACTGGTATCGGCGAGTTTTCCGCGTTGAGCAGGCGTCCAACCCGATTTCTTCGCCGTCGCCTAGCGGACGGAACTGAACGAGGCGGCGCCCACATGACAGCCCAACGTCGCTTCCTAAGCGGCCTTTTGCAGCTCGGCGTTGATCTTCTCCTCGGGGTCGAGGCGGTGGATGTGGATGTCGTGTGTGACGCGGCTGGTGGGTGGCTCGTCGGGGCGGAGGGTGCGGTAGCCGGGGGTGCTGCGTTTGGTGGCGCGGGGTGCTGATCGGCCGAGGCGGGG
>NZ_JBSFXK010000019.1:0-113774 GCF_053595355.1 Streptomyces sp. NPDC002513 | reverse complement strand
CGACCGAACCAGCTACAAAGCCACCACCAGCATCGAAATCCTTGCGGCCGCAAGCCCTTGACAACGTGCCCCAGCCACAAACTTCACGGCCTTGCCGCTAGCCCCTGACCGACAACAGCGAGGCCAGGCCCCGTTGATGAGATGTCATCAACGGATCTAGCTGGAAGAACTACCCACTGCCCGCCTCAAACCGCTGATAACTTCAGGGAGGGGATTCCTGGCTCAGGCTGCCTTCGGGAGCAGCGCTCCCGGAGGTCTTCCGCCATCAGCACCAGCCGGGTTGAGACCAGCCCGGACCAGCATCACGCGGGCGGAGTTCTTGTCCCTGGGGGACACCACTGCGAGATCATCTACCGGCTGGAGGCCGAGCGCGCCACCGCCGAGGCGGACGCCGAATCGCCCTGACGGCGATTCAGCTTTCCCTGCCCTGCTCCGCAGGAGTCCGATTCCTCCCCGGCCTGAAGGCCGGGGCATCCCCGGAGGAACCAGGTGATCCCGCGCGTGGAGCTGACCCCCGCGGCCGCCGAGCTGGTGCGGCGGCTGCGGGAGGCCCACGGACCGCTGATGTTCCACCAGTCCGGCGGCTGCTGCGACGGCAGCGCCCCGATGTGCTACCCGAGGGGCGAGTTCCGCACCGGCGGTTCGGATGTGCTGCTCGCGGAGCTGGAGGTCGACGGGGTCGACGAGCCGGTCGGCTTCTGGATGTCGAGAAACCAGTACGAGGTGTGGCGCCACACCCGGCTGATCGTCGACGTCGTGGCCGGCCGTGGCAGCGGCTTCTCCCTGGAAGCACCCGAAGGAGTGCGTTTTCTCATCCGTTCCCGCGTCGTGGACGGGTGAACACCGCACGGGACACCGCCATCTGATGCACTTCCCCTGATTCCTGCGCACGTTGACGAGACATCAGGGGGAAGCATGAGGCCTCGCGACCGACGGCTCAGAACGGTACTGACCCTTCTCGTGGCTTGGAGCGGGCTGGCCGGTGCGGCCCTTGTGGGGGCGGCGCCGGCCACTGGTGTGCAGAGCACCCGGACCCTCGCTCCCGGCGTCCTGTACAGCCAGTTCGACATCCCCGCGACCCACGGGACGACCCACGCGCACCTGGTCACCGTCGACCTGCGCGATCCCCGTGTGCGGGTCGACCTGCTCTATCCGGGCGCCGTCGCCGCCCGGGCCACCGTCTCGCGGCTCGCCGGTAAGCGGAGCACGGTCGCGGGGATCAACGGCGACTTCTTCGACATCTCCGGGACCCAGCACCCGGGGGTGGAGGCGACCGGTTCCAGCGACGGCCCGGCGGTGGCGGGCGGGCACCCGCTCAAGGCCGGCGTGCCGAACGGGCAGCGCTTCGGGCCCGCCCTGCCGCCGGGTGCCGACACGGACGACGTGCTCGGGGTGGGCACCGACCGCAGGGCCCGCCTGGACCGGCTGTCCCTGAGCGGCTCCGTGCGCACGCCCCAGGGACGGCTGGCGCTGCGCGGGTTCAACCAGTACGCGCTGCCGGTGGGTTCGATCGGGGCGTACACCGCGGACTGGGGCGCGGCCTCCCGGATGCGGGCGGTGTGCGGGACCGACACCGAGCGGGCCGCGCCGTGCAGCACGGACACCTACGAGGTGACGGTCAGGAAGGGCCGGGTCGTCGCCACCGCCGACCGGCCCGGTGGCGGCCCCGTCGCCGCCGGCACCACCGTCCTGGTGGGCCGCGAGGAGGGCGCCCGGTCTCTGCGCAAGCTGTTCAAGGGCGAGCGGGTCCGGGTGCAGCACCGTCTGGTGGCGGCCTCGTCCGGGATCCCGTACCGCTTCGCCATCGGCGGTTTCCCCGTGCTGCGGGGCGGCGTGCCCTCGGCCGGCCTCGACGACAAGGCGTCCGCCGTGCGTACCGCGGTGGGCATCGAGGACGGGGGCCGGCGCCTGCTGCTCCTCGCGCTCGACGGCGCGGCCCCC
This sequence comes from Streptomyces sp. NPDC002513, assembly GCF_053595355.1. Lineage (NCBI taxonomy): Bacteria > Bacillati > Actinomycetota > Actinomycetes > Kitasatosporales > Streptomycetaceae > Streptomyces > Streptomyces sp. NPDC002513. Next base: position 111,833 of record NZ_JBSFXK010000019.1, on the reverse strand, counting down.
TACCGCAGCGGGCTCACCCTCGCCGAACTCGCCGGCACGCTCCGGCGGCTGGGCGCCACCGACGGCTTCAATCTGGACGGCGGCGGCTCCACGACGCTGGTCACCCGGCTGGGGGGCGAGAGCGCGGTGACCGTGCGCAACCATCCCAGCGGGGGCGTCGAACGCCCGGTGCCCGACGGGATCGGGGTCTTCTCCGCCCCCTGACGGCCGGCTCCCGGCGGTCAGGGGCGCAGCCCGTCGATGATCTGCTTCGTCGCCGCGAGGCCCTGGTGGAACGTCGGCGCCATGCTGGAGCCGGCCAGGACGAAGCCGAGCAGTATGCAGAGCAGGGCGTGGGAGATCTTCAGCGCGCCGTTGCGGATGAAGATCACCGCAATGATCAGAAGCAGCAGCACCACAGAGATGGATACGGCCATCGTCATCCTCCTTCGCCACGCCCACGGCGCGGCTTTCGGCCGCAAGTGTGGCGTAGCGAAGGGTTGGTCCGGGCGGCTGACGTGTCCCCCGAACGTGTGGTTCTACGCCCGCTCGTGGGAATCCAGGAAGGACTCCGGGCCGGCGCGGTCGTGTGTGTCGGCGCAGTCCACGCCGGCGGCCGGCAGTTCGCTCCACGGCGCGTCCCGGGCCGGGCCCGCGATCTCGGGCGTGGCCCGGAAACGCACCTGAAGGAGACCGGCCCGTTGCCCGTCGCCTACAGCGGGGGCCGCAGGTCGACCAGTTCGGCCAGCGCCGCACGGTGGCGTCCGGCGGTCCCGTAGGCGAGCGCATCCGCCTTCGCCCGCTTGAGGTACAGATGGACCGGGTGCTCCCAGGTCATCCCGATCCCGCCGTGCAGTTGGACGGCCTCCTCGGCGGCGTGCACGGCGACAGGGGCCGCGTACGCCGCCGCGACGGCGACCGCGACGTCCGTGTCCGCTCCGGCCGTGGCGAGCGCGTCGGCGGCGTTGCGCGCGGCGGCCCGCACACCCGCGATCTCCAGCCACAGCCGCGCGAGCCGGTGCTTGAGCGCCTGGAACCCGCCGACGGGCCGGTTGAACTGCTTGCGCTCCTTCAGATAGCGCACGGTCTGGGTCAGGCACCAGTCCGCGAGGCCGAGTTGCTCGGAGGCGAGCAGTCCGGCACCGGCCCGCAGGGCCCGGCGTACGGCCGTCCCGGCGTCCTCCGTGAGACGGCGTCCGGGTGCCCCGTCGAAGGTGACGCCGGCGAGGGGCCGGGTGAGGTCGAGGGACACCTGCGGGGTGACGGTCACGGCGGCCGCGTCCACCGCGTACAGGGCACCGTCCTGGGCCGGCACGAGCAGCACATCGACGACGGCCGCGTCCGCGACGGCACTCGACTCCCCGTGCAGCAGCCCGCCGTCGAGCCGTACGACGCCGGGGGCGCCCGCGGGGCCGGCGGACAGCCCGACCGCGAGGGCGCCCACCGTGCGCCCGGACGCCAGCTCCGCCAGCAGCCCGGCGGCCTCGTCGCCCTCGCAGGCCAGCAGGGCCTCGGTCGCCACGACGGCGCTCGTCAGGTACGGGACCGGAACGACCGCGCGCCCCAACTCCTCGAGGACGACGGCGCTCTCGCGATGCGAGGCGCCCTGTCCGCCCAGGGACTCCGGCACCAGCAGCCCGGCAAGGCCCATGTCCTGCGCGAGCGCCTTCCACAGGGCGCGGTCGTGCGGGGCGTCCGACTCGGCACGGGCGAGAACGCCCGCGGGATCGCAGTGGTCGTCGAGGAGGTCACGGACGGCGGCGCGCAGCGCCTCTTCCTCCTCCGCGTACAGCAGATCGGGCTGCGTCGGCTGCGCGTTCATCGGGACAGGTCCTTCCACGCGACGTCCTTGTCGGTGCGCGGCTCGGCGGGCAGGCCGAGGACACGTTCGGCGACGATGTTCAGCAGGACCTCGCTGCTCCCGCCCTCGATGCTGTTGCCCTTGGCGCGCAGATAGCGGTAGCCGGCGTCGCGGCCGGTGAAGTCGACGAGTTCGGGCCGCCGCAGGGTCCAGTCGTCGTAGAACAGGCCTTCCTCGCCGAGGAGTTCCACCTCCAGTGAGCTGATCTCCTGGTTGAGGCGGGCGAAGGCGAGCTTCATGCCGGAGCCCTCGGGACCGGGCTGGTTCGCGGAGAGCTGCTGGCGCAGCCGCTCGCCGGTGAGCCGGACGACCTCGGCCTCGACCCACAGCGTCAGCAGCCGCTGGTGCAGGTCGTGGGTGCGCAGTGCGGGGCGCTCGCGCCAGGTCCTGGCGACCGGGCCGATCATGCCGCCCTCGCGCGGGATCCGCATGCCGCCGATGGACACGCGCTCGTTCATCAGCGTCGTCTGCGCGACGCGCCAGCCGTCGCCGATCCCGCCGAGGCGGCGGGCGTCGGGGATGCGGACGTCGGTGAGGAACACCTCGTTGAACTCGGCCTCGCCGGTGATCTGCCGCAGGGGCCGGACCTCGACGCCGGGGTCGGTCATGTCGCAGAGGAAGTACGTGATGCCCTGGTGCTTGGGCACGTCCGGGTCGGTGCGGGCGATGAGGATGGCCCAGCGGGCGAGATGGGCGCTGGAGGTCCACACCTTCTGCCCGTTGACCACCCAGTCTCCCCCGTCGTCGCGGACGGCGCGGGTGCCGAGCGCCGCGAGGTCGGAGCCCGCGCCCGGCTCGCTGAAGAGCTGGCACCACACCTCCTCGCCCGTCCACAGGGGCCTGAGGTACCGGCGCTTGTGTTCCTCGGTGCCGTAGCGGAGGATCGTCGGCGCGGCCATGCCGAGGCCGATGCCGATGCGCCGCGGGTCGTTGTCGGGCGCGCCCGCGGCCTGGAGTTCGGCGTCGACGACGGCCTGGAGCGAGCGCGGGGCGCCGAGGCCGCCGAGGCCCTCCGGGTAGTGCACCCAGGCGAGTCCGGCGTCGAAGCGGGCCCGCAGGAAGTCGAGGCGGTCGGTGCCGGCGGGCGGGTGCGCGGCCAGCAACGCGCGGGTGCGCTCGCGCAGTTCGGCTGCGTCGGTCATACGGCGGCTCCGTCCTCCGGTACGACGGCGATCCGGCCGGTGGTGACGCCGTCGGCGACCCGCTGCACGGCGTCCGCGGCCCCGCCCAGCGGCACCCGCTCGCTCACCAACGGCTTGACGACGCCCTGTGCGGCCAGCTCGGTGAGCCGCTCGTGGCAGTGCAGGATCAGCTTCGGGTTCTTGGTGGCGTACAGGCCCCAGTGCAGACCGAGGATGGAGTAGTTCTTGACGAGGGCGTGGTTGAGCGCGGGGCTGGGGATGGAGCCGCTGGCGAAGCCCACGACGACGATCCGTCCCTCGAAGGCGACGACCTTCGCGGACTGCGCGTAGGCCTGGCCGCCCACCGGGTCGTAGATCACGTCGGCACCCCGGCCGCCGGTCGCCTCCTTCACGGCGGCGACGACGTCCTGCGCGCGGCGGTCGATCACGACGTCGCAGCCCAGCTCGCGGGCCACGGCGGCCTTGCCGGCACCGCCGACGACGCCGATGACGGTGGCGCCCGCGGCCTTGCCGAGCTGGACGGCCGCGCTGCCGACCCCTCCGGCGGCGGCGTGGACGAGCAGCGTCTCGCCGGCCTGAAGACCGGCCCGGCGGTGCAGGCCGAACCAGCCCGTCTGGTAGCCGATGTGCAGGGCCGCGGCCTCGGCGTCGTCGAGGGCCTCGGGGGCGGGCAGGACGGCCGCGGCGTCGGCGACGGCGTACTCGGCGAAACCCCCGTACGGCAGCGCCGGGTTGGCGATCACCCGGCGTCCGTCCTCGGTCTCCCCGCAGATCTCCACGCCCGGTGTGAACGGCAGCGGCGGCCTGACCTGGTACTGGCCGCGGCACAGCAGCGCGTCCGGGAAGTTGACGTTCGCGGCCCGCACCTTCAGCAGGACCTGGCCGTCGCCGGGCGTGGGCGGCTCCACCTCGACGAGCCGCATCACCTCGCTCGGCTCGCCGTTCTCGTGCACGTGCCATGCCTGCATGCGCGGCCTCCAGGGGCTGTGCCGGTCGTGTTCGCCGACCGGGTCGATCGCATACTAAGCGGTCGCTTGCCTATCGGGGAACCGTCGCGCGCGTCACGTCCGGCGGGGCCGCGCCCGTACGTGCATCCGCTCGCCCTGCGGCCCGAACAGACTGAGGAACTCGACCGGCCCCTCCCCCGTCGATCCGAACCAGTGCGGCACCCGGGTGTCGAACTCGGCGGCCTCGCCGGGCCCCAGCACCACGTCGCGGTCGCCCAGCACGAGCCGGAGCCGGCCGGAGAGCACATACAGCCACTCATAGCCCTCGTGCGTCCGCAGGTCCGGTTCGAGCCTGCGCTGCGGCTCGACCACCTTGAAGGCCTGGAGCCCCCCGGGCTGGCGGGTGAGCGGCCAGTGGGTGCGGCCGTAGCGCACGATCGGCTCGCCGCGCACCCGCGGGTCCCGCACCGGCGGGGCGCCGACCAGTTCGTCCAGCGGCACCTCGTGGGCCTGCGCGATCGGCAGCAGCAGTTCGAGGCTGGGCTTGCGCAGGCCCGACTCCAGGCGCGAGAGGGTGCTGACGGAGATGCCGGTCGCCTCCGACAACCCCGCGAGCGTCACCTCCCGCTCCTTCCGCAGCCGCCGCAGCCTGGGGCCCACACCCGCGAGAACCTCGTCCGTACCCATGGATCTATTGCAGTTCCGGCAAATGTGTTTGTCAATGCCGCAGCGTCCGGGCCATCGTTCCGGCGGAGGTGGTCACCATGACCGAGGAGAACAGCGGAACCTACGAGGTGGTCGTCGTCGGAGGCGGGCCGGCCGGCCTGTCGGCGGCCCTGGTCCTGGGCCGGGCACGGCGCCGCACGCTCGTCGTCGACGCGGGCGAGCCGCGCAACGCCCCCGCCGCGCGTCTGCAGGGCTATCTGTCCCGGGACGGCATGCCCCCGGCCGAGTTCCTCGCGGCGGGCCGTGAGGAGATCGCGCGCTACGGCGTGGAACTGGTCCGGGACCGGGTGGTGGACGCCGTCCGGGACGCGGACGGCGCGTTCGACGTGACGCTCGAAGGAGGGCGGTCCGTGCACGCCCGGAGCCTGGTGGTGGCCACCGGCCTGCGGGACGAGCTGCCCGCGGTGCCCGGGGTCGCCGAGCGGTTCGGGCGCGATGTGCTGCACTGCCCGTACTGCCACGGCTGGGAGGTGCGCGACCGGCCCTTCGGGGTGCTCGCCACGAGCCCGCTGAGCGTGCACCAGGCACTGATGGTCTCCCAGTGGTCGAAGGACGTGACCCTGTTCCTGCACACGGTCGCCGAGGAGGAGCTGTCCGACCAGGACCTGCGCAGGCTCGCGGCGGCCGGGGTCGGCGTGGTGCCCGGCGAGGTCGCGGGGCTGGTGACCGAGGAGGACCGGCTCACCGGGGTCCGGCTCGTGGACGGCACGGTCCACGACCGCTCCGTGCTGTTCGTCGCGCCCCGCGCCGTCCCCCGCACCGGCCTGTTGGAGCGGCTGGGCGCCGAGCTGAGCGAGACCCCGTTCGGCAGGTACCCGGTGGTCGACGAGCGGGGGCTGACGACCGTGCCCGGCCTGTGGGCGGCGGGCAACGCCACCGGATTCGCGGAGCAGATCGTGAACGCGGCCAGCCGCGGGTACCGGGCGGGGGCCGCGATCAACGGGGAACTGCTCCTGGCGGACCTGGACGCGGCCGCCCGGGTGTAGACCGGCCGCCCCCGGTGCACCATGACTGCATGCTCCTCGCCCGGCTGGCCCGTGTGTCCCACGAGGTCGCCGCCACGTCGGCGCGCTCCCGGAAGATCGCGCTGCTCGGCGAGCTGTTCCGGGACGCCGACGCGGACGACGTGCCGATCGTCATCCCGTATCTGGCCGGGCGGCTGCCCCAGGGACGGCTCGGCATCGGCTGGAGGCTCCTCGGGCAGCGGATCACGCCCGCCGCCGAGCCCACGCTCACCGTGCGGGACGTGGACGCCCGGCTGAGCCGGATCGGCGCGGTCACCGGCACCGGCTCCCAGACCGAGCGCAAGCGGCTGGTCGGCGAACTGCTGGCGGCGGCCACGGCGGACGAGCAGCGGTTCCTGACCGGGCTGCTGACCGGTGAGGTGCGGCAGGGGGCGCTGGACGCCCTGGCCGCGGAGGGACTGGCCGAGGCGACGGGGGCCGGCCCGGTGGACGTACGCCGGGCCGTCATGCTGGCCGGATCGCTGCAGACCGTGGCGCGGGCCCTGCTCGCCGACGGCCCGGCGGCCCTCGGCGGCTTCCGGCTCACGGTGGGCCGGCCCGTGCTGCCGATGCTCGCGCACACCGCGTCGTCCGTCGCCGAGGCCGTCGGGAAGCTCGGCGCGTGCGCCGTCGAGGAGAAGCTCGACGGCATCCGCGTGCAGGTCCACCGGGACGGCGACGGCGTACGCATCCACACCCGTACCCTCGACGACATCACCGACCGGCTGCCGGAGATCACGGCGGCGGCCCTGGGGCTGGCGGGCGCGCGGTTCATCCTGGACGGCGAGGTCATCGCGCTGGACGAGAACGGACGGCCGCGGTCCTTCCAGGAGACCGCCGGGCGGGTCGGCTCCCGGCTGGACGTGGCGACCGCCGCCGCGGCCGTTCCCGTCTCCCCCGTCTTCTTCGACGCGCTGTCGGTGGACGGCCGGGACCTGCTGGACCTGCCCTTCGCCGACCGCCATGCGGAGCTGGCCCGGCTCGTACCGGAGCCCATGCGGGTGCGGCGCACCGTGGTGGAGGGGCCCGGGGACACGGCCGCCGCCGAGGACTTCCTCGCCGAGACCCTGGCGCGAGGTCATGAGGGCGTGGTGGTCAAGGCGCTCGACGCCCCCTACAGTGCGGGCCGGCGCGGCGCCTCCTGGCTCAAGGTCAAGCCCGTGCACACCCTCGACCTCGTGGTACTGGCCGTCGAACGGGGCCATGGCCGCCGCACCGGCACGCTGTCCAACCTGCACCTGGGCGCCCGCGCCCCGGACGGCTCCTTCATGATGCTCGGCAAGACGTTCAAGGGCATGACGGACGCGATGCTCGCCTGGCAGACCGAGCGGCTGAGGGCGCTGGCGGTCGAGGACGACGGCCGGGTGGTGACCGTACGCCCCGAACTCGTCGTCGAGATCGCCTACGACGGGCTCCAGCGGTCCAGCCGCTACCCGGCCGGTGTCACCCTGCGCTTCGCCCGGGTCGTGCGCTACCGCGAGGACAAGCGGCCCGAGGAGGCCGACACGGTTCAGACCCTGCTGGCCGCGCACCCCGAGGTGGCGCCATGAGCGGGCGGCGCAGCGCCGGTCTGCTGTTGTTCCGGCGCACCGGGCACGGTCTGGAGGTCCTGCTCGGCCATATGGGCGGCCCGTTCTTCGCCCGCCGCGAGGCCGGAGCGTGGACCGTGCCCAAGGGCGAGTACGAGGCCGGCGAGCCCTCCTTCGAGGCCGCCCGCCGCGAGTTCCGGGAGGAGCTGGGGCTGCCGCCGCCCGACGGGGCGGCCGTGCCGCTCGGCGAGGTGCGGCAGACGGGCGGCAAGGTGGTCATGGCCTGGGCGGTCGAGGCGGACCTCGACCCGGCGGCGATCGTGCCGGGCACCTTCACGCTGGAGTGGCCGCCGCGCTCGGGCCGCCGTGCGGAGTTCCCCGAGCTGGACCGTGTGGAGTGGTTCGGCCTCGACCGGGCCCGTGAGGTGATCGTGCGGGCACAGTCGGCGTTTCTCGACCGGCTCGCGGAGCACTCGGGCTGAGAGCTCCGAAGGAGAAGCCGCGTTGCGGTGGCGACCGCCGCGCGGGAAGGTCGAAGCAGAGCCTGTTCGTCAGGAGGTCAGCCATGCCCATCGCCACCGTGAATCCGGCGACCGGCGAGATGCTCGAGACGTACGACGCCCTGGGCGAGGAGGAGGTCGAGCGCAGGCTCGCCACCGCCGAGGCCGCGTTCCGCACCCATCGCACGACCACGTTCGCCGAACGGGCCCTGCGGATGAACAGGGCGGCCGGCCTGCTGGAGGAGGACGAGCAGGACATCGCCCGGGTGATGACCACCGAGATGGGCAAGCCGGTCCGGCAGGCCCGTGCGGAGGCCGCGAAGTGCGCCAAGGCGATGCGCTGGTACGCGGAGCACGCCGAGGAGCTGCTCGCCGACGAGGAGCCCGCCGAGTACGACGTGAAGGACTCGGGTGCCTCCTGGGTGATCGTGCGCTACCGGCCGCTCGGCCCGGTCCTCGCCGTGATGCCGTGGAACTTCCCGCTGTGGCAGGTGGTCCGCTTCGCCGCGCCCGCGCTGATGGCGGGCAACGTGGGGCTGCTCAAACACGCCTCGAACGTTCCGCGGACCGCGCTCTATCTGGAGGACCTGTTCCGCCGGGCGGGCTTCGCCGAGGGCTGTTTCCAGACCCTGCTCATCGGCTCCGGCGCGGTGGAGGGGATCCTGCGCGATGCGAGGGTCAAGGCCGCGACGCTCACCGGCAGCGAGCCGGCCGGCCGGTCCGTGGCCTCGGTCGCCGGGGACGAGGTCAAGAAGACGGTCCTGGAGCTGGGCGGCAGCGACCCGTTCATCGTGATGCCGTCCGCGGACGTGGAGCGGGCCGCGGAGGTGGCGGTGACGGCGCGGGTGCAGAACAACGGGCAGTCGTGCATCGCCGCCAAGCGGTTCATCGTGCACACCGATGTGTTCGACGCGTTCGCCGAGCGGTTCACCGCCCGGATGAAGGCGCTGAGGATCGGCGACCCGATGCGGGAGGAGACCGAGATCGGGCCGCTGGCCAGCGAGCGGGGCCGCGCCGACCTGGAGGAACTGGTCGACGACGCGGCCGGCCGCGGCGCCGCGGTGCTGTGCGGCGGTGAGCGCCTGGACGGTCCCGGCTGGTACTACCCGCCGACCGTCCTCGCCGAGGTGACCCCGCAGATGCGCATCCACCGCGAGGAGGCGTTCGGCCCGGTCGCCACGCTCTACCGGGCGGCCGGCATCGACGAGGCGGTCGCGATCGCGAACGACTCGCCGTTCGGACTGAGTTCGAACGTGTGGACGCACAACGGAACCGAGGTGGACCGTTTCGTCCAGGACCTCGAGGCCGGTGGCGTGTACATCAACGGGATGACGGCGTCCCATCCGGCGTTCCCGTTCGGCGGGGTCAAGCGTTCCGGCTACGGCCGGGAGCTGTCCGGACACGGGATCCGCGAGTTCTGCAACATCACCACCGTATGGCACGGGGCGTGAGCGTTCCGCGGCTACGATCCCTGCTGTGAACCGCGAAGTGACCCTGCCTCTGATCGTCGACGACCGCGGCACGTTGCAGGTGGCGGCCGGAGACGTCAGCAAGCTGCTGCGCACGGTGGGCGGCCGGTGGCTGCGGCTCGTCGAGGCCGGCGAGGACGGGCTCGACGAGGACACCGTGGCCGCGCTGACCATCGAGCTGGCCAAGCTGGCGGACCGGATCGATGTGGCGTGCATCGCGCACAGCAGCGGCTCACTCAGCTAGTGGCTGGCAGTCGGGGACGGTCTCGATGTGTTCGACGCGGTGCCGGAGGGCTGCGCCGCCCGCACTGATCGCCGTCTCGACCGAGTCGAGGACGTGACGGACGGCCGCGTCGCCGATGGCGTGCGTGGCGGTGAGTCCGGCGGCGGCCGTGCCGCGCAGCGCGACCTACCTCCTTCTGATGCGCACCCGCCGCACGCCCTCCCCCACGCCTCCTGATCCCACTCTGCGGCCTGGCACCACCCGAGCCGCGCTCAACGCCCGTACGGACCAGGGCTTTTTGCTGTCCTTCCCCACCCGGGACGGGTCAGCCCCGCGCGTCCAGCTCCCACAGGGCGTGCCAGAACCGGGTCTCGTACCCCCGCAGCAGCCGGCCGTAGCGATGTGCGCGGTCCTCGTCCAGACGGCCGGCGTCCAGGCCCTCCTGCACGGCCTCCTCGGCCCTGCGGCGCAGGTCCGCCGACGGCTCGGCGAAGAAGTCGAAGAAGCCGCAGGCCGCGTCGTCGTAGCCGTAGTGGCGGCGCAGCGCCTGCGCGATCGACGCGCAGTAGCCGCCCCAGGCCGCGACGTTGGCACCCAGGGCCAGGACGACGTCGGCCGGCTCCCCGTTCAGGGCGAGCCAGGCCACATACGCGGGATAGCCCTGGCAGTCCGCCGGCGGCTCGTAGGTGTCCGCCGCCTCGTCGGCGCGGCAGACGGCGGCGTAGGCACCCAGACGATCCTGGGCCACGGCTTCACCGTCCGCAAGCGCGGCGAAGAAGGCCGCGCACGCCGGCTCGTCCCGCGACCGCTCGGTCAGATGGAGGAACGCCCTGCGGTCCGAGGCGATCACCGCACGCTGTTCGAGGGCGAGCGCCGCGAGGGTGGCCGGCCGGGCCGCACCCCGGGCGATCAGCGGAAGCAGCCGGTTGGCGTGCGGATCCGGGGCGAGCTTCCGGACGGCCTCCTCCAGCAGTTCCCTGGCCGTGCGCGCCATCGGCGCTCCTCCTCCGCCTCGTCCGGCTCACCGGGCACGCCCGGAACGTCACCGTGCGTGCATCACTGAAGCGGAGTAACCCGACGAGATATCGCAGCCCCGCCGGGCGATCGTGGGTGAAGCCCTCATACGGGTGAACCCCTTCCGCCGGGGGCGACGAGTCCCCCGCCAAGGCGAAAGAAGGCGCGCTCCATGGCCACTCTGTGCAGACCCGCGGTTTCCGTTCCCGAGTATGTGATCACGATGGAGGAGACGCTCGAACTGGCACGCTCCCGCCACGCGGACCACCCCAACCTCCCGCTGGCGCTGCGGCTGATCGAGAACACCGGGGTCGAGACCCGGCACATCGTGCAACCCATCGAGGAGACCCTGAAGCACCCCGGCTTCGAGGAGCGCAACAATCTCTACGAGGCCGAGGCGAAGGCCCGGGTGCCCGCTGTCGTCCAGCGGGCGCTGGACGACGCCGAACTGCTCACCACGGACATCGACGTGATCATCTATGTGTCGTGCACGGGGTTCATGATGCCCTCGCTGACCGCGTGGCTGATCAACACGATGGACTTCAACACCGACACCCGGCAGCTACCCATCGCCCAGCTGGGCTGCGCCGCGGGCGGCGCAGCCATCAACCGGGCGCACGACTTCTGCACGGCCTACCCGGACGGCAACGCGCTCATCGTGGCCTGCGAGTTCTGCTCGCTGTGCTACCAGCCCACCGACCTCGGGGTCGGCTCCCTGCTGTCCAACGGCCTGTTCGGCGACGGCATCGCGGCCGCCGTCGTCCGCGGCAAGGGCGGCACCGGCGTCAAGCTGGAGCGCAACGGTTCCTACCTGATCCCCAAGACCGAGGAGTGGATCGCGTACGACGTCCGGGCCACCGGCTTCCACTTCCTGCTGGACAAACGGGTGCCGACGACGATGGAACCGCTCGCGCCGGCCTTGCAGGAGCTGGCACGCCGGCACGGCTGGAACGCCTCCGACCTGGACTTCTACATCATCCACGCGGGCGGTCCGCGGATCCTGGACGACCTGAGCAAGTTCCTGCGGGTGCCGTCGGAGGCCTTCCGGTTCAGCCGGGCCACGCTGACCGAGTACGGCAACATCGCGAGCGCCGTCGTCCTGGACGCGCTGCGCCGGCTGTTCGAGGCGGGCGGCGCCGATCACACGGCACGGGGGCTGCTGGCCGGTTTCGGGCCCGGTATCACGGCGGAAATGGCCCTGGGCCGCTGGCATGTCTCCGGGAACGGAAAGAAGTGAACGTGACGACGACCGACAGGGTGGCGGCGGCCGAGGGACTGTTCGTTCCGCCCGGCCATGGCCGCGTCGTACGGACGCCGGCGCAGCACGTGACGTTCAAGGTGACCGGCTCGCACTCGCGCATGGCGTCCACGTTCGAGGTGATCGTGCCGCCGGGCTTCGACGTCGGCGCCCATGTCCACACCCGCAGCGAGGAGCTGTTCTACGTCCTCGAGGGCGAGCTGGACGTGCTGGCCTTCGAGCCGCGCGTACGGACCCCCGACCGCTGGCAGAAGTGGGAGTCGGCATCGGGCCGCCGGGTGGTACGGGCGACTCCGGGCACGGTCATCGTCGTACCGCCGGGCTGCCCCCACGCGTTCGCGAACCCGACGGAGACCCCCGCGAAGATGTTCTTCCAGGCCTCTCCGCCGCCGGATCACGAGCGCTACTTCGAGGAACTGCTGGAGATTCTCGCGGACGGGGGTCCGCCGGACCAGGAAGCGATCGAGGCGCTGCGCCGGCGCTACGACATCGAGCAGCTCACACCGCTCAGGCACCGCTGAGCCCTGGGGCCGGCCGCACGCCTGCCCGCGTGGACCCCGCCGCCGGGCGGCGGCCCAGGAGCTGACGGGACGACACCCGCCACGACGGAGCGCGTGGCGGGCACGGAACGGCAGGCGCGCGGGCAAGCAGGCAAGCAGCGGGCAAGCGGGCACGCAGGGGCGTGCTAGCGGATCGGCATGCCCGACAGGGTTCGCGCGATCACCAGCCGCTGGATCTCGCTGGTGCCCTCGAAGATGGTGTAAATAGCCGCGTCGCGGTGCATCCGCTCCACCGGGTACTCCCGGGTGTAGCCGTTGCCCCCGAGGATCTGGATGGCCTGCGCGGTGACCTTCTTCGCCGTCTCGCTGGCGAACAGCTTCGACATGGAGCCCTCGGCCGCCGTGAAGGGCTTGCCGTTGACCGCCATCCACGAGGCGCGCCACACCAGCAGCCGGGCGGCGTCGATCTGCGTGCGCATGTCCGCGAGCTGGAACGCGACGCCCTGGTTGTCGATGATCGGCCGGCCGAACTGCTCGCGCGTGCGCGCGTAGTCGAGGGCCACCTCGTACGCGGCCCGGGCGGTGCCCACGGCCATCGCGCCGACGGCCGGACGGGAGGCCTCGAAGGTGGCCATGGCCGCGTTCTTCACCCGGCCGCCCTCCTTCGCCTTCTCCCGGGCGCGGGCGAGGCGCTCGTCCAGCTTCTCCTTGCCGCCGAGCAGACAGGAGCCGGGGACGCGGACGTTGTCGAAGATCACCTCGGCGGTGTGCGAGGCGCGGATGCCGTGCTTCTTGAACTTCTGGCCCTGGGCGAGGCCCGGGGTGTTCGGCGGGACGATGAAGGAGGCGTGTCCCTTGGAGCCCAGCTCCGGTTCGACGACCGCGACCACGACGTGGACATTGGCTATGCCGCCGTTGGTGGCCCAGGTCTTGGTGCCGTTGATCACCCACTCGTCCTTGGCCTCGTCGTAGACGGCGCGCGTGCGCAGGGAGGCGACGTCGGAGCCGGCGTCGGGCTCCGAGGAGCAGAAGGCGGCCACCTTGACATCGTTGGCATCGCCGTACATCTGGGGAATCCAGGTACCGATCTGCTCCTCGGTGCCGTTGGCGAGGACGCCCACGGCCGCGAGTCCGGTGCCGACGATCGACAGCGCGATGCCCGCGTCACCCCAGAACAGCTCCTCCATCGCCATGGGGATGCCGAGACCGGTGGCGTCGAAGTACTGCTGGGCATAGAAGTCGAGGGAGTAGATGCCGACCTTGGCGGCCTCCTGGATGACCGGCCAGGGAGTCTCCTCACGCTCGTCCCATTCGGCGGCCGCGGGACGGATCACATCGGCGGCGAAGCCGTGCAGCCAGTCGCGGACCTCCTTCTGTTCGTCGTTGAGCTCCATGGTGAACTCGGCCATGTCCCCTCCAGCACTGCGCTAACCTGTTACTTGCGGTAACTTCAGTCTGTTACTCGCCAGTAGGAGAAGTCAACTCCCAGGCCGAAGCGGTCGTCGCGACGGACGGTCGGCCGCTCGTTCGATACTGACCCGCCTTTCAGTGTTAGTTTGCGCAGGCGTCACCGATTCAGCACGGGTGGGGAGAGATCATGGACACCACGCAGCGGGCCGAGCAGCAGCGGTCCGCCGACCGCCGACGGCGCGAGCTGCTGGAGGCCGCCGACCGGGTGGTGCTGCGCGACGGCCCCGGGGCCTCGATGAACGCCATCGCCGCCGAGGCCGGCATCACCAAGCCGATCCTCTACCGCCACTTCGGCGACAAGGGCGGGCTGTACGCCGCGCTCGCCAAGCGCCACACGGACGCGCTGCTCGACTCGCTGCGGGCGGCGCTGGACGCCCCGGCCGACCGGCGGGAGCGGGTGGAGGCCACCCTGGACACCTATCTCGCGGCCATCGAGGCACGGCCGCAGGTCTACCGCTTCCTGATGCATCCGGCGGAGGGCGGCTCACAGAACGACCAGGGCTTCGACACCGGCCGGCACTCCATCCCGGTGCTGCGCCGCATGGGCGAGGAACTGGGCCAGGTCATCGAGGAGCGCCTGGACCTCGGTCCGGACAGCCACCAGCTCGCCCGGGTGTGGGGACACGGCATCGTCGGCATGATGCACGCCGCCGGTGACTGGTGGCTGGGTGAACGGCCCTGCTCCCGGGCGGAGTTGGTGCGCAGCCTGGCGGACCTGCTCTGGGGCCGGCTGGCGGCCGCCGGGGACCGCGTCGGCGGCCCCCGGTTCTGAGTCCCCCGCCGCCCGACAGCTCGTCGCGGCCGGTCACGCCGGCACGGCGGGAGCCGTGGGATGCCGCAGGGTGTCCCGCGACGCCGAGGAATGTCGCGGGCGCGCTCCTAGCGGGGCGCCCTGCGCCGCCATTGCCACAGGGCCTTGCGCTGCCGCCAGCCGCCGAGCCGGTCCACGTACAGCCCCCCGTCGAGGTGGTCGCACTCGTGCTGCAGGCACCGCGCGAACCAGCCCGTCCCCTCCACCCGCACCGGCTCGCCGTCCACCGTACGGCCCTCGACGACCGCGCGGTCGTACCGCTCCGTGCCCGCCTCCAGGCCCGGCAGGGACAGACACCCTTCCGGTCCGCGCAGCACCACACCATCCACCTCGACGAGCCGTGGGTTCACCACATGCCCCAGATGGCGCACCTCCTCGTCGTCCGGGCAGTCGTACACGAACACCCGCAGCGCTTCGCCGATCTGGTTCGCCGCCAGACCCACGCCCCGCGCGGCGTACATGGTGGCGAACATGTCCTCGACGAGCCGGGCCAGTTCGGGGCCGAAGTCGGTGACCTCCGCGCCCGGGGTGCGCAGCACGGGGTCGCCGAGCAGGGTGAGGGGCCGGACGTGCCCTCGGGCGCCCGGAAGGGAACGGTGTCGCATGGCGGCAAGGGTACGGTCGTCAGGGCCGCGTGGGCGCCGGGGTGGTGCCACGGTTCGGGGGCGTGAACGGATCTCGATAGGCTGAGGTTCACACGTTGCCGGGACTGGGCGCGGCGCCGTACGCAAGGAGGATCGAGAACTGATGGCAGGCAACTCGGACCCGCTGACGCCGCGGGCCAAGCTGGCCGTGACCGCAGGCAAGGCGGTCGCTGCGGCATCGCGCGCCGCGGGGCGCGGCAGCGGATCGGTGATCGGCGGCCGAGTGGCGCTCAAACTCGACCCCGATCTGCTCGCCCGGCTCGCCCAGCACCTGGACGTCGTCCTGGTCTCGGCGACCAACGGCAAGACGACCACCACCCGGCTGATCGCGGAGGCGCTGCGCGCCGCGGGCCCGGTCGTCTCCAACGCGCTCGGCGCCAACATGCCCGCCGGCATCACCTCGGCGCTGGCCGGCGGCTCGGACGCCAAGTTCGGTGTCATCGAGGTCGACGAGAAGTACCTCGCCGGGGTCGCCCGGGACACCGACCCGAAGTGCATCGCGCTGCTCAACCTCTCGCGCGACCAGCTCGACCGCGCCGCCGAGACCCGGATGCTCGCCGAGAACTGGCGTGAGGGCCTGGCCGGCTCCAAGGCCGTGGTCGTCGCCAACGCCGACGACCCGCTGGTGGTGTGGGCCGCCTCGTCGTCGCCGAACGTGATCTGGGTCGCAGCCGGCCAGATGTGGAAGGACGACGCCTGGTCCTGCCCGTCCTGCGGCGGTGTGATGCAGCGTCCCGGCGACGACTGGTTCTGCGGCGAGTGCGGCTTCCGCCGGCCGACCCCGTCCTGGGTGCTCTCGGGTGACCACGTTCTCGACCCGCGCGGCTCCGCCTGGCCGATCCACCTCCAGCTGCCGGGCCGCGCCAACAAGGCCAACGCCACCAGCTCGGCCGCCGTCGCCGCCGTCTTCGGCGTGCCCCCGCAGGTCGCGCTGGAGCGCATGTACCAGGTGCAGGCGGTGGCCGGACGCTACGACGTCGTCCAGTTCCAGGGCCGTGACCTGCGTCTGCTGCTCGCGAAGAACCCGGCCGGCTGGCTGGAGACGTTCTCGCTGATCGACCCGCCGCCGACCCCGGTGGTCCTCTCGGTGAACGCGCGCGGCGCGGACGGCACCGACACGTCCTGGCTGTGGGACGTCGACTACACGCGGCTCACCGGGCACCCGATCTTCGTCCTCGGCGACCGGAGGCTGGACCTCGCCGTACGCCTGGAAGTCGCCAACCAGTCCTTCCAGGTCTGCGACGACCTCGACCAGGCCGTCCAGCTCGCTCCGCCGGGCCGGATCGAGGTCATCGCGAACTACACCGCGTTCCAGGACCTGCGCCGCCGCGTCGGCAACTGACCACGAAGGACGATCATCGAATGAGTGACAACAGTCTGCGCCTGGTGTGGATCTACCCGGACCTGCTGAGCACCTACGGCGACCAGGGCAACGCGCTCGTGGTGGAGCGCCGGGCCCGCCAGCGCGGCCTCGACGTGGCCCGGCTCGACGTACGCAGCGACCAGCCGATCCCCACGTCCGGCGACATCTACCTGATCGGCGGCGGTGAGGACCGTCCGCAGCGGCTCGCGGCCGAGCGGCTGCGCCGTGACGGCAATCTGTACCGGGCCGTGGAGAACGGCGCGATCGTGTTCTCCGTCTGCGCCGGCTACCAGATCCTCGGCCACGAGTTCATCAACGACCTCGGGCAGCGCGAGCCGGGCCTCGGCCTGCTGGACGTGGTCTCGGTGCGCGGCGAGGGCGACCGGAACGTCGGCGACGTCCTCGCGGACATCGACCCGCGGCTCGGCCTGCCCCAGCTCACCGGCTTCGAGAACCACCAGGGCGTCACACACGTCGGCCCGAACGCCCGCCCGTTGGCACAGGTGCGGCTCGGCAACGGCAATGGCACGGGTGACGGCACGGAGGGCGCGTACAACGGGACGGTCTTCGGCACGTACATGCACGGTCCCGTGCTCGCGCGCAACCCGCTGATCGCCGACCTGCTGCTCAAGCTGGCGCTCGACGTCAACGCCCTTCCGCCGGTCGACGACCACTGGTACGAGGCGCTGCGCAACGAGCGGATCACGTCCGCGCAGCAGCCCGCCTAGAGCCCGGCCGAAGCGCTCCCGAAACGGTTCCGCGGCGCGCGCCCGGCGACCCGTACACCTCTCGGTCCTCCAGGCGTAACCAGCCCGTCTGACGCCTCATCCGCACAGGTGAGCAGGTGCGTCCAGCAGGCGGACGCACGGTGCTTCCCCGCCCCCCGCCGCCGGTAGGGTGGCGGGGATCGAGCCGGACAATGTGGTCCGGACCCGGCTCACACGGAGAAGGTTGTTTCGGGCTATGCGCATTGGTGTCCTCACGTCCGGCGGCGACTGCCCCGGCCTGAACGCCGTCATCCGGTCCGTCGTGCACCGCGCCGTCGCCGACCACGGCGACGAGGTCATCGGCTTCCGGGACGGCTGGAAGGGCCTTCTGGAGTGCGACTACCTCAAGCTCGACCTCGACGCGGTGAGCGGCATCCTGGCTCGCGGCGGCACCATCCTCGGCTCCTCCCGGGTCCGGCCGGAGCACCTGCGGGACGGCGTGGAGCGGGCCCGGGGCCATGTCGAGGAACTGGGGATCGACGCGATCATCCCGATCGGCGGTGAGGGCACGCTCAAGGCGGCCCGGCTGCTGTCCGACAACGGGCTGCCGATCGTCGGCGTGCCCAAGACCATCGACAACGACATCGCGGTCACGGACGTCACCTTCGGCTTCGACACGGCCGTGGGCGTGGCGACCGAGGCCCTGGACCGGCTGAAGACCACCGCCGAGTCCCATCAGCGCGTGCTCATCGTGGAGGTCATGGGCCGCCACACCGGCTGGATCGCGCTGCACTCCGGCATGGCCGCCGGTGCCCACGCGATCGTCGTGCCGGAACGCCCCTTCGACATCGAGGAGTTGGCGGCCCGGGTCGGCGAGCGGTTCGACGCCGGCAAGCGGTTCGCGATCGTGGTGGCCGCCGAGGGCGCCAAGCCGAAGCCGGGCACGATGGAGTTCGACGAGGGCGGCAAGGACGTCTACGGCCACGAGCGCTTCGCCGGCATCGCCCGCCAGCTCTCGATCGAGCTGGAGCAGCGGCTCGGCAAGGAGGCGCGTCCGGTGATCCTCGGGCACGTCCAGCGCGGCGGCACGCCGACGGCGTACGACCGCGTGCTCGCCACCCGCTTCGGCTGGCACGCCGTGGAGGCGGCGCACCGCGGCGAGTTCGGGAAGATGACCGCGCTGCGCGGCACGGACATCCTGATGGTGCCGCTGGCGGAGGCGGTCGAGACGCTGAAGACGGTGCCGCAGGAAAGGTACGCCGAGGCCGAGTGCGTCCTGTAGTACGGGGCCGGTCTCATGGGAGCCGGTCCGGCGAGGGCCGGTCCCGTGGGAACCGGTTTCGTGCGGTGCGGGACTGATCGCGTACGCCATCGCGGAGTCCGCCCCCGGTCACAGCGACGACCTGGGGCGGTTCTACTCTGGTGCGGACAGACAGCGCACAACCCCCACGAATCAGGAGCCGGCGGATGGACCACAGCGGGCACGGCATGCACGGCATGACCATGGATCTGCCGCCGTTCACGCTGGGGAGGGGCCTGGAGTGGTCCGCCGACCCGTTCTTCCTCGTCGCCTGCCTGGTCGGGCTGGGGCTGTACGGGTGGGGCGTGGCCCGGCTCACACGGCGCGGGGACAAGTGGCCGGTGGGCCGGACCGTGTCGTACGTCATCGGCGTGCTGACGGTGATGCTGGTCATGTGCACCAAGCTGAATGACTACGGCATGGTCATGTTCAGCGTGCACATGGTGCAGCACATGGTGATCAGCATGCTCTCGCCGATCCTGCTGCTGCTCGGCGCCCCGATCACGCTGGCGCTGCGCGCGCTGCCCACCGCGGGCCGCGGCCGCAAGGGTCCGCGCGAGCTGCTGCTGATGCTGCTGCACAGCCGCTACGTGCGGATCATCACCCACCCGGCGTTCACCATCCCGCTGTTCATCGCGAGCCTGTACGGGCTGTACTTCACGCCGCTCTTCGACTTCCTGATGCAGTCCAGGGCCGGGCACATCGCGATGATGGTCCACTTCCTCGCCGTCGGTGTGGTGTTCTTCTGGCCGATCATGGGCGTCGACCCCGGCCCGCACCGCCCCGGCTACCTGATGCGGATGCTGGAGCTGTTCGCGGGCATGCCGTTCCACGCGTTCTTCGGCATCGCGCTGATGATGGCGTCCACGCCGATGGTCGCCGCCTACCGGCACCCGCCCGCCTCACTCGGCATCGACGCCCTCGCGGACCAGACCTCGGCGGGGGGCATCGCCTGGGCGTTCAGCGAGGTCCCCTCCGTGCTGGTGCTCCTGGCGCTGCTGTTCCAGTGGTACGGCTCGGAACAGCGGCAGGCCAAGCGGAAGGACCGGGCCGCGGACCGCGACGGCGACAAGGAACTCGAGGCGTACAACGCCTATCTGGCCTCACTCAACGCACACGGCCGCTGAGTTCCGTCACACCGCGCGCCGGCCGGCCGGGCAGGGGCCGCGCCCCCCGCGTCGTACGGGCACGACGTGCCCTGCGGGGCGGGCGGGGCGGGATGCGGCCCGCCCCGCCCGCGGCGAGCCGCGTCCGGGGAAGCCGCGTGGTCGTGTGCACCGTTCGCAGGCAGAACGGGGCACCATGGGGAGAACCGAACCATGAGGAGGGTGTTGCGATGCCCGGTTCCACGAAGACGATGGGGGTGCTCACCGTCGGTGGGCTCGTGGTGGTGACGGCCTACACGGTGGCGCTCGGCGGCAGCGGCTGGCTGTGGTTCGGCTGGGTCGTGCTCGGCCTGATCACTCTCGCCATGGTCCTCACCCGCGACACCTGAGGCTCACTCCCGGGGCAGCCGCCGGGACGAGTGCACTCCCGGCTGGTACTTCGGCAACCGGGCGGTGATCTTCATGCCCGCGCCCGGGGCGGTCTCGACGACGAGCCCGTGATCGTCGCCGTAGACCTGGCGCAGCCGGTCGTCCACGTTGGACAGGCCGATGCCGCCGGAGGGTCCGGCCTCCCCGGCGAGGATGCGGCGCAGCAGCTCCGGGTCCATTCCGGCGCCGTCGTCCTCGATGACGACCACGGCCTCGGCGCCCGCGTCCTGGGCGGTGATGCCGATGCGGCGCTTGTCGGTGGTGCCCTCCAGCCCGTGTTTGACGGCGTTCTCGACGAGCGGCTGGAGACACAGGAACGGCAGGGCGACCGGCAGCACCTCGGGGGCGATCTGCAGGGTGACCGAGAGCCGGTCGCCGAAGCGGGCCCGTACGAGCGCCAGGTACTGGTCGATGGCGTGCAGTTCGTCGGCGAGCGTGGTGAAGTCGCCGTGCCGGCGGAACGAGTAGCGGGTGAAGTCGGCGAACTCCAGCAGGAGTTCCCGGGCACGCTCGGGGTCGGTGCGCACGAACGAGGCGATCACCGCGAGCGAGTTGAAGATGAAGTGCGGGGAGATCTGGGCGCGCAACGCCTTGATCTCGGCCTCGATGAGCCGGGTACGGGACCGGTCGAGGTCCGCCAGCTCCAGTTGCACGGAGACCCAGCGGGCGACCTCGCCGGCGGCCCGGACGAGGACCGCGGACTCACGGGGCGCGCAGGCCACCAGCGTTCCGTGCACCCGGTCGTCGACGGTGAGCGGGGCGACGACGGCCCAGCGCAGCGGGCAGTCGGGGGTGTCGCAGTGGAGCCGGAAGGCCTCACCGCGACCGTTCTCCAGCGGGCCGCCGATCCGCTGGAGCACCTCGTCGCGGTGGTGCTCCCCCGCGCCGTCCCAGGCCAGCACGGACTCCCGGTCGGTGAGGCAGAGGGCGTCGGTGCCGAGCAGGGTGCGCAGCCGCCGCGCGGACCTGCGGGCCGTCTCCTCGGTGAGCCCGGCGCGCAGGGGCGGGGCGGCCAGGGAGGCGGTGTACAGGGTCTGGAAGGTGGCGTGCTCGACGGGCGTGCCGAGCCCGCCGAGGGTCTCGGGGCGCGCGGTGCGCCGCCCGAGCCAGAACCCGGCGGCGAGCAGCGGGAGCACGGCCACGCACAGACCCGCGAGGAAACCGCTCATGCCTCCGCCTCCGTGCGCAGTTCCTCGGGCAGATGGAACCGGGCCAGGATCGCGGCCGTCCCGGCCGGCACCCGGCCCGGTGTCGCCAGGGACACCAGCACCATGGTGAGAAACCCCAGCGGCACCGACCAGAGCGCCGGCCAGGCGAGCAGGGTGTGCGGGGTGCCGGTGCCCGGGTGGCCCGCCATGGTCATCGCGACCGCGACGAACGCCGAGCCGCCGCCGGCCAGCATCCCGGCCGCGGCGCCCGGCGGGGTCAGCCGTCGCCACCAGATGCCCAGCACGAGCAGCGGGCAGAACGAGGAGGCGGACACGGCGAACGCGAGACCCACCGCGTCGGCCACGGGCAGCCCGCCCACCAGGACGCTCGCCGCGAGCGGCACCGCCATGGCCAGCAGTGTGCCGAGCCGGAAGTGCCCGACGCCCCGCGTCGGCAGGACGTCCTGGGTGAGGACCCCGGCCACCGCCATGGTCAGGCCCGACGCGGTGGACAGGAACGCGGCGAAGGCCCCGCCCGCGACCAGGGCGCCCAGCAGGTCCCCGCCGAGACCGCCGGTCATCCGGCCGGGCAGCAGCAGGACGGCCGCGTCGGCGTTCCCGGTGAGGGTGAGTTCGGGGGCGTAGAGCCGGCCCAGCGCGCCGTAGACGGGCGGCAGCAGGTAGAAGGCGCCGAGCAGGGCGAGTACGGCGACGGTGGTGCGGCGTGCGGCGACCCCGTGCGGGCTGGTGTAGAAGCGGACGACGACGTGCGGCAGGCCCATGGTGCCGAGGAACGTCGCGCCGATCAGTCCGTACGTGGCGTACAGCGGGCGTTCCTCGCCGCCGGGGGCGGGTGGGGCCGAGAGATCGCCGGCGCCGCCCCGGTCGGTGACGGGGGCGGGGACGCGATCGCCCCGGTCGAAGGTCAGCCGGGTGCCGTGCCCGATGCGGTGGACGCCGGGGGTGAGGTGCACGCGCTGTGCCTCGTGGCGCCGGCCGTCGACGGTGCCCGTGGCGGTGACGGCGAGCGGGCGGGACAGCCTGAGGTCGAGGGTGTCGTCGACGCGGACGACCCGCTGCTCGCGGAAGGCCGGGGGTTCCGCGAACGCGGCGCGCGGGGCGCCGTCGCCCTGCCAGGCCACCGCCAGGAACAGCGCGGGGACGAGCAGGGCGGTGAGCTTGAGCCAGTACTGGAAGGCCTGGACGAAGGTGATGCTGCGCATGCCGCCCGCGGCGACCGTCGCGACCACCACCACGGCGACGAGGACCCCGCCGAGCGGCTCGGGCGCGCCGGTCAGCACGGCCAGGGTGAGCCCCGCGCCCTGGAGCTGGGGCAGCAGATACAGCCAGCCGACCCCGACGACGAATCCCCCGGCGAGGCGGCGCACCTGCGGGGAGGCGAGCCGGGCCTCCGCGAAGTCGGGCAGGGTGTAGGCGCCGGAGCGGCGCAGCGGGGCGGCCACGAACAGCAGCAGGACGAGATAGCCCGCGGTGTAGCCGACCGGGTACCACAGCATGCCGGGACCCTGGACGAGGACCAGTCCGGCGATGCCCAGGAAGGAGGCGGCGGAGAGGTACTCGCCGCTGATCGCGGCGGCGTTGAGGCGGGGGCCCACGGTGCGGGAGGCGACGTAGAAGTCCGAGGTGGTGCGGGAGACGCGCAGGCCGAAGGCGCCGACGAGGACGGTCGCGAGGACCACCAGGGCGACCGCGGGGACGGCGTAGTTCTGGTTCACGGGCGGCGCCTCAGCGGTCCTCGACCAGACGGACGAGGTCCTTCTCGTTGCGCTCGGCGCGGCGCACGTACCAGCGGGCGAGCAGGACCAGCGGCGGGTAGAGGCAGAAGCCGAGGACGGCCCATTCCAGCCCCTTGTTGCGGGTGGCGGCGAAGACCAGGGGCAGTGGCCCGACGAGGAGCACGAGCACCGAGAACGCGGTGAGGGCCGCGCGCAGTTGACTGCGCATCAGGGTGCGGACGTAGGTGTGGCCGAGGGTGGTCTGTTCGTCGATCTCGGTGCGCGGGCGGTAGTAGCCGAAGGTGCGGCGGGTGTGCCGGGGCGGCCCGGTGACGACGACCCGGCGCTCGGTGGGGTCCTGGGGCATGCCGCTCCTCACCGGCCCGTGGTCCGGCGCATCAGCAGGTCCCGCAGCTCGCGTGCGTGCCGACGGCTGACCTGGAGTTCGACGGAGCCGACGAGGACGCTCACCGTGCCCGCGTCGAGGCGGAGTTCGTCGATGTGCCGCAGGGCGACGAGGTGGCGGCGGTGGATGCGCAGGAAGCCGCGCCCGCGCCAGCGCTCCTCCAGGGCGGACAGCGGGATGCGGACGAGGTGGCTGCCCTGCGGGGTGTGCAGACGGGCGTAGTCGCCCTGGGCCTCGACATGGGTGATGTGCTCGACGGGAACGAACCGTGTCACCCCGCCCAGCTCGACCGGGAGGTGGTCCGGGTCGGGTTCGTGGACCGGGATCAGCGGTGCGGTCCGGCGTAGCTGCGCGGCCCGGCGCACCGCCTCCGCGAGCCGCTCGCGGCGCACGGGTTTGAGGACGTAGTCGACGGCCTTGAGGTCGAACGCATGCACGGCGAAGCCCTCGTGGGCGGTGACGAACACGACGAGCGGCGGCGCGGCGAGGCCGGTCAGCAGGCGGGCCATCTCCAGGCCGTCGAGCCCCGGCATATGGATGTCGAGGAAGACGACGTCGATCGCGTCGGGGCCGTCGGGTCCGCACTCCAGGGCGCGGTTGATACGGCGCAGCGCCTCGGTCGCGTCGCCCGCGCCCTCCGCGCTGCCGATCCGCGGATCGGCGTGCAGCAGATAGAGCAGTTCCTCCAGCGAGGGGAGTTCGTCGTCGACGGCGAGGGCGCGCAGCATGAACGTGGAGTGTAGGAGCATTCGGGACGCCTGGACATGGGCGAGCATGACGTTCCCGCTGGATACAGTGCCCGCATGAGCACCAGGCCAGCGCCGTTCGACGAACTCGACCGGAAGATCATCACCGCTCTGATGACGAACGCCAGGACCAGTTTCGCCGAGATCGGCGCGGCCATCGGCCTGTCGTCGACGGCGGTCAAGCGCCGGGTGGACCGGCTGCGCGAGTCGGGGGTGATCACCGGGTTCACGGCCACGGTGAAGCCGTCGGCGCTGGGCTGGCGCACGGAGGCGTATGTGGAGGTGTACTGCGAGGGCGCGGCGCCGCCCCGGCGCCTGACGGAGGTCGTGCGCAACCATCCGGAGATCACCGCGGCGATGACGGTGACCGGTGGGGCGGACGCGCTGCTGCATGTGCGGGCGCGCGATGTCGAGCACTTCGAGGAGGTGCTGGAGCGCATCCGCGCGGAGCCTTTCATCCGGAAGACGATCAGTGTGATGGTGCTGTCCCACCTCCTGCCGGAAAGTCCGGAGGCGGGCGCCAATCATGCGGCGCCCGACGACGCAGCAGACGTGCGCTGACCCAGCCGAAGACGCAGCGTTGCTGCGCGAACACGCAGCCATCGTTTCTTGTCGCCCGTCTTCGCTGCTTTCTACCTTTGTGTCAACCCTCACTGGACACCCCCAGGAAGCGGAGGACCCCCTCTGTGACCGACACCCGTGTGCCGCAGCGGCGGCGCTTCCTCGTCTGCGAACCCAGACACTTCGCCGTGCAGTATGCGATCAACCCGTGGATGCATCCCGACACGGAGGTCGACGTCGACCTGGCCCGGGAGCAGTGGCAGGCGCTGATCCGCGCCTACCGCGACCACGGCCATGCCGTCGACTCCGTGGAGCCGGTCCCCGGCCTGCCGGACATGGTGTTCGCCGCGAACTCGGCGGTCGTCGTCGACGGCCGGGTCTTCGGCTCCCACTTCCACGCCCCCGAGCGGCGCCCCGAGGCCGACCACTACGAGACGTGGTTCAAGACGGCCGGCTATGACGTGCACCGCTCCGCGTCCGTCTGCGAGGGCGAGGGCGACCTGGTCTGGACGGGACGCTACCTCCTGGCCGGCACCGGATTCCGTACGACGCGGGAGGCGCACCGCGAGGTACAGGAGTTCTTCGGTCACCCGGTCATCAGCCTGACCCTGGTGGACCCGTACTTCTACCACCTGGACACGGCGCTGTTCGTCCTCGACGACGAGAACATCGTCTACTACCCGGAGGCGTTCTCGCCCGGCAGCCGGGAGGTGCTCGCCCGGCTGTACCCGGACGCGGTGCTCGCGACCGGCGCGGACGCGATGGCCTTCGGGCTCAATTCCGTCTCCGACGGGCGCCATGTCTTCATCGCACCCCGGGCCGAGGCACTCGCCGCCCGGCTCGCCGACCACGGCTACGACCCCGTCCCCGTCGACCTCTCCGAGTTCCACAAGGCCGGCGGCGGCATCAAGTGCTGCACTCAGGAGATCCGTTCATGACCGCACCCGCCCGTACGCGTTCGTCCGACGAGCTGATCAGCGCCGAGCAGCCGGTTCTCGCGCACAACTACCACCCGCTGCCCGTGGTGGTGGCGCGCGCCGAGGGCACCTGGGTGGAGGACGTCGAAGGCCGCCGCTACCTCGACATGCTCGCCGGCTACTCGGCCCTCAACTTCGGGCACCGCAACCCGGTGCTGATCGAGGCGGCACACCGCCAGCTCGACCGTCTGACCCTCACCTCCCGCGCGTTCCACAACGATCAGCTCGCCGAGTTCGCGGAGTCCCTGGCCGCGCTGACCGGCCTGGACATGGTTCTGCCGATGAACACGGGCGCCGAGGCGGTGGAGAGCGCCGTCAAGGTGGCCCGCAAGTGGGCGTACGAGGTCAAGGGCGTGCCCGCCGACCAGGCGACGATCGTGGTGGCGGCCGGCAACTTCCACGGCCGTACGACGACGATCGTCAGCTTCTCCACCGACGAGACGGCACGGTCGGGCTTCGGCCCGTTCACCCCGGGCTTCCGGATCGTCCCGTACAACGACCTGGCCGCGCTGGAGGCGGCCGTCGACGAGACGACGGCGGCCGTGCTGATCGAGCCCATCCAGGGCGAGGCGGGTGTGATCATCCCCGACGACGGCTATCTCACCGGGGTCCGCGAGCTCACCCGTCGCGCCGGCTGCCTGTTCATCGCCGACGAGATCCAGTCGGGCCTCGGCCGCACGGGCAGCACCCTGGCCGTGGACCACGAGGACGTCGTGCCGGACGCGGTGCTGCTCGGCAAGGCGCTCGGCGGGGGCATCGTGCCGGTGTCCGCGGTGGTCGCGCGCCGTGAGGTCCTCGGTGTCCTGCGGCCGGGCGAGCACGGCTCGACGTTCGGCGGCAACCCGCTGGCCGCGGCGATCGGCTCGGCGGTCGTGGGGATCCTGGAGACGGGCGAGTTCCAGCGCCGGGCGGCCGAGTTGGGCGTGGTGCTGCGGGACGGCCTCACCGCGATGCTCGGCAAGGGTGTCGTGGGCTTCCGCTCGCGCGGGCTGTGGGCGGGCGTCGATGTCGACCCCGCCATCGGCACCGGCCGGGAGATCAGCGAGCGCCTCATGCGGGAAGGGGTCCTGGCCAAGGACACCCACGGCTCGACGATCCGGCTCGCCCCGCCGCTGACGATCACGGCCGAGGAGCTGGAATCGGCGCTGGGGTCCCTGGAGCGGGTCCTGACGGCCTGACCGGCGACGGCGGCACCCGGGAGCCCGAGCACCACGGGTCCCGGGTGCCGCCGTCCGCCGCCGGGTCCGAGGGCGTCGGCGCGCCGGTCAGGCCCACAGTCCCGTGAGGTCGAGCGCCTCGGCGGGTGTCCGCGCGTACCGCACGCCCGGCACCTGGCGGCCGTGGGCGTCGACGAGGCGCCAGCCGTCGCCGAGTTGGACCACGGGCACACCGCCCCGGCGCATGGCCAGGGCCAGCTCCGAGAGTGTGCCCCAGGAGCCGCCGACCACGATGACGGCGTCCCCGCTGTGGACGATCACGCTGTTGCGTGCCTGCCCGAGGCCGGTGGCGATCGCGACGCTCAGATCCGGCCCGGCCCCGCCCCGGTCGGGCCCCGGCAGGACTCCGACGACCAGGCCGTCGCGCGAGCGGGCGCCCGCCGCGACGGCGGCCATCACCCCGCCGTGCCCGCCGCAGATCACCACGGCTTGCCGCTCCGCCAGCAGTCGTCCCAGTTCATGGGCGAGGTTCCCCTCGCGCTCCCCGCACCGCGCCGGCCCACACACCGCCACCTGCACCGCCATGCCATGCCTCCTGACGGCCGCACGCCCCTGCCGTCCGCCGCGAGTACCCGGTGCGTGGGGGAGCTGCACACCCCGGGTGCCGATACCGGTGCCGGTGCCGTCACAGGTGCTGATGCGCGTGCCGGCCGGTGTGCCGGACGTCGTGCCGGGCGAGCAGCGAGAGCAGGTCAGCGACGCTCAGGTTCGCCTCCGCCGGGTGCCTGAGGAGGGTGCCGGGCTGGATGCGGTAGGTGTTGGAGCGCCCCTCGCGGCTGTGGGTGAGGTAGCCGGCCTGTTCCAGGTCCGCGATGATCTTCTGGACGGCGCGTTCGGTCAGCCGGCAGCGGGCCGCGATGTCGCGGATCCGGGTGGTTCGGTCGTCGGCGATCGCGGCCAGGACGCGTGCGTGGTTGGTGAGGAACGTCCACCCTATGTGCGGCTCAGGCACTCCACCCATATTGCCGAGGGTAGAGGGCCAGGTACATGAATACAAAATGACGAAAGGGACTTCGGGTCTGCCGGGACACCCGGGTGCCCCAGCTTCCCGCTCTTGGTCCTGATCTGTCGTGGAGACCGCTTCCACCTGCCGAAATGCGGGGCCGTACGCGCCATGCCACGCTGATCGGGGGCGGAGTCGCGCCCCCTGTCTCACCTCGTCGAGGAGTGAGCGGCCATGACCGACCGGGAACGCCACCCGTTCGAGGACGACTCGGGCCACCTCCGGGACATGACCGAGGAGACCCTGGGCATCCAGGAGCAGGCGCGCCAGGAGCGCCAGCACCGGCTGGAGGAGCAGCAGCAAGGCCGTCGCCGGGACGACGAGTCGTCGTCCGGACGCCCCCAGCAGGAAGATGACTACTATCTGTAATCGGTGACCGCACGGAAGCGGCCCTGCCACCCGTGCGCTTCGCGGTGTCTTCCCCTCACTCCGGCCCGGCCCCGGCCCGGGGGTCGGTTGCGAGTCGGGTCCGACCGGTTCCGGCCGATCGCGCCCGACCCTACACTGGCACCCCATCACATGCCGGTTGAGCTGCTGGAACACGGCGGGCGAGCCGATCCGCCGGAGTGAGGAGCAAGGCCCTTGTTCTACTACGTGCTCAAATACGTCCTTCTCGGCCCCCTGCTCAGACTGGTCTTCCGGCCGCGCATCGAGGGCCTCGACCATGTGCCGGCGACGGGGCCGGCCATCATCGCCGGCAACCATCTCTCGTTCTCCGACCACTTCCTGATGCCCGCGATCCTCAGACGCCGCATCACCTTCCTCGCGAAGGCCGAGTACTTCACCGGGCCCGGCGTCAAGGGCCGTCTCACCGCGGCGTTCTTCCGCAGCATCGGCCAGATCCCGGTGGACCGCTCCGGCAGGGAGGCCGGGCAGGCCGCGGTCCGCGAGGGCCTCCGCGTCCTGGGCGGGAACGATCTGCTGGGCATCTACCCGGAGGGCACCCGCTCCCACGACGGCCGCCTGTACAAGGGCAAGGTCGGTGTCGCCGTCATGGCCCTCAAGGCCCAGTGCCCCGTGATCCCCTGCGCGATGATCGGCACGTTCGAAGCCCAGCCGCCCGGCCGGACCATCCCCCACGTCCACCCCGTGACGATCCGCTTCGGCACGCCCCTGGACTTCTCCCGCTACACCGGCCTGGAGAACGAGAAGGCCGTGCTGCGCGCCGTCACCGACGAGATCATGTACGCCATCCTGTCCCTCTCCGGGCAGGAGTACGTCGACCGGTACGCGGCGGACGTCAAGGCCGAGGAGGCCGCGAAGGCGGGCGAGCGGGCGTCCAGGTTTCCGCGGATGCCACTGGGGTGAGCCCGGACGAGCCCGGGCACGACCAGGGGGCGGCCGGTGTCCGGCCGCCCCCTTCACGT
Organism: Streptomyces sp. NPDC002513; assembly: GCF_053595355.1. Taxonomy (NCBI): domain Bacteria; kingdom Bacillati; phylum Actinomycetota; class Actinomycetes; order Kitasatosporales; family Streptomycetaceae; genus Streptomyces; species Streptomyces sp. NPDC002513. The sequence continues at coordinate 82,690 of NZ_JBSFXK010000019.1, read as the reverse complement.
GTGCGTCACGACGCGTGCGCGGGACCGCGCCCTGCGTCGGCGCCCGCGCCTTAAGGCTTCGGCGTGGCGTGCGGCGTGCACGTCACGTCCGCGCCGTCCGTCTTGCCGGTGAGCAGGTAGGTGTCCACCCGGCTGTTGATGCACGGGTTGACCAGACCGGTCACACCGTGGGAGCCCGCGTCCTTCTCGATGATCAGGCGGGAGCCCGTGAAGCGCTTGTGCAGTTCGACCGCGCCGTCGAACGGCGTGGCGGCGTCACGCGTGGACTGCACGATCAGGACGGTCGGCAGGCCCTTGCCGGTCTTCACGTTCAGCGGGGTCTGCTGCTTGACCGGCCATGTGGCGCACGGCAGGTTCATCCATGCGTTGGCCCATGTCATGAACGGGTAGCCCTTGTTGAGCCGGGTGTTGTCCCGGTCCCACTTCTGCCAGCTCGTGGGCCACTTGGCGTCGGCGCACTCGACGGCCGTGTAGACGGCGTTGCCGTTCTCGGAGGCGATGTTGCCCGCCGTGTCCGACAGGTCCGGCGCGGCCGCGTCGACGAGTGCCTGGGTGTCACCGGCCACGTACTTGCTGAACACGGTGGCGACCGGCACCCAGGAGGAGTCGTAGTACGGGGCGCTCTGGAAGAAGGAGATCAGCTCGGCCGGACCGACGACGCCACCGATCGGGTTCTTCTTCGCCGTGGCGCGCAGTCGGAGCCACTTCGCCTGCACCGCGTCACGGGTGGTGCCCAGGTGGAAGGCGGCGTCGTTCGCCGCGACCCAGTCCTCCCAGTCCTTCCACCGGCCCTCGAAGGCGACGTCCTGGTCCAGGTTGGCCTGGTACCAGATCTTCTCCCGCGAGGGGTTGACCACGCTGTCGACGATCATGCGGCGGAGGTGGCCCGGGAAGAGCGTGCCGTAGACGGCGCCGAGGTAGGTGCCGTACGAGACGCCCAGGTAGTTGAGCTTCTTCTCCCCCAGGCCGGCCCGGATGACATCCAGGTCGCGCGCGGTGTTGGGGGTGGTCATCTGCTCCAGCATCGTGCGGCCGGTGCGGTCGAGGCACCCCTCGGCGTACTCACGGGCGAGCTTGCGCTGGGCGGTCTTGTCGGCCTCCGTGTCGGGGACCGGGTCCGCCTTGGGTGCCTTCACGAACTCCTGCGGGTCCTCGCAGGAGATGGGCGCCGAGTGGCCGACACCGCGCGGGTCGAAACCGACGAAGTCGTAGGCCTTCGCGACGTTCGCCCAGATCGGGTTCTGGGTGGTGACCCGGCGCGGGAAGCGCAGCCCGGAGCCGCCGGGGCCGCCGGGGTTGTAGACCAGGGCGCCCTGGCGCTCCTGCCGGGTGCCGGTGTTCCCGATGCGGTCGACGGCCAGCTTGATCTGCTTGCCGTCCGGATAGGCGTAGTCGACCGGGACGGTGACCCAGCCGCACTGGATGGGCTTCTCGAGCCCCCAGCCGGCCGGGCAGTCCTTCCAGTCGATGCCGGCCTTGGCCGCACGCTGGGCGGCGATCGCCGCACCACGGGCCTCGCGGTCCTGACCGTGGCGCGAGTCGGCGGTGGCCGACGGTGCCGCCACGGCACCGGCTATCAAAGTCGCCGTGACGAGCGCCCCCGCGGAGGCGAGCGCGGTCACTCGTCTCGTCGGTCTGATTCCCCTCAAGTGGGACCTCCCCGTACAAGGTTGCGATAGGTACGGGGATCCTTGCCGCTGTGCGATCCCTGAGAACAGAGGGGACTTGGCTTCTTTACCAATCCGATAACCGGTACACCGCGTTCCGCGCAGCGGGCGGCCTCGGTCAGCCCAGCAGGCCCAGCGCCTCGGTCAGTGTCCGGCGCAGCCGCAGCGCGTCCGGCGCGAGAGCGGTGACGAGCGCACCGGGCCCGGCGAGCGGGGTGAGCGCGGCCCCCTCCCCCAGCGCCTGCGGCGCGACCGGTCGCCTCTGGAACTCCGGTCGTACGACGACGAGTTGGCCGAGCGCCCGGTGTCCCGCCAGGACGGCGGGCCCGTCCCATCCGCCGGGGGCGCCCGGTCCGCAGGCCACCTCCTGGTCGAGCAGCGGGCGCCCGGCGATCCGTACGGTCACACGACTGGTGAGCCGTCCGGGTTCCTCTCCGAAGCGGCCGAGGACCTGCTCCTCGCGGTACACGAGGCGGGCGCCCGGCGCGAGGTCGATCCGCGTGGAGACAGTCAGCTCGCTGCCCCGCACCGAGATCAACTGCTCGGGCAGCCAGCGCAGTTCGCCGTCGGCGGCCACATCGAGCCGGATGTCGTAGCGGGCCTCGCCCTTGGCCTGTCCGGGCAGGGCGAGGGTGGCGGCGGCCGAGCCCACCTGGAGCAGGGCGCCGCTGCCCACGGCCGCCTCGACCGTGAAGTGGTCTCCGCCGAGCGGTCCGCTCATCGCGCCCACGAGCATGGCCCGCGCCTCTTTGCCGCTCGCGCGTGTCCGGCGCAGCGCGAGCGGCCCCTCGCCCGCCAGCACCGGCAGGGATGTGCCGCCCCGGCCGTCGTCCCGGGCCACGATCCGCGCGGTGGCCCGTACCCCCGTCGTCACGCCGTCCACGCGGCGAGCCGTGCCCGCACCCAGCCGGCCACGTCGCCGACGCCGGACGCCGTCCGCAGGGACTGGAACACGACGGGCAGTCCGGCCCGCTGCGCCTTCGCGTCGGCCGCCATCCGGGCGAGATCGGACCCGACGTACGGCGCGAGATCGGTCTTGTTGACGACGAGCAGGTCCGCGGTGGTGACACCGGGGCCGCCCTTGCGCGGAATGTCGTCCCCGCCCGCGACGTCGATGACGAAGATCTGCGCGTCGACGAGCCCCCTGGAGAACGTGGCGGTGAGGTTGTCCCCGCCTGACTCGACGAGGATCAGGTCGAGCGGTCCGGCCTCGTCCTCCAGGTCCTCCACGGCTTCGAGGTTGGCGGAGATGTCGTCCCGGATGGCGGTGTGCGGACAGGCCCCCGTCTCCACGGCGGTGATCCGCTCGGGCGGCAGCACGGCCTCCCGCAGCAGGAACTCGGCGTCCTCACGGGTGTAGATGTCATTGGTCACGACGGCGAGGGACATCTCGTCCCGCAGGGCCCGGCAGAGCGCGGCGACGGTGGCGGTCTTGCCGGATCCGACGGGGCCGCCGAGCCCGATCCGCAGGGCACGCCGGGAACCGTCGGGCCGGCGGGCGTCGGCGCCTACGGCGGCGGGCCCGTCATGGGTGTGGTCGAGGTGCATGGAACGGCTCCTGTCTCATCGCTGGGGCTGGGGGTCCGGGGCGGAGCCTTCGGGGACGGGCAAGCAGGGGACGGCCCCTCCCCTACGACTACGAATTCGACTACGACGCGAACAGGCGGACAGGCCAGGCGGCATGCGCCTCCGCGCCGATCTCCAACAGGGGCGCCGACGCCGCGGGCAGTGCCTCGACCCCGTCGTCGAGCACCCGCCGGGCCGCTTGGTGCGCGCGGTCGGCCACCATGTCCAGCTCGGGCGCCAGCCGCGCGAGAACGGCCGACGCGTCGAAGGGGTCCAGGCTCAACAGCCGTACGACCGCGGTCGCGGGCCCGCTCACGCTCTCGTACACGGCGCAGTACGCGGCATCCTGCGCCCCCAGCCCCGCGGCCCGGGCCGTGAGTCCCAGCACCACCGGCTGGTGCGCCCCCTTGGGGAACTCGGCTGCCAGGGCGTCCAGTTCCCCGGAGGGCCAGGTGGCCCGCGCCGCCCGCGTGAGCTGCCGTCCCAACCTGCGCGCCGCGCCCCGGAGCGCTGCCGACGGCGTACGGGCATCGGCGGCGGCGTCCAGCGTGGCCGGGTCCACACCGAGCGCGGCCGCCGCGGCGAGGGACGCCGACACCAGCCCGGCGGTGTGCAGCCGCCCCCGGCAGAAGTCCGCCAGGCTCGCGGCCCCGGTGATCCGTCCGGCGCGGACGGCCGCCTCGGCGCCGCCGGAGTGCGCGTGCCCTCCGGCGGGGAAACGGCCGTCGGCCAGGACGAGAAGCGCTGCCCTGGACATCAGAAGAGGAAGTACCGCTGGGCCATGGGAAGTTCGGTGGCCGGTACGGCCTCGACCGGTTCCCCGTCGATGTACACGGCGAAGCTGTCGGGGTCGACCCGCACCCGGGGCCGGGCGTCGTTCTCGCGCATGTCCGCCTTGGTGACACCGCGCGTCGACTCGATGGCCACGAACTTCTTCCCGAGCGAGAGCCGCTCCGGCAGCCCGTCCTCGATCGCCAGGGGTGCGACAAAGTTGACCGAGTTCGAGGCCGGAGCCCGCCCGATCGCCCCGTACATCGGGCGCGGCAGGATCGGCTGCGGGGTCGGGATGGAGGCGTTGGCGTCGCCCATCTGCGCGTACGCGATCTGGCCGCCCTTGATCACGAGGTGCGGTTTGACGCCGAAGAACGCGGGCTCCCACAGCACCAGGTCGGCGAGCTTGCCGGTCTCGACGGAGCCGATCTCGCGGGCGAGGCCCTGGGCCAGCGCCGGGTTGATCGTGTACTTGGCGACATAGCGACGCACACGGTGGTTGTCGGCTCGGTCGTCGCCCGGCAGAGCGCCGCGGCGCCGCTTCATCACATGGGCGGTCTGCCAGGTCCGCAGGATGACCTCGCCGACGCGCCCCATGGCCTGGGAGTCGGACGAGATGATGGAGATCGCGCCCAGATCGTGCAGGATGTCCTCCGCGCCGATCGTGGACGGACGGATCCGTGACTCCGCGAAGGCGAGGTCCTCGGGCACCGCCGGGTTCAGGTGGTGGCACACCATCAGCATGTCGAGGTGTTCCTCGGCGGTGTTCACGGTGAACGGCCGGGTCGGGTTGGTGGAGCTGGGCAGCACATGCGGCTCGGACACCACGGTGATGATGTCCGGCGCATGCCCGCCGCCCGCGCCCTCGGTGTGGTACGCGTGGATGCCGCGGCCCCCCACGGCGGCGAGCGTGTCGCCCACGAACCCGGCTTCGTTGAGGGTGTCCGTGTGGATCGCGACCTGGATGCCGGTACGGTCGGCGACGGTCAGCGCGGCGTCGATAACGGCGGGCGTGGAACCCCAGTCCTCGTGGAGCTTGAGGCCGAGGGCCCCGCCGCGGATCTGGGAGAGCATCGCCTCGTGCGAGACGGTGTTGCCCTTGCCGAGCAGCCCGATGTTGAGCGGATACCCCTCCATCGCCTCCAGCATCCTGGCCAGGTGCCAGGGTCCGGGGGTGACGGTGGTCGCCTTCGAGCCCTCGGCCGGTCCGGTGCCGCCGCCCACCAGGGTGGTGATCCCCGCGGCGAGCGCCTCGTCGGCGATCTGGGGGCAGATGAAGTGGACATGGGCGTCGATGGCTCCGGCGGTCATGATCCGGCCGTTGCCCGCGATGATCTCCGTCTCCGGGCCGATCACCAGGTCCGGGTGGACGCCGTCCATCGTGTCCGGGTTGCCGGCCTTGCCGAGGGCGCTGATCCGGCCGTCGCGGATGCCGACGTCCGCCTTGACGACGCCCCAGTGATCGATGACGACGACGCCGGTGATGACGGTGTCGGGGGTGCCCTCGGCACGTGTGGCGCGCGACTGGCCCATGGACTCGCGGACGACCTTGCCGCCGCCGAACACGGCCTCGTCGCCGGCGAGCCCCGGCCCGCCGGAACGGTCCTCCTCGATCTCGACGAGCAGATCGGTGTCGGCGAGCCGGATACGGTCGCCGGTGGTCGGCCCGAACAGGTCGGCGTACGCGGCGCGCGAGATCTCAGGCATCGAGAGCACCTCCGGTCTCCCCGCGCAGCCCGGGCACGACACGGGCGCCGGCGAGCGCGACGAGTTCCACCTCGACGGGAATGCCGGGCTCGAAGCGCACGGCGGTGCCGGCGGCGATGTTCAGCCGCTTGCCGCGCGCCGCCGCACGGTCGAAGTCCAGCCCCGGGTTGGCCTCGGCGAAGTGGTAGTGGGAGCCGACCTGGACGGGCCGGTCGGCGGCGTTGAGCACGGTCAGCCGGGTGACCTCACGGCCCTCGTTGCAGACGACGGGCTCCTGGGCGAACAGGATCTCTCCGGGAATCATGGCGGCCTCTCCCCGTCAGACGATCGGCTCGTGGACGGTGACCAGCTTGGTGCCGTCCGGGAAGGTGGCCTCGACCTGGACGTCGTGGATCATCTCCGGGATGCCCTCCATGACGTCGTCCCGGGTGAGCAGCTTGCGCCCGGAAGCCATGAGTTCGGCGACCGTGCGGCCGTCACGGGCGCCTTCGAGGATGTGCGACGTGATGAGGGCGACCGCCTCCGGGTGGTTCAGCCTGAGTCCCCGGGCCCGGCGCTTCTCGGCCACGTCGGCCGCCACATGGATCAGGAGCCGCTCTTGCTCGTGCGGGGTCAGTTGCACGTCCCACTCACCGTCCTCGCTCCGGACCGTGCGGGGTCCGGTTGCCGCAGCCACGGGGCAAAGTGCCTGGTGGCGTGGAGGGGCAGGCTAGTTGGACCGCGTTTCGTCCGCGTTAACCGGACGGTGACCCCGAGGCCCGCCGGCCCGTCACGGCACCTGCCCCCGCCGCTCCCGCAGCCTCCACCGCACCAGGGAACGGCGGCAGCCGCCAGTCGGGGGACGTGTCCGGGGGACGCGCCGTATACAGCGCATACGGCATATGTGGCATATGTGGCATATGTGGCACAGGGTTACCGCACGAAGGCCGGGGTCGTGGGGGGGCGTCGCGGGGGCAGGCGGGAGCGGGGCGCGGGTGCACTGGGGGACGCATGTACGTAAGAACATGTGCGCGGGAGCGCGGGCGCGAGGTGCGCCTGGGCGCGGGCTGCGAACACTCGCGGACACGGGCGCGGACATGGGCAGGGATGCGGGGCCGCCCGGTCGCCGGCCGGCCGTCAGGACGCGCCTGGCCCCCGGTGCTCCGCGGCGATCCCGAAGCGACGTCGTTCGCGCGGGGCCGAGGGGACCTCGCGGACGCTGGAGACCGAGCTGATCACCTGCTCCTCCGCGGCGTCCAGCGCGGCGAGCCGCTCCAGGTCGGCGGCGGAGACCAGGGCGGCGAGAGGCTTTCCGTGCCGCGTCACGACGACACGCTCGCCGCCGTACACCACGCGGTTGATCAGATCGGCGAGTTCAGCCCTGGCTTGCGTCACCGGAATCTCGTAGGCCATGTGGTCCAGCTTAGACCGAGGCCCTGACCCGCCCAGGGGGCGAAGACCGCTCGGACCGGGGACTGCCCCCGTTTTCGCTCTCAGCGTGCCGACTTCGCTGTCAGCGTTCCAGGCTTCCCATGAAACGTACGTCCTGTACATTTTTATAGGACCCACTCCGAGGAGGCCTGTGCCATGAACCGACCGTCCGCGCGCCATGTCCTGCCCGAGTTCACCGAGCGGACCGGTTATGGGTACCGGACCCTCGATCCCTACGCGAAGCTGCTGGAGGAGCGGATCGTGTTCCTGGGGACACCGATCGACGACACAGCGGCAAACGACGTGATGGCGCAGTTCATGTATCTCGAGTACCTGGACCCGGACCGCGACATCTCGCTGTACATCAACTCCCCCGGCGGCTCGTTCAGCGCGATGGCCGCCGTCTACGACACGATGCGGTACGTCAACTGCGACGTGGAGACGATCTGCCTCGGCCAGGCGGCGTCCGCCGCCGCCGTGCTGCTGGCCGGCGGCACGGCGGGCAAGCGGCTCGCCCTGCCCGGTGCGCGCGTGCTGATCCACCAGCCGTCCCTGCCCGAACCCGTGCAGGGGCAGGCCAGTGATCTGGTGATCCAGGCCGAGGAGTTGATGCGCGTCCGCAGGCAGCTGGAGGAGATGCTCGTACGCCATACGGGACAGAGCCCGGAGCGGATCGCCGCCGACATCGAGCGGGACACGATCCTCGACGCACCGGCCGCGGTGGCGTACGGGCTGGTCGACCGCGTCGTCCCCAGCCGCAAGGCGTCGCGTGCCGCGTCGGACGCGAGGTGAGCCGCCGATGCTGCCACCCGAACTGCCGCCGCTGCCCGCACTGACCCGGGCCGAGGCCGAGCTGATCGACTGCTACCTCGACATCGTCGACCTGCTCGGACGCATCAACCCGGGGCACTCCGGAGACACCTACCGAGGACTGCGCGCCGCCCAGGCCCTGGCGAGCAAGGCGGCGGCCCTGCGCGACGCCCTGACGGTCATGCACCAGCGCGGGGAGCACGAACTGCACGGCCCCACACTGGCCCGGGCCCTGCGCGTCCTCGACGGCGAGCGCCGCACGGCCCGGATCGCGGTGCCGCCGGGAGCGGAGTGACCCGGTCGTCCGGCGACCGGCGGGGCGGGACTGACGAGCGGTGATCCGGGCGTCGTCCGTGTGGAGTTGGCCACGGCCCGGTCGTCCCCGTGCAACGCCCGCGCCGTCGGCCCGCCTCCTGGACCCGGTCAGAAACGGACCAAATGGTGTACCCCTGGGCGGCGTAGAGCCTGCTCCGTCCGGGAGACGGGCCGACCTGGGCCAAGTGCCGGGCGCCACGGCGTCATCACCTGCTCCGCCGCAGGTCCGGGCCTCGTGATCCCCTCAACGGACCGCACACACAAGGGTGTCCAGCCAATCGGGTGACTGGTGAGTAATGCCACAAATCCTCGATTCCATTGTGATTTACCGACATCCCTGGGTGAAGATCCCTGACTGACGACAAGCCCCCGCCACCGCGGCGGGGCGGTCCGGGCGGACGCCGAATCCTGCCGCCGCCCGGATGACCGGTCGACAGAAGTGGATCGGCAGGAGTGGAGGACCCAGCAAGGTGGGCCGCCGGAGAGATCCGGGCGGTCCTTGGGGTGAAGCCGCGCACGCGGCCGGGCTACTTCGCCAGCCCGAATCCGACAGGTCATCCTTCACAGGCGGCTGACGAAGGGTTGCGCATGACTGCGCTCAATCGTGTCCCGTCGCTGCTGACCCGGGCCGGCGCCGCCTCGGCCCTCACCATCGCCGCCGTAGGCGGCAGCATCGCGGTTCCCGGCATCGCCACCGACGCGGCAGCCGCGACACCGGCGACGAAGGCACTCCAGGTCGCGGCGTCCAAGAAGGGCGCTCCCTACAAGTGGGGGGCCGCCGGACCGCGCCGCTTCGACTGCTCCGGGCTCACGCTCTACGCCTACCAGAAGGCGGGCAAGACCCTGCCCCGCACGGCCGCGGGGCAGTACAACAAGACGCACCACATCTCCGCCTCCCAGCGCAAGGCCGGCGACCTGGTGTTCTTCCACTCGGGCCGGAACGTCTACCACGTCGGCATCTACGCCGGGAAGGGAAAGATCTGGCACTCCCCGAAGACCGGGTCCGTCGTGCGGCTCGAGAAGATCTGGACCAAGAGCGTCTGGTACGGCCGGGTCAGCTGACCCGTGGGGCGGGGTGACGGCACGGGCGCGCCGTCACCCCGCGGCCGCACCCGTCCCCGTAGGGGGCGGCTACGGCCCGCGAGCCCGTGCGGGCATGAGGAGCGTCGCAGCGGTTACTCGTTCACCATGGCCGACCGATCACCCCGCGAGGCACGGGACGAGACGCCGCTGGAGCGCGCCGACCGCAACTTCGCCGAGCTGCTGCAGGAACTGCGCGTCACCCAGACCGGGGTGCAGATCCTCTTCGCGTTCCTGCTGACCCTCGCGTTCACCCAGCGCTTCCCGTCCCTCGACACGGCCCAGCGCGTCACGTACGTCACGACCCTGCTGCTGTCGATGCTGGCCGCCGCCCTGTTCACCGCGCCGGCCGCACTGCACCGGACGCTCTTCCACCAGAACGCCAAGCCCGTCATCGTGCGGATCTCCTCCCGGCTCGCCGCGACCGGGATGGTGGTGCTGGCCCTCGCCTTCACCGGCTCGGTGCTGCTGGTGGTCGACGTGTCGCTCAGCCGCACCGCGGGCATCGCCGCCGGCTCGGCGACGCTCCTGGTGTGCGCGGGCCTGTGGCGCGTCCTGCCGATGCTGGTGCTGCGCACGGTCGTCAGGTCACGAGCGGCTCGGGGAGAAGCAGAAGACCGAGAACCGCCAGAGCGCCCCCGGTGACCGCCTCCAGGAGCCACGCGGTCCGCGGCCGGCGGACCGGCCTGCCGTCCGCGCGCCTTCAGCAGGTACCTGGAATATCCTGGACGAGCCTTGAGCATCTCTTCGGGGTACGGCTGCTGGAGCCGGGCACCCCGCGCCGTATGCCCTGCCCTTGACGGACATCCGGCCTCCCGCCGATTCAGGACTCCGGCTGTCGCGCCGCCGAGACCGACCGCACCGGGACGGTCCACGGCAGTTCGATCGCGACGGTCTTGCCGCCCTCCCGGGTGGGCCGCACGGTGAGCGTCCCACCGTACTCGGCGGTCAGCCAGCGGACGATCACCATGCCGCGGCCGTTGTCCTGCTGGACGGCGGCGGGCAGCCGCTTGGGAAAGCGCGGATGGCTGTCCGTGACGCCGATGCGCAGTAGCTCCTCCCGCACCAGCGCGATGTCGACCGTGAACGTCGGTGACTGCCCGTAGGTGTGCTGCACGGCGTTGGTCGTCAGTTCGGACACGATCAGGCGGACGGTGTCGGCGACTTCGGCATCGCTCGGCAGGCCCCATTCGACGAGGACGTCCGAGACATATGTTCGGGCGGCGGAGACCGAGGCGGGATCGCTCGGCAGAGTGACGGATGCTTCCTGGTGGTCTGCCATGGCGACGTCGTCCCTTTCCCACGGGACCGGAGTCCGACACGGAGCGGTCTGGTTCGAGAACGGTCCCGGACTTGGTGCTGCGCGCCAGACTGCCATCACCAGGGCTCGCCCGGGTGCCATCCCCCGAGATATGCATATATCTGTCGCCCGAAGCGGTGAACTCTCCGACGACCGACCGTATTCAAGCGGTCCCCGGGGTCACTCTTTACCCTCACCCAGCGTCACGCCGTGCGGAGGGAGTCGGCCATGCAGTACGGACCAGCGGTGCGCCGCCGCAAACTCGGCGCCGAATTGCGCGGCCTGCGCGCCCGGGCCGGCCTCACGAGCGGCCAGGCAGCCGCCCAGGTCGGCTGGCACCAGTCGAAGGTGAGCCGGATCGAGACGGGATCCAGCGGGGTCAAGCCGGGGGACGTACGGCTGCTGCTGGACACGTACCGCGTCGAGGATCCCGAACTGCGGGAACTGCTGCTGGTGCTGGCGGGCTCGGAGGACGGAGACGGCCGGCAGAACTGGTGGCACGCCTACCGCGGGGTGCTGCCGCCGGCCTACCGCGACTTCATCAGCCTGGAGTCGCAGGCGTGCGGGATGCTCACGCTGGAGACCTCGGTGGTGCCGGGGCTGCTCCAGACCCCGGAGTACGCCCGGGCGGTCACCCAGGCCGCCGTGGGCACCCTGGGGGACGCCGCGCTGGACGCCCTGGTGGAGGTGCGGCTGGCCCGTCAGGAGGTGCTGCGCGCGAATCCGCCGCTGCGGCTGAGCGCCGTCCTGGACGAGGGCGTGCTGCGCCGGGAGATCGGTGGCCCGGCGACCATGACGCGGCAGCTCAAGCGGCTGCTGGACGAGGCCCGGCTGCCCCATGTGCGGTTGCAGGTGCTGCCGTTCACCGCCGGGGCGCACATCGGCGTCACCGGACCTTTCGTTATCTTCTCATTTCCGAGCAGATCTGATCTGGATGTGGTCGTTCTCGACCACTTGACGAGTAGCCTCTACCTCGAGCGGAAAGAAGACCTCCAGGCCTACTCCGAGGCCTTCGAGTCCCTTCGGATCCACGCCCTTTCACCCGAGGACTCGTTGGATTACATCGCCGCGTTGGCCGGCGACGCGTAAGGAGGCACCATGTCAGCACCGCCTCGGCACATCCCCGTCAGCATTTCCCTCCACGGCGCACAGTGGCGGCGCAGCAGCCGCAGCACGGGAATGAACAACTGCGTCGAGACCGCCCGTCCACACGCCGACCCCTGGCGGGGACGGGTGGCCGTGCGCGACTCCAAGAACGTGACCGGCCCGGCCCTGCTCTTCACCCCCGACGCCTGGAAGGAGTTCCTGACGGGGCTGAGCTGATCATTTCCGCCCGAATCGGGCTCTATTGGGCCAATTTCGAGTCGATTTCGGCAGCACGTCTCCCACGGAGTACTCCCCTCACGGTTCCGTATCCGCCTCTGCGTACGACAAGCGAGGCACGGCCGTCCCGCCGACTCACGGCCGCGTCTCGCCGATCACGCGCACGGCGTGCTCGATCTGCCCGTCGGTGAGATCCGCACGGGCGGTCAGCCGCAGCCGTGAGATGCCGTCGGGCACCGACGGCGGACGGAAGCAGCCGACGGCGACTCCCGCCGCCCGGCAGTCCGCGGCCCACCGCACCGCCCGTTCGGGAGAGGGTGCCCGCACGGAGACCACGGCGGCGTCCGGGCGCACCGCCTCATGGCCCTCGGCCGTGAGGCGGGCGTGCAGGGTCCTCGCCACCGTGCGGGCCCGCTCGGCACGCTCCGGCTCGCGGCGCAGCAGACGCAGCGCCGCGAGTGCCGCGCCCACCGCCGCCGGGGCGAGCCCGGTGTCGAAGATGAACGTCCGCGCCGCGTTGACCAGATGGTCGATCACCCGCGCCGGCCCTAGGACCGCCCCGCCCTGGCTGCCCAGCGACTTCGACAGCGTCACCGTGGCCACCACGTCCGGCGCGCCCGCGAGGCCGGCCGCGTGCGGAGCGCCCCGGCCGCCGACTCCGAGCAGGCCGAGGCCGTGCGCGTCGTCGACGATCAGTCCGGCGTCGAACTCCCTCGCCGCCTGCGCCAGGCCGGCCAGCGGGGCCGCGTCGCCGTCCACCGAGAACACCGTGTCGCAGACCACGACGGCGGGCCCTCGGTGGGGGCCGAGCACCTTGCGTACCGCCTGGGGGTCGGCGTGCGCGACGACCTCGGTGGTGCCGCGGGCGAGCCGGCAGCCGTCGATGAGCGAGGCGTGGTTGCCCGCGTCGGAGACGATGAGGGAGCCGTGCGGCGCGAGCGCGGTGACCGCCGCGAGGTTGGCCGCGTACCCGGAGGAGAAGACGAGCGCCGCCTCGAAGCCGCAGAATTCGGCGAGCTCGCGCTCCAGTTCGCCGTGGAGTTCCGTCGTTCCGGTGACGAGCCGGGAACCGGTCGAGCCGCCGCCCCACAGCCGGGCCGCCGCCGCGGCGCCCTCGGTGATCTCCGGATGGCGGGACAGGCCCAGGTAGTCGTTGCCGGCCAGGTCGAGGAGCGGGGAGTCGGCGGACCGGGGGCGCAGCGTGCGGACGAGTCCGGCGCGGCGGCGCGTCCGCGCCTGTTCGTCGATCCAGCCGAACGCCATGATCCCTCCGGGCATGTGGAGCCGGGCATTTGTAGGCAGTGCACAGACATTAGCGGGACGACCAGCCGCCCAGGGTGTGGCAATACCCACACCTCGAGCGGTTTCTGTTGTGCGGTCCCTCCTTGGCCCGGGACGGTCCCGTAGGACAGGATCGGCTCTCATGGACCTGCTGAACACGCTGGTGGACAAGGGGCTGCGGCGCGAGGTGCCGACCCGCGAGGAGGCCCTGGCCGTCCTCGCCACTTCCGACGACGACGTGCTCGATGTGGTGGCCGCGGCCGGCAAGGTGCGCCGGCACTGGTTCGGCCGACGGGTGAAACTCAACTATCTCGTCAACCTGAAGTCCGGCCTGTGCCCCGAGGACTGTTCCTACTGTTCCCAGCGGCTCGGTTCGAAGGCCGGCATCCTGAAGTACACGTGGCTCAAGGCGGACGAGGCCTCGCAGGCCGCGGCGGCCGGCGTCGCGGGCGGCGCCAAGCGGGTCTGCCTGGTGGCGAGCGGTCGCGGGCCCACCGACCGGGACGTGGACCGCGTCTCCGACACCATCAGGACCATCAAGCAGCAGAACGAGGGCGTCGAGGTGTGCGCCTGCCTCGGTCTGCTCTCCGACGGCCAGGCGGAGCGCCTGCGGGCGGCGGGCGCCGACGCCTACAACCACAACCTCAACACCTCCGAGGCGACCTACGGGGACATCACCACCACCCACACCTACGCCGACCGGGTGGACACGGTGCGCAAGGCGCACGCCGCCGGGCTGTCGGCCTGCTCCGGACTGATCGCGGGCATGGGCGAGAGCGACGAGGACCTGGTGGACGTCGTCTTCTCGCTGCGGGAGCTGGACCCCGACTCCGTTCCGGTGAACTTCCTGATCCCGTTCGAGGGCACTCCGCTCGCGAAGGAGTGGAACCTGACACCGCAGCGGTGTCTGCGCATCCTCGCCATGGTCCGGTTCGTGTGCCCGGACGTGGAGGTGCGCATCGCGGGCGGACGCGAGGTCCACCTCCGTTCGATGCAGCCGCTGGCCCTGCATCTGGCCAACTCCCTCTTCCTCGGGGACTATCTGACCAGCGAGGGCCAGGCGGGCAGGGCCGACCTGGAGATGATCGCCGATGCCGGGTTCGAGGTGGAGGGCACGGACCAGGTGACGCTGCCCGAGCACCGGGGGGCGGGCGGCCCCGGGGCGCGGGGGGACGCCGGGTGCGGGTCCCCTGACGGTGGCGGGTGCGGGTCCCACGACGGTGGCGGTGTCTGTGGCTCCGCTTCCGTGCCGCACCTCGGCGAGCCCCGTACGGACCTGGTCGCCGTGCGCCGCCGGGGCGCCGGAACGGATCTCGCGCCCAATGCCTGAGCTGTCCGTGGCCGAGCTGCTGGCGCTCGACCGGCAGCACGTCTGGCATCCGTACGGCCCCATGCCGGGCCGGCAGGAGCCGCTCGTCGTGGACTCGGCGAGCGGGGTGCGGCTGCGGCTGGCCGACGGCTCCGGCGAACTCGTCGACGGCATGTCGTCCTGGTGGTCGGCGATCCACGGCTACAACCACCCCGTGCTCAACGAGGCCGCGCGCGAACAGCTCGGGCGCATGAGCCATGTGATGTTCGGCGGACTCACCCACGAGCCCGCCGTCCGGCTGGCGAAGCTCCTTGTCGACATGTCGCCGGACGGTCTGGAGCATGTGTTCCTCGCCGACTCGGGCTCGGTCTCGGTCGAGGTCGCGATCAAGATGTGCCTGCAGTACTGGCGTTCGCTCGGCCGTCCCGCCAAGCAGCGGCTGCTGACCTGGCGCGGCGGCTATCACGGCGACACCTGGCACCCGATGTCCGTGTGCGACCCCGAGGGCGGCATGCACGAACTGTGGCGAGGCGTCCTGCCCCGGCAGGTGTTCGCCGAGGCGCCGCCGGCCGCCTACGAGGAGTCGTACGCCGACCTGGTGCGCGAGACGATCGGGCGCCACGCGGACGAGCTGGCCGCGGTGATCGTCGAGCCGGTGGTGCAGGGCGCGGGCGGGATGCGGTTCCACTCCCCCGCGTATCTGCGGGTGCTGCGCGAGGCGTGCGACGCGCACGATGTCCTGCTCGTGTTCGACGAGATCGCCACGGGGTTCGGGCGCACGGGCGCGCTGTTCGCCGCCGACCACGCGGCGGTGACCCCCGATGTGATGTGCGTCGGCAAGGCGCTGACCGGCGGTTACCTCACCATGGCGGCGACGCTGTGCACCCCGCGCGTGGCGGAGGGGATCTCCCGGGGCGAGGTGCCCGTGCTCGCACACGGACCCACCTTCATGGGCAATCCGCTGGCGGCGGCTGTCGCCTGCGCCTCGGTCGGCCTGCTGCTCGGCCAGGACTGGCGGACGGAGGTCGAGCGGATCGAGACGGGCCTGACGCAGGGGCTCGCTCCCGCGCGGGACCTGCCCGGAGTGCGCGACGTGCGGGTGCTGGGCGCCATCGGCGTCGTCCAGCTCGACCACGAGGTGGACATGACGGCGGCGACCCGGGCCGCGGTGCGCGAGGGGGTGTGGCTGCGGCCCTTCCGCGACCTCGTCTACACGATGCCGCCGTATGTGACGGGGGATGCGGACGTGGCACGGATCGCGCGCGCGGTGTGCGCGGCGGCACAGGAGGGCTGACATGTCGGTAGTGGTGGTCACGGGGACCGGCACGGAGGTCGGGAAGACGGTCACGACCGCGGCCGTCGCGGCGGTGGCGGTCGCGGCGGGCCGGTCCGTGGCGGTGCTCAAGCCCGCGCAGACGGGCGTGGGACCGGGTGAACACGGGGACGCCGACGAGGTGGCCCGGCTCTCGGGCGCCTGGACGGTGCGCGAACTCGCCCGCTACCCCGACCCGTTGGCGCCCGCGACGGCGGCCCGGCGGGCCGGTCTGCCACCGGTGCGGCCGCGTGAGGTGGCGGAGGCGGCCGCCAAGCTGGCCGTCGAGCACGACCTCGTGCTCGTCGAGGGGGCGGGCGGGCTGCTCGTACGGTTCGACGACGAGGGCGGCACCCTGGCCGACGCGGCCCGGCTGCTGGCGGCACCGGTGCTGGTGGTCGCGACGGCCGGCCTCGGCACGCTCAACGCCACCGAGCTGACGACGCGGGAGGTACGGCGCCGGGGGCTCGAGGTGACGGGTGTGGTCATCGGAAGCTGGCCCGAGGCGGCGGATCTCGCGTCGCGCTGCAATCTCGCGGACCTTCCGGGGGTGACACGGGCGCCGCTGCTCGGGGCGCTGCCCGCGGGGGCCGGTGGGTACGCGCCCGGGGACTTCCGCGCCAGGGCGTCCGGCTGGCTGGCGCCGGTGCTCGGCGGGACGTGGGACCCGGAGGCGTTCACCTCGTCGCACGCTCCCTGACCGGATCAGCGCCGCCGCGAAGACCCGCGCCGGTCCGGGCCCGGCACGCCGCGGGTTCGGACGGGGCCCCTGCCGGCGGACGCCGACGCCGGAGAAGGGGCCGCGGCCGCCTCCGTCGTACTGCGTGCCGGGCACCGCCTGGCAGCCCGGGCGCGGGCAGGAGTCACAGGCTCCACTGCCGCAGCTCTTGGGCGATGTCGTCCACCGAGGCCGCACCGCTCTTGACCAACCGGGCCAGGTCGCGCACCTGCTCCGCCGAGGTGACGACCTTGACGCCGCTGGCGACGAGGTAGGCGTAGGCGACCGCGGAGGCGAACAGCGCGTTGGAGCGCTCCAGCGCCGGTACGTGCAGCAGGAGTTGGAGCAGGGCGGCGGCGCGGGCGTGCGGGGTGTCGTAGACCGGGACGCCGAATATCTCCGCCTCGTGCCGGCTGACCGCGGCGACCAGCGCTCCCCAGTCGGTGACCTGGGGATCCCCGGGTGTCTTCTGTTCGGCGACCATCAGCAGCCAGGCGAGGTCGATTCTGAGGTGGCTCAACGGCTCAGTGACGACCTTCGCTCCGGCCCTGCCGGGTGCCCCCGGCCCGGTCCTCGGGGGCGGACCCGAACTCCTCGGCGAAGACGGACTCGTACTGCTTCATGAAGTCGGCGGCGGCCTCGACGAAGGTGTGGCCGACCTCGCCCGTGTCCTGCCGGACCAGTTCCTCGATGTAGCGATTGACACTCATACCGCGCTCCAGGGCACGCTCGCGGGCGGCGCGGGCGGTGTCCTCGTCCACCCGCACATTCAGCTGGGTCTTCGCCATGCTTCGACGCTAGCGCCACGGTGCTAGCGTCCGCAAGGGCGCGCGAACCGACGCGGTGCGGAGCGGGCGCCCCCTCGCCGCGGTGCGGGCGAAACCTGCCTGCCGGTGTCCCGGGCAGAACCTGCCGGTGTCCCGGCCACGACCTGCGGGCCGGCTCGGTCACGGCCCGCGCGAGAGGCGGGCCTGGACTCAGGGGATACCGGGTGTGCCGCGCATCACATTACGCTCGTCCGGGACAGGACGGGCGAAGGAGCCGGAACGTCCACGACCGAGGAGGCGGCCTTGTCCACTGCTGCTGCGGAGCACTCCCCGGGCCGCGCGGAGGCGGACGGCATCGCCGCCCGCGCCCGGGGGCTGACGAAGGCGTACGGCTCGGGCGAGACGACGGTGCTCGCCCTCGACGCGGTCGACGTGGACATCGCACGCGGCCGTTTCACCGCGGTCATGGGCCCCTCAGGCTCCGGGAAGTCGACCCTCATGCACTGTCTGGCGGGACTCGACACCGTATCGGCCGGGCAGGTGTGGCTCGGCGACACCGAGATCACGGGGTTGAAGGACCGCGAGCTGACCAGGCTGCGCCGGGACCGGATCGGCTTCATGTTCCAGTCGTTCAATCTGGTCCCCACGCTGGACGCGGCCGAGAACATCACCCTGCCCATGGACATCGCGGGCCGGCAGCCCGACCGGAAGTGGCTGGACCAGGTGATCGACACCCTCGGGCTGCGCGACCGGCTGACACACCGGCCGTCGCAGCTCTCCGGCGGGCAGCAGCAGCGCGTCGCGTGCGCCCGCGCGCTCGCCTCCCGACCCGAGCTGATCTTCGCGGACGAGCCGACGGGCAACCTCGACTCCCGGGCAGGGCTGGAAGTGCTGGGCTTTCTGCGCGAGGCGGTCGACGAGCTGGGGCAGACCGTCGTCATGGTCACCCACGATCCGGGCGCGGCGGCCCACTCCGACCTGGTGCTGTTCCTGGCCGACGGGCGGATCGTGGACGAGATGGAGCGGCCCACGGCACAGGCGGTACTGGAACGCATGCGCCACTTCGCCGGGGGCCACCACCAGAAGCCCGCCCCCGGCCAGGTCCGGGCGGGCGTGGACGACGCGGCCCGCCGCGAGGACTGAGGCGACCGTGCTGAAGGCGACGCTGCGCAGTTTCCTGGCACACAAGGGACGGCTCGCGCTCTCGGCCCTGGCCGTCGTGCTGTCCGTGGCGTTCGTCGCGGGCAGCCTGATCTTCTCGGACACGGTCACCCGCACCTTCGACCGGTTGTTCGCCTCCACGGCGGCCGATGTGACCGTGAGCCCCAAGGAGGACCTGACCTCGCCGCTCCCGAGCGGGGTGACCGCGACCCTGCCCGCCGCGCTGGCCGAGCGGATCGCCCGGGTCGACGGGGTGCGGGCGGCACATGTGGACGTCGTCGTCCGGAACATCACGGTCGTCGACCACCGAAACGAACCCGTGGGCCCGACCACCGGCGCGCCCACCCTCGCGAAGAACTGGTACGTCACCGACCGCAGCCCGGTGAGGCTGGCGTCGGGGCACGCCCCGCGGGGCCCCGGTGAGGCGCTGCTCGACGCGGACACGGCCCGGCACAAGCAGGTGCGGATCGGCGACCGCTTGAGGGTGCTCGCGCAGCCCGGCTCGTTCACCGTGCGGGTGGTCGGGATCGCCACCTTCACGACCACCAACCCGGGCGCCGCCCTGGTCTTCCTGGACACCCCGACCGCCCAGACCCGGCTGCTCGGCCGGCCCGGCACGGCCACCGCCATCTCGGTCGACGCGGCCCCGGGCCTGTCCGACGCGCGGCTCAAGCAGCGGATCGCCGCGGTACTCCACGGCCCGTCCGGCGGCTCCGCGTCCTACGACCTGAAGACCGCGGGTGAGCAGGCCAGGTCCAGCACCGACGAGCTCGGCGCGTTCCTCGACGTGATCAAGTACGTGATGCTGGGGTTCGCCGGCATCGCCGTACTCGTCGGCGTGTTCCTCATCGTCAACACGTTCTCGATGCTCATCGCCCAGCGCACCCGCGAACTCGGCCTGCTGCGCGCCCTGGGCGCCGACCGGCGGCAGGTGCGCCGGTCCGTGCTGACGGAGGCCCTGCTGCTCGGCCTGGTCTCCGCGACGCTGGGACTGGCCGCCGGGATCGGACTGGCGGCCGGACTGATCCGGCTGATGAGCGCGTTCGGCATGAACCTGAAGTCCACCGAGATGGTGATCGGCTGGGGAACCCCCGTCGCCGCGTATGTCGTGGGGGTCGGCGTCACCTTCGTCGCCGCGTACCTCCCGGCCCGGCGCGCGGCCGCCGTCTCCCCCATGGCCGCCCTCGCGGACGCCGAGGTCGCCGGCGTGGGCCGGCCCCTGACGATCCGCGCGGTGGCGGGTGCGATCGTCGGGGCGCTCGGCGTGGCCGCGCTGGCGGGCTGCGTACGGGCGACGCAGACCGCGCCGGCCGCCTCACTGCTCGGGGTCGGTGTGGTCCTCACGCTCGTCGCCACGGTGATCGCGGGCCCTCTGCTGGTGCGTCCCGTGATCCGGGTGCTGGGTGCCGCCTTCCCCGCCCTGTTCGGCGCCGTCGGGCGGATGAGCCAGCGCAACGCCCTGCGCAACCCGCGCCGCACCGGTGCCACCGCCTCCGCCCTGATGGTCGGGATCGCCCTGGTCGTCGGGATGTCGGTGGCGAGCACCTCCATGTCCAGGTCGTTCGACCAGCAGATCGACAAGACGCTGGGCGCCGACTTCGTGGTGCAGAACAGCAACTTCCAGCCCTTCTCGAACGAGATCACCGACCGGGTCAGGGCGACGGACGGCGCGGGGCTCGTCGTGCGCCAGCGGTTCGCGCCCGTCGCCCTGCGGCTGCCGGACGGCAGGCACGTCGAGACGACCGCCGGGGGCTATGACCCCCGGCTCGACGCCGTGGCGCACATCAACTACGTCCGAGGGGACACGGCCACCGCGCTCGCGCCCGGCGCCCTCGCCATGGACGCGACGTTCGCGAAGGACCACGGCGTCCACGTCGGCAGCACGCTTCCCGTCCGGTTCCCGGACGGACGCGGCACGGGCCTCAGGGTCGGCGCGCTCACCGACCAGGGCACCTCGGACGGGTTCGGCACCGAGGGCGGACTGTTCCTCGGGCTGTCCACGCTCCAGAAGTACGTGCCGGGTGCACAGGACTCCGCGCTGTATGTGAACGCCGAGCCGGGCACGTCCAAGGACCGGCTCCGCGCCCGTCTGGAGCAGACGCTCGCCCCGTACCCCCAGGTGCAGGTCCGGGACCAGGCCGACTACAAGAAGCTGGTGCACGACCAGATCGCGGTGCTGCTCTATCTGGTCTACGCGCTGCTCGGCCTGGCGATCGTCATCGCGGTGCTCGGGGTGGTCAACACCCTGGCCCTGTCGGTCGTCGAGCGCACCCGGGAGATCGGCCTGCTGCGTGCGATCGGGCTCGCCCGGCGGCAGCTGCGCCGGATGATCCGGCTGGAGTCCGTGGTGATCGCCGTGTTCGGGGCCGTCCTCGGGCTGGCCCTGGGGCTGGTGTGGGGTCTGTGCCTCCATCGGGTGCTGGCGTTGCAGGGGATGAAGGCGCTGGCGATCCCGTGGGGCACCATCGTGGCCGTGGTGGTGGGCTCGGCGGTGGTGGGCGTGGTGGCCGCGCTGCTGCCCGCGCTGCGTGCCTCGCGCATGAACGTGCTGGCGGCGATCGCGCACGAGTGAGAGCGTCCCCGGTGACGCCGCCCGGCGACGGAAGGAGTTCCCCGCCGGTGTCCCGCGCGAGAGCGGCTCGCGGTGCCGAGGACCTCCCCCTCGACCAGGCGCCGGGCCTCGACGGCGATGTCGACGCCGGGCGGCACGAACTCAGCGACGGTCTCCTGCGTGCGGCGCCCGTGCGAGACCGCCAGGATCCGCTCCGCGTCCAGCCCGTGCCGGTCGGCGAACGAACGCCACGTACGCTCGATGACCGCCGTCGAGTCGACGAGCGTTCCGTCCATGTCGAACAGCAGCGCAGCGGCGGCGAGGGGGGTCGGCACACGGCTCTCCGGCATCTTCCCGTCTCTACTCGCTCCGCGTGATGATCTTCCGGTAGTCCTCGGCGAGGCGTTGCATCGAGTAGCGCTCCAGCGCCGCGGTCCGGGCTCGCTCGCCGAGTTCGCGACGCAGCGTCGGATCGTCGAGCAGCCTGCGCAGCGCGGCGCGTACAGCGGTGTGGTCGGTCGGATCGACGAGCAGCCCATCGTGACCGTCCGTGATCTGCAGACACAGACCACCGACCTTCGACGCGACGACCGCTCGGCTCTTGGCCATGGCCTCCGTCACGGTGAGCCCGAAGCCCTCCTGCAGGCTCTTCTGCAGAACCACGTCCGCCCGGCGCTGCAGGGCGTTCACCACGAGGGCGTTGCGTTCGGGCCGCTCGAGCGAGATGTTCACCAGGTGCACGCGTGCACGGTCCGTGTCCGACAGCCCGGTGAGCACCTCGTGCACCTCCGCGAGGACGGCGGCGCCCTCCGGATCATCGGTGACCTCCGTGGGGTCGGTTCCCGCCAGCACGAGGTGCACGTCCTCGGGCAGGCCGACGACGCAGCGCACCACACCGGGCATGTCCTTCAGCCGGTCCCACCGCGACACCTGCAGCACGACACGTGCGTCGTCCGGCAACGGCTGTTCCTGCACGACCGTCACACCGGACGAGGAACGATCGGTGGTGAGGCCGATGCCCGCCAGCGTCTCAGCCACCTCGTCGTGCCCGAGTTCCCGGTTCTTCGCCGCCGCCAGGTCGATCGCCGGCGGGATCACGGCCAGCTTGCGCGGGTTCGGAGGAGCGAACGCGGGCAGGGTGGTGACCACCGTGTCCACGGCGGCGAGTTCGGCCTCGAACGCCCGCCACACCGCGCCGGGTCCCCGTTCCGGCGCGATGTCGGCACCGATGTGGCAGTGCCAGATCACCCGCGCGCCCGTGGCTCTGACGGCCGGCGCCAGACCGAGGGTCTGCGGGTCGTGCAGGACGACGACGTCCCCCGCCGTGACGCGTCGGGTGAACCAGTCGGTCTGCTGGGCGAGCGTGCTCCGGTAGATGTGCAGGAGCGCCGGATCGTCGAGCCGGCCGGGATCGCCTTGCCCGTGCAGCAGATGGTGCAGGTACTTGGTCATCGCGTAGAACTCGGCGGTCCCGTCGATCACGGCCCACCCGGCACGCTGGTGGCGTACCAGTCCGCCCAGCAGTTCGGAGACTCCTCCGCCGGTGGCCGTGGAGTTCACGTGCACGACGAGCGGCTCGTCGCTTTCGGGTTCGACCTGCCAGACAGGGGTCAGCATTCCAGGGCCTTCCGGATGCGGGGACGGTAGGCGCCGCGTACAGCGGTCCGGTGGCATCGGCAGCCGACGACGGCCGCCGCCCCCGCCGTCATGCCGTTCCGTGGCCCCCGGCTGGCTCGTGCCTGCCCTGCCGGTCCGCTTCCGCGTAATCGCATGTCCTGTATGCGCATGACAAAAGAGCATCCACAGAAAGAATGATCAGCGCAAGACTGCGATGGAGAGTTGCAAAAAAACGACCTTACCCTCGATTCGTCAGACGGAACGACGAACGTGTCGTCCGCGCCGGCGGGGAGTGCGGCCGGCTGGGAAAACGCTTGGACTCCGCGCGCGCCGTCACGGGACACTGCAATTCCCCGCCTGCCCGTACTCGCACATCGGCGCCGCCGCGAGCTGCACGGGGGCTCCGTCGCACAGTGCCACACGACAACAGAGGGCTGGGATGGGATCACCTGAAGCGCGCGAGGTTCCGCCGGGCAGGGGCTCGGTGCGTCTCGCACTCCGTTATTACGGACGCGAGTTAGCCCGGCTCCGGCGCCTGACGCTGCCCGCGATGCTCCTGCCGGCGCTGGGCAACATCGGCATCAACTACATCGCGCCCCTGGTCATCGCGAAGCTCGTGGGCCGAATCGCCGGCGACAGCGGTATCACCATCGGCTCGACGCTGCCCTACGTCCTCGGCTTCGCCGGCGTCCTGCTGCTCGCGGAGACGCTGTGGCGCGTCGGCCTGCACTGCTTGAACCGCCTTGACGCCCATGGCATCGAGCAACTGTACGTGATCGGCATGGACGAGCTGTTCGCCAAGGACGCCGCGTTCTTCCACGACAACTTCGCCGGGTCGCTGACCAAGCGGGTGCTGAGCTTCGCTTCCCGCTTCGAGGAGTTCGTCGGCACGCTCACGTTCTCGGTGGTGGGCAGCTTCGTGCCGCTGATGTTCGGGTCGGTGGTGCTGTGGCGCTACGAACCGCTGCTCGTTGTCGGACTCCTGGCGATGATCGCACTGACGGCGCTGTGCGTGACGCCCCTGATCCGTCGCCGCCAGGCGCTCGTTGACCAGCGCGAGGAGGCGATCGCTCGGGTGTCGGGCCACGTCGCCGACAGCCTGATGAACATGGACACGGTCCGGGCGTTCGCCGCCGAGGACCGCGAGGCCGCCGAGCATCGGTCCCGCGTCGCGACATCGAGGCGGCTCACGCTGCGGTCGTGGGACTACGGCAACCTGCGCATCGACACACTGGTCGCGCCGATGTCCGTGCTGACCAACGCGCTGGGCCTGCTGCTCGCGGTCGCACTCGGCGGGGGCAGGCACGGCGTGGAGGCGGTCGTTGTCACCTTCACGTACTACACCAACGCGACGCGGATCATGTTCGAGTTCAACCAGATCTACCGCCGCCTGGAGAGTTCGATGACGGAGGCGGCGCAGTTCACCGAACTGCTGCTGACGCCGCCGACGGTGCTCGACCCGGTGTCGCCGGAGCCACTGCTGTCCCGGGCCGCCGACGTCCGTTTCGAGCAGGTGACCTTCGCCCACGGGGGCGCGCATCAGCTCTTCAAGGACCTCGACCTGACTGTGCCCAGTGGGGCGAAGATCGGCCTCGTCGGCCGGTCCGGCGGCGGCAAGACCACGCTCACTCGGCTGCTGCTGCGGATGACGGACATCGACGCCGGCCGGATCCTGATCGGGGGTCAGGACATCAGCATGCTGCGCCAGGCCGACCTGCGCAGCCTGATCGCCTACGTGCCGCAGGACCCGGCCATGTTCCACCGCACCCTGCGGGAGAACATCGCGTTCGCCCGACCGGACGCCACCGACGCCGACATCCGCCGCGCGGCCGAGGCGGCGCACGTCACAGAGTTCGCCGACGCGCTGCCGGACGGCTTCGACACCATGGTGGGCGAGCGCGGGGTGAAGCTGTCCGGCGGACAGCGCCAGCGGGTCGCTCTCGCCAGGGCGATCCTGCGCGACGCACCGATCCTGCTGCTCGACGAGGCGACCAGCGCCCTGGATTCCGAGAGCGAGATCCTCGTCCAGGAGGCGCTGTGGCGGCTCATGGAAGGACGGACGGCGCTTGTGGTCGCGCACCGACTGAGCACGGTCGCCACCATGGACCAGCTCGTCGTCCTCGACCGCGGACGGATCGTCGAGCAGGGTACGCACCAGGAGCTGCTCTCCTCGGACGGCGCCTACGCCAAGCTGTGGCAGCACCAGTCAGGCGGCTTCCTCGACGACACCTCCGCACGGGCCGACCTCCACTGAACGCGAGCCCGGCGCGGCCGCCCTCGTCCGTACCGGGCGGACGGCCCAAGAGCCCGGCCCCGGCGCAGACCGGCACCGGGCTTCCTCGTGACTTCCGGCCTGGTCGGCGACCGCCTCATGCCGGTGCGCCCCGAGGACCTCCGTGGCCGGCCATGAGGATTTCGTCCGACGGGCTCGAGGCGTGTACGCCCCGGGAGCAAGCCCGCCCCTCTCTCGATTCCTCGGCACCGAAACTCTTTCGCCAGACAGGCCGGCGCTCTGCTTGGCTCGCCCCATGAGCGATCTCAACGTCCGCCGCGCGACCCTCTCGGACATCGACACCGTGCTGCAGTTCTGGAGCGAAGCCGCGGAAGGAACGAGCATCAGCGACGACCACGACGGAGTGGCCCGACTCATCACACGGGACCCCGAAGCCCTGCTCCTCGCAGAGCGCGACGGCGTCCTCACCGGAACCGTCATAGCCGGCTTCGACGGATGGCGATGCTCCGCCTACCGACTGGCCGTACACCCGGACCACCGACGGCAAGGCATCGCCACCGCCCTGCTGGAAGCAGCCGAACAGCGATTCGCCTCCCTGGGCGGGCGACGGGTCGACGCCATGGTCCTGGAAGCCAACGAACAGGCACACCACACGTGGGCCGCCACTGGCTACCAGCGCGAGGACCACTGGCGACGCTGGGTCAAGCCGCTGTAGGAACATGTTTGTGACCAGCCAGGATTCGACGGCCGGCGCTGCCATCCGTACCGGCTCGCGGTGCACCCGGACGCGGGCCGCCGGGTACGCGCCCGAGGAGCAGTGGCGCCGCTGGGTGAAACCCCTCGCGCACCACATGACTTTGCCGAACCTTTACCATGGAGGGGATGACCGGCCCTTTCACGGGGTCAACCCGTCTCACCATGGAGAAGTGTGAGCATCAGCAGAAGAGCGAGCCTCCCGGAGCCCGACCTCGCGCGGTCGCCGCGTCCCCGGCCGATCCTGGGACGGAGGTGACCCGATGACCGAAGTACTCCTGCTGCTGGTGGCGATCCTGCTCTCGCTCGCCTGCGGTGGATTCGTGGCGGCGGAGTTCTCGCTCACCACCGTCGAGCGCAGTGAGCTGGAGCTCGCCGTACGACGCGGTGAGCGTGGCGCGTCGGGCGCCCTGAAGGCCGTACGGAATCTGACGTTCCAGCTCTCCGCCGCCCAGCTCGGCATCACGGTCACCAATCTGGTGGTCGGCATGCTCTCCGAACCGTCGATCGCCAGGCTGATCGCGGGCCCGCTCGGCTCGCTGGGCCTGTCCCGCTCCACGTCCACATCCGTGGCCCTGGTCATCGGCACGGGTCTGTCGACCGTCTTCCTGATGGTGGTCGGCGAACTGGTTCCCAAGAACTGGGCGATCTCCTCGCCGCTGGCGGTGGCCAAGCGGGTGGGCACGCCGCTGCGCTGGTTCAGCCTCGTGTTCCGCCCGTTCATCACGCATCTGAACAACACGGCCAACCACACGGTCCGCCGCTTCGGCCTCGAACCGGCCGAGGAGCTGGCCTCCGCGCGCAGCCCCCAGGAACTGGTGGCGCTCGCCCGGCACTCCGCCAAGGAGGGCGCCCTGGAGGCGGACACCGCCGAGCTGTTCGTACGCACCCTCAACCTCGCCGACCTGACCGCGGAGAACGTGATGACCCCGCGCGTCCAGGTGATCGCCCTGGACGTCCAGGCGACCTGCGAGGACGTGGCGAACGCGACGCGCGCGACGGGCCTGTCCCGCTTCCCCGTCTACCGGGGCAACCTGGACTCGGTCGTCGGCATCGCGCACATCAAGGACGTCGTGGCCGTGCCCGCCGAGGCGCGGCCGCACCGTTCGGTCGCGCAGATGATGCGCGAATCACTCTTCGTCCCGGAGTCCCTCACCGTCGACCGGCTGCTGGACCGGCTCTCCGGCAAGAACACCATGGCCGTCGTCATCGACGAGTACGGCGGCACCGCCGGAGTCGCCACCCTGGAGGACATCGTCGAGGAGGTCGTCGGCGAGGTGCGCGACGAGCACGACCCGCACGAGACGCCCGATCTGGCCCCGGCCGGTGCGGACGCCGCCGGCCGCGCGCTGTACTCGGCCGACGGCTCGGCCCGTGTCGACCAGCTCGCACGGGTCGGGCTGCGGGTGCCCGAAGGCCCGTACGAGACGCTCGCCGGGCTGATCGCCACGGAGATCGGGCGCATACCGGCCAAGGGGGACAGCGTCGAGGTGGCCGGGTGGCGCCTCGACGTGGTGGACGCGACGGGGCGCCGGGCCGCGCGGGTGCTCCTGCGCGCGCCGGCCGCCGAACAGCAGGAGGAGGAGCGATGACCCTCGTCCAATTGCTGATCGGTCTGCTGACGCTCGTCGTGAACGCCTTCTTCGTGGGCGCCGAGTTCGCGTTCATCTCCGTCCGCCGCAGCCAGATCGAGCCGCACGCCGAGGCGGGCGACCGACGGGCCCGCAGTGTGCTGTGGGGCCTGGAGCATGTGTCGGCGCTGCTCGCGGCCGCGCAGCTCGGCATCACCCTGTGCACCCTGGTCCTCGGTGTCGTCGCGGAGCCGGCGATCGAGCATCTGCTGGAGCCGGTGTTCCACGCGGTCGGCGTGCCGCCGGGCGCGGGCCGGGCGGTGTCGTTCGTGATCGCGCTGGCCCTGGCGACGTACCTGCACATGCTGCTCGGCGAGATGGTGCCGAAGAACGTCGCACTCGCCGAGCCGGTGCGGCTGGCGCTGCTGCTCGGCCCGCCGCTGGTCGCTCTGTCCCGGACCCTGCAGCCGGTGATCTTCGCCGTGAACGCGTTCGCGAACGGGCTGCTCACGCTGTTGCGCGTGGAGACGAAGAGCGAGGTCACCGCCACCTTCTCGGACGACGAACTGGCACGGCTCGTCACGGACTCCAGCCAGGCCGGGCTCATCGACGACCGCGCCCTGGAGCGGCTGCACGACGCCCTGGAACTGGGCCGGCGGCCGGTGCGCGACGTGGTGGTGCCGCTGGAGCGGGTGAGGTACGCGCGTGTGGGCATCACTCCGGAGGAGCTGGAGCGGCTGTCGGCCGAGTCCGGGTTCTCGCGGTTCCCGGTGGTCGACGAGGGGCGGCTGATCGCCGGCTATCTGCACGTCAAGGACGCACTGGACGCGTCGCCGCGGGACGAGCCGTTCCGGCTGCAGGACATGCGGCCCATCGCGCGGGTACGGGAGAGCACGCCGCTGGACGACGTGCTCACGGCGATGCGCGGCAGCCGTACGCACCTGGCGGCGGTCCAGGGCGCGGACGGCCGCCTGGCGGGCCTGGTCACGATGGAGGACGTCCTGCGGGAGTTGTTCGGCCGGCGGCCCTGACGCATCAGGTGCCACGGCGGGCACCCCCGGTGGGGGCTCGGGTGCGCCGCAGCGGGGCTCGGGGGTACCGCGGCCCGGCGGAGCGGGGTGGCCGGCGGCCGGCGACCCGCGCCGGACGACGGCGGCCGGGAGCGGGCCGACCGACCGACGGGTATGGGTGCGGGATACCATCGTCGGCGCCATGCAGACGAACCCCACCCACACCAGCCTGGTCGCGGTCGGCGACTCCTTCACCGAGGGCATGTCGGACCTGCTTCCCGACGGCTCGTACCGCGGCTGGGCCGATGTCCTCGCGGGCCGGATGGCCGCCCGGACGCCCGGATTCCGGTATGCCAACCTGGCCGTGCGCGGCAAGCTCATCGGCCAGATCGTCGAGGAGCAGGTCGACCGCGCCGCGGCGATGCGGCCCGACGTGATCACTCTGGTCGGCGGCCTGAACGACACACTGCGGCCCCGTTACGACATGGGCCGGGTACGGGATCTGCTGACCGAGGCCGTGGAGCGGCTCGCCCCCTCGTGCAAGCAGCTCGTCCTGATGCGCAGCCCAGGCCGTCAGGGCCCGGTCCTCGAACGCTTCCGGCCTCGTATGGAGGAACTGTTCGCCTGCGTCGACGCACTCGCCGAGCGGCACGGCGCGCTGGTGGTCGACCTCTACGGCGCGCCCTCGCTCGCCGATCCGCGCCTGTGGGACGTGGACCGGCTGCATCTGACGGCCGAGGGACACCGCCGGGTGGCGGAAGCCGTGTGGCAGACGCTCGGATACGAGCCGGAGGACACGGAGTGGCGTACGCCGATGCCGCCGAGCGCTCCGCCCGGCTGGCTCGCGCGCCGGGCCGCGGACGTCCGCTTCACCCGGCAGCATCTGCTGCCGTGGATAGGGCGGCGGCTGACGGGCCGCTCATCGGGCGACGGCCGCCCGGCCAAGCGTCCGGACCTGCTGCCGTACGAGGGGCCGGCCGTCCAGGAGTAGGGGCCGCCGCGAGGGGAGTCGCGCGTGACCACCAGGGTGATCAACGTCAAGGGGCCGGCTCCCGGACTTCGGTCCCCGGCCGGAGTACGCCCCCGGCGATGTGGTCCACGTCGGGCGGCACCTGGTCAGGGGCGGCCGGGACCTGCCTCAGCGCCCGCGTGACGGCGGTCTCGTGGCTTCCTCCGAACCGCCCGGTGGCGCCGGCTTGCACTAAGCGCCAGTAGAATCGGGACACGTGACTGCTGCGCCCGCAAAGCCCCGAATCCCGAATGTCCTCGCCGGACGCTACGCCTCCGCCGAGCTTGCCACGCTCTGGTCCCCCGAGCAGAAGGTGAGGCTGGAGCGACAGCTCTGGCTCGCCGTGCTGCGGGCCCAGAAGGACCTGGGGGTCGACGTGCCGGACGCGGCGATCGCCGACTACGAGCGTGTGCTCGACCAGGTCGACCTCGCCTCGATCAGCGAGCGCGAGAAGGTCACCCGGCACGATGTGAAGGCCCGGATCGAGGAGTTCAACGCCCTCGCCGGACACGAGCAGGTGCACAAGGGCATGACCTCCCGCGATCTGACGGAGAACGTCGAGCAGCTACAGCTCCGGCTCTCCCTGGAGCTGATGCGCGACCGCACGGTGGCCGTGCTGGCGCGCCTCGGCAAGCTCGCGGCCGAGTACGGCGAGCTGGTCATGGCCGGCCGCTCCCACAACGTGGCCGCGCAGGCCACCACCCTCGGCAAGCGCTTCGCGACCACCGCCGACGAACTGCTCGTGGCCTACGGCCGGGTCGAGGAGCTGCTCGGCCGCTACCCGCTGCGCGGCATCAAGGGCCCCGTCGGCACGGCCCAGGACATGCTCGACCTGCTTGGCGGGGACGCGGCCAAGCTCGCGGAGCTGGAGCGGCGGATCGCCCGTCACCTGGGCTTCTCGCACGCCTTCACCTCGGTCGGCCAGGTCTACCCGCGCTCACTCGACTACGAGGTGGTCACCGCGCTGGTGCAGCTCGCCGCCGCGCCGTCGTCGCTGGCCAGGACGATCCGGCTGATGGCCGGGCACGAGCTGGTCACCGAGGGCTTCAAGCCCGGTCAGGTCGGCTCGTCGGCGATGCCGCACAAGATGAACACCCGCTCCTGCGAACGCGTCAACGGCCTGATGGTGGTCCTGCGCGGCTACGCCTCGATGACCGGCGAGCTGGCGGGCGACCAGTGGAACGAGGGCGACGTGTCCGACTCGGTGGTGCGCCGGGTCGCACTGCCGGACGCGTTCTTCGCGCTGGACGGTCTGCTGGAGACGTTCCTGACGGTGCTCGACGAGTTCGGCGCCTTCCCC
The DNA here is from genome assembly GCF_053595355.1 of Streptomyces sp. NPDC002513. Classification (NCBI taxonomy): domain Bacteria; kingdom Bacillati; phylum Actinomycetota; class Actinomycetes; order Kitasatosporales; family Streptomycetaceae; genus Streptomyces; species Streptomyces sp. NPDC002513. The sequence continues at coordinate 52,149 of NZ_JBSFXK010000019.1, read as the reverse complement.
GCCGTCATCTCACGCGAGCTGGACCGCTATCTGCCGTTCCTCGCCACGACCAAGGTGCTGATGGCGTCGGTGCGCGCGGGCGTCGGCCGGGAGGTGGCCCACGAGGCCATCAAGGAGAACGCCGTGGCCTGCGCGCTCGCGATGCGCGAGCAGGGCGCCGAGCGCAACGAGCTGCTGGACCGGCTGGCCGCCGACGAGCGTATCCCGCTGGACCGCGCGCAGCTCGACGCGCTGATGGCGGACAAGCTGTCCTTCACGGGCGCCGCGGCCGACCAGGTCGCCACCGTGGTGGGCCGCGTCGAGGAGATCGCGAAGCAGCACCCCGAGGCCGCCGGCTACACCCCGGGAGCGATCCTCTGACCCGGTTCACCCCGGTGGAGTCTCGGGCCGCCCGCGACCGTTTCTAGTGCCGAAGCCGGCAGGGGGCGTCCGTACGGGGGTGGGGCGGTCGTGCGGAGTATGCCCCGTACGACCGCCCCACCGATGGGTCAGGTACGCGACCAGCTCTGGTTGCTGCCGCCGTTGCAGGTCCAGATGTCCAACGGGGCGCCGTCGCCGGTGGCCTGGCCGACCACGTCGAGACACTTACCCGACGCGACACCGATGACCGTGCCGTTGCCCATGACCCTCCACTGCTGGGCGGCGGTGTTCGTGCAGTCGGTGATCTCCACGCGGGTGCCGTCAGCGGTGCCCCCGCCCACGGGCTGGAGGCATTTGGTGCCGTAGACGGTCAGCTGGTTGGCGGCCGTCGAGGTCCACTCCTGGTTGGCTCCGCCGTTGCAGTAGTACAGCGTAGGCTGGGTGCCGTTGGTCTGGCTGTACCCGGGAACGTCCACGCAGCGGTCCGACTGCCGGCCGTGGAGCAGGCCGTCGACATCGCCGCGAAGCCACTGCTGGTTCTTGCCGCCGGTGCAGGACCAGATCTCCAGCGGGGTGCCGTCCACCGTGCCCTGGCCCGTCGCGTCCAGGCACTTGCCGGAGGAGACGTTGACGACGGTGCCGTCCGCGTTGACGTTCCACTGCTGGGCGGCGCTGCCGTCGCAGCCGGTGATCTGGACGGTCAGTCCGTCGGCGGTGCCGCCGCCGTTGGGCATGAGGCACTTGCTGCCGTAGACCATGAGCTGCTTGGACGTGGTGGCCCTCCAGCTCTGGTTGCTGCCGCCGTTGCAGTCCCACAGCTCGACCGGGGTGCCGTCGGCCTGGCTCTGGCCGGTGACGTCCGCGCACAGCCCGGAGTCCACGCCCCGCAGGACGCCGGTGACATCGCCGGCGGCGTTGGGGGTGACGGAGAGGTTGTCGAACTGGTCGGTCTGGTAGCCGACCACCCCGACGCCGACCTGCCCGGCGCTGTACGAGTTGTCGTGGACGGTGCCGAGGGCGGCACCGTCCAGGGTCGCGGTGATCTGGTCGCCGGAGAAGCCGAGCGAGAGGGTGTGCCAGGTGTTGAGGCCGAGCGACGCGTGGCTGCCCGAGGCCAGGGTGATCAGGGACCCCCCGAGGTCGTTCTTGGCGATCGACCAGGTCCCCGTGTCACTGAGCCGCAGTTGGTAGGCGGTCTGACGGTTCTGCGGACGCGCCTGGACACCGGCCCGCCCGAGCAGGGTCACCGTGCCGGCCTGCCGGAGGTTGACATCGGTGCTGACCGTGTAGTCCGACCACGTCGTGTCGCCGAGGAGGGAGAAGGCGTCGGAGTCGCCCTGCCACTCGATCGGCTTGACCGGGGCCATCTGCTGGACGCACTGGCCCGACCGGCCGCCCGTGCAGGGCTGGACCTCGAAGGAGCCCTGCATGTCGGAGAGGTACTTCGCCTGGGTGTTCGTGGCGTCGGCGTCGAAGTTGTCGGAGTACGGCAGCGCCAGGGCGTGGGCGGCGGGGCTGGTGGCAGTGCCCTTGGCCTGGCCGGTGGTGGTGGTGACCGTGTAGATGTAGCCGGGCTGCATGGTCAGCGAGTAGGAGCCGCCGGACGGGGTGATGTCCTGGGTGTGCACGAGGTTCACGCCCGCGTTGGGGGAGTTCACATCCGTCGCCCACACGTGGACGGTGCCCGTCGACAGGCCGCCCTGGACGTGGAAGTCAGCGGTCTGCGGGGAGTTGGCGGTCGTGGTCTCCAGCACGGAGGTGTAGTCACTGCCGTTCGGCGACTTCAGCGTCACGTAGCTGCCGTTGCTCTCGGCTCCGCCGAGATAGCCGGAGGCGGAGTCGATGAACTTCCAGCCCGGCTGGGTGAACTGGGTGACCTGCGCGGTGGCCCACACGTTCTCACCCACGCTGTACTGGCCCGACCAGGGCGAGTTCGCCGTCATCAGGCCGACGGTGGGGAAGGGGAGGTTGGGGTAGACCGCGGCGATGAGCGGCCAGTTGAAGTACGCGGTCAGGTTCGCGTCGATGTAGCCGCGGGTGATGGAGCGGATCAGCGCGGGCGCTCCGCTGTCCATGTCCTGCGAGCCGTTCTCGCTGGCCCACAGCGGTTTGCCGTTGTTCTTCGCATTGGCTGTGCTGGAGCAGGTCTCGGCGTTGCCACCGATGGCACCGGCGCAGGGGTAGTGCGAGCCGATGACTGAGATCGCGTCGTTGAAGGCGGAGTTGGTGGCCATGTCGTCGGCGACGTTCCAGCTCGTGTCGTCACCCACGATCTGCACGCTGGAGTAGCCCGCGGCGTTCAGGGCGGCACTCAGCTGGATGTACCAGTTGACGTCGTATCCGCGTTCGTTCCATCCGCCGAGGTAGTCGATGGCCAGACCGTGCTGCTTGGCACACCCCAGCCAGGAGACGAGGTAATTGATCGTGTCGGTGGACCAGAATCCGCCGTTGATCCAGCCGGGCGCGGCCCAGGCCAGGCCGTAGAGCTTGATGCCGGGGTTGCGGGACTTGGCCTGCTCCATCAGCCAGAACTCGTAGCCGGCGGAGCAGTTCACTGTGCCCCTGCTGTGTTCGATCGACGGCTCCGAACCATCGGTCGAGTTGGCGTCACCGCCTATCTCCACCTTGAGCATCTGGAGGTTGGCGCCGTAGTCCGGCTTGAAGAGATAATCCAGGATCTGGTTCTGCTGAGCCGCCGGATAGTCGGTCAGCAGGCGCGAATTGCCGCCGCCTCCGCTGATGGCACCGATACCGTCAAATGTCCGGCCGCTTTTGGCTCCGTCCACGGTCACGGACGTCGTGGAATCGGCCTGCGCCGGCACAGTGTCCACCGTCAGGAAGACAGCGAGCCAGGCCAGTACGACCAACAGGGCAAGTCTTTTTGTGCGTTTCACTGGTGTTCCCCTACCGAGAAAGTGGAGTGGCGCGCGGGGCGCTGGGGTTTTTGCTGCAGGGTCCGGCCGGCGGCGCAGTGACCCGACCGGCGGATTGATCAGTGTGCCGATGGCGCCGCAGGCATGGCGTGGGGAGCGGCTCTGGGTGCCCCTCTGCCCGAAGGGCCGCGGGATTGCCGGCCGAAAGCCCTCGAACTGGACGTATGTGGGCTTTTGACCAATACGACGATGGGGCCACCGCCCGCGCATGAGGGTCCCCCGCTCGAGCGAAGTCGAAAGTGGGGGAGGAGCGTAGCGCGGGGAAGCGTGTCGGGCATCTCGACGGGATGAAAATTGCCTGTTCGGGCACTCATCGAAGGTGCCTGGGAATGACTGATTGACCCTGTTGCGAGCGGCCCATAGCCTGCGGCGGCGTACAAAGGCTGTCGGCACCAACGGCAAGGATGCGCAAAATGTCAGGTAGCAGGAAAAAGAGAAGAAGCTGGATGGTCGCCGCCGCGGCGGCGGGAGCAGGCCTGACCATGCTCACCGCCACACTGAACGGCGCGACCACCGCCTCGGCCGCCACCCCTGATGTGGTCGACACCGGAGGAACGGTGCTTCCCGGCAGGGCCGCCGGCCGGACGGGAACCCTCGGCGTCACCTTCGGGTACGACCAGAACACCCTGTCGGGCAACTACAATTACACCGCCAACACCCATTACAACATCCCCATGTACAAAGCGTCCCTTTCGGACCCCACCGGTTTCTGGGACAACTACGTGGAGGAACTGCTCACGGCCGGCGTCGACTACGTGGCGATGGACATCCGGGGCTTCACACCTGGGAGTGCGCAACCCGACCAGGCGGGCGACCCGCGCTACCTGACCGGCCTGGTCGACGCGATCAATCGGCTGGGCGCGGGAGACCGACTCAAGATCGCGGCGTTCGACGACACCGCGGCCTCCCTCACGGACCGGAAAAACCAGGTGGTGCACCACACCGGTGGCGGCACGCCGCCCTTTGACATCGGTGACGCCGCCGGCACCGGCGAAGGCGGCTACCAGTACTTCTGGGAGAACAACGAGCGAGCCTATTTCCAGGCCGTCCCGGACAACCTGCGTTTCAAGATCAACGGTCGGCCCGTGGTCTACGAGTGGTCCGTGACGGACCCCTTCTTCACCAACCAGGGAAATGGCAACCTTGCCAATATGCTCAATTACGGCCGGTCGCACGCGGAGTCCGAATTCGGCGTCAACCCCTTCTACATCCTGGACGACAGCTGGAAACGGCTGGACCCCACCGTCCAGCAGGACGGCTCCGACGGCTGGTTCGGCCTGACCAACCCCAGCACCCTCGACACCACCAACGGGATGAAGTTCGGCGCGGCGGTCCCCGGCTTCAGCGTCGTGATGGACACGACGAACATGGTCATCGATCCCAACCACGGCCAGACGCTGAGCCAGGACATGGAGAACACGGTCAACTCCGGTGCCGACACCACCCTGGTGGAGGGCTTCACCGACTGGCAGGAGAATGCCCTGCTCGGACGGGAGGCCGATGGCACGTACGACCAGCGGCATGTGGACTACCCCAACCAGATGCTGAACATCCTGCGCCGCTACTCGCGCAGCCCGTTCCCCGACACCGTGCAGATCCAGGCGGAGACCGCGGACAGCTACAGCGACGCGACGCCGGGCAACGTCTTCAACACCTACCGCGACGGTGATCTTGACGTCCAGGCCACCGGTGACACCGGCGGCGGCTGGAACGTCGGCAGCATCGACGACAACGAGTGGCTGCAGTGGCAGCAGATCGGCATGCAGGGCCGCGAGAACCTGAAGGTCCGCGTCGCCACCCCCAACAACGGTGCCCAGCTCCGCTTCGTGATCGACGGAGTCGCCGGCCCCACCGTCGGCCTGCCCAACACCGGTGGCTGGCAGACCTACCAGACGGTCGACGCCGGCACGTTCGACTTCGCCCCGGGCACCTACCACACGGTGCGCATCGAATTCCCCAAGGGGCAGTTCAACCTGAACTCCTGGACCGGCCAGTCCCTCGCCACCGGTCCGACCGGCCCGATCACCGGCATCGCCGGGAAGTGCGTCGACGACACGGCCATGGGCACGGCCAACGGCACTGCGATCGAGCTGTACGACTGCAACGGCACGAGTGCGCAGCAGTGGACCGTGCAGAACGACGGCACACTCCGGATCTACGGCAAGTGCATGGACGTCACCGGCGGCGCGACCACGAACGGGACTCAGGTGGAGTTGTACGACTGCAACGGCGGCGGGTCGCAGCAGTGGGCGTACGACACGGCCACCGGAACGCTGATCAACCCGCCCTCCGGCCGCTGCCTGGATGCCACCGGTGGCGGTTCGGCCAACGGCACGCGCCTGGAGATCTGGGACTGCAACGGCGGCGCGAACCAGAAGTGGAACCTGCCGACCGCATGACCCGCACGTGATGCCCGGAGTGTCGGGTGCCCGCCGCCGCCGGCGGGGAGGGTCACGGGGGATCCGTCTCCGTGACGACGGCGAGGAGTTGCAGCGGCAGCTCCGTGTCCCACCGGTACACGCCGAGGGCGACCCACCTGCCCGTCTCGGGCGACTTCCACAGCTGGACGTCCGGCACATGCCCGCTCAGGGCGGCCCAGGGCTCCTCGATGCCCTCGCCGTCCAGGGTCCGTTCGAGCACGCTGTAGAGACTGAAGACCTGGGGCGGCCCCCATCGCTCGGCCAGCCGCTCGCCGAGGCCGTCCCGGTCGGCCTCGTACTGCGCCTCCGCCTCCTCCCGCCCGCTCCCGCCGTTCTCCCGGAATCCGCCGCTCGTCCGTAAAGCCGCCGTGTGATACCCGGGGCCGCTCTCACCGTGCTCCGTCCTGCCGTGCGCCGCGGGGAACTCCCGGGCACACAGAAGGTCTATGACGGACAGGCACCTCACGATGTCCATGTGGTCCAGTAAAGCGGTCACCACTGACAAGTGGCGTGGCGTCAGACATCCGCCGGGCGTGCGGCCGGCCCGGCGGCTGTGCGGTGCCTGCCGTGGGACGGCCGGCCGCGCCCGTTCCGCTCGGCTGCCGCACGGCCCTCGCGGCTGTGCGCGGCTCCGAGTACGATCCGGCCAACACGCGCGCGAGCTGGGAGGACGGACCGTGGGGCGGCTGACCGGCGGGGACCCCTCTCTGCTCAGAAGGATCAACTCCGCGGTGGTGCTGCACGCGCTGCGTGCCACGGACTGCGCGACGCTCACCGAGGTCACCCGGGTGACCGGGCTGTCCCGGCCGACCGTCGAGGGCGTGGTCGAGGGGCTGATCGAGGCCGGGCTCGTGGTGGAGCAGGCGGCCGAGGAGGGTGCGGCCCGTCGGCAGGGACGGCCCGCGCGAAGGTTCCGGTTCCGGGCGGAGGCGGGCCATCTGCTCGGCCTGGACGTCGGTTCCCACCGGGTGACCGCCCTCCTCGCCGACCTCGACGGCCGGGAGCTGGGCTCACTGTCCAAGGAGATCTCCGAGACGGCGCCGGCGGACGAACGTCTGGACCGGCTGCGGGGCACGGTCGCCGAGCTGCTGCGCCGTGCGGGCGTGGCACGCGGTTCGCTGCGCGCGGTGGGTGTGGGCAGCCCCGGGATCGTGGAGACGGACGGCACCGTGCGTCTGGGCACGGCCCTGCCGCAGTGGACCGGTCTGCGGCTGGGCGAACGGCTGAGCCGCTCCTTCAAGTGCCCGGTCCTCGTCGAGAACGACGCCAACGCGGCGGCCGTGGCCGAGCACTGGAAGGGCGCCGCCACCGAGTCCGACGACATCGTCTTCGTGCTGGCGGGGCTGAGTCCCGGCGCCGGTGCGCTGATCGGCGGACGGCTGCACCGCGGCTACGGCGGAGCGGCCGGGGAGATCGGCGCCCTGCACCTGCTGGGCCGCGAGGCGGCTCCGGAGACGCTGTTGTCGACCACGGACGAACCGTTGCAGCCGCTGGACGAACAGCAGGTCGCCGATGTCTTCGCCCTCGCCCGCGAGGGCGACCAGCGGGCCCGCGCGGCCGTGGACCGCTTCCTGCAGCGGCTGGTGCACGATGTGGCCGCCCTCGTCCTGGCCCTCGATCCCGAACTGGTCGTCATCGGCGGCTGGGCCGCGGGGCTGGACGGTGTACTGGATCCGCTGCGCCGCGAGCTGGACCGCTACTGCCTGCGCCCGCCGAAGGTGACCCTGTCACGGCTCGGCGAGGCCGCGGTGGCGACGGGGGCACTGCGGCTGGCGCTGGACCATGTGGAGGGGCAGCTGTTCGCGGTGGAGAGCACGGTCACGGCGCGGCGCTGAACCGGACGGGGCCGGGTCCGGCCGCGTGGGTGTGCCGGCGGCGGCTCTCGGCGGTCGCCTCGTGGGCCCACGGTTCGCTCGATCCCCGGCACGGCGGAGCGCCGGGGCGGGGTCGGCCCCGGTGTCCCTCCCGCGGCCGGTCAGGAGGCGCGGCGCTCGGGATCGTGGTGGATCTCGACGCGGCCCGAGGCACCGAAGGTCAGGCGGCAGGTGTCGGCGCGGTACGTGGCGAGCGAGACCGCCGCCGTCCGGCCCCCGGCGTGGTAGCGGGTGGTGACGACGAGGACGGGTGCTCCGGGCAGCCGGTCCAGCTCCTTGGCGTCCTCGGCGCTCGCCGAGCCCAGCTCGACGGCCTGGTCCTGGTCCTGAAGCTCCAGGTGCTGCAGCTCGCGCAGCACGGCACGCGCGCGTGCCGCACCGGAGGGTGCGTCGATCGCGGAGAGGTCGGGCACCGAGGAGTCCGGGACGTAGAGCAGCTCGGCGGCGACGGGCTGGCCGTGCGTGGTGCGGGAGCGGCGCACGATGTGCACCTGCTCGTCCCGGGCGGTCTTCAGGAGATCCGCCACGGCGGCGGGCGGGACCGCGGCCGTGCAGTCGACCGGCTGCCAGGCGTCGCCCGCGGCGCCCGGCCACGCATGCCGCTCGGCACCGACGGCGACCCCCACGCGCGGCGGGGCGACGGTCGTCCCGACGCCGCGGCGGCGCTGCAGCCGGCCTTCCAGTTCGAGCTGTTCCAGTGCCTGCCGGAGCGTGGCACGGGCGACGCCGAAGCGGGCCGCGAGGTCCCGTTCGTTGGGCAGGATCTCGCCCACCGAGAACTCGGAGTCGAGTGCCTCGGTGAGCACGGTCTTGAGATGCCGGTACTTGGGTTCCGGCACCGATTCCAGCTGCGTGGTCCCCACCCTGTCCTCCGCAATCGCCGTGGTGCGGCGGCGTTTTAGCGCCCTTGTTTATTAAAGGTTGTTGTACTTCTCTGCGACCATAGGGCGACCCTCACCCTTGGTCAAGACCAATCCTCGATCACGTGCGCAGCGCAGGGGGCGGTGCCGCAGGGCGTTCACACGGCGTTCGCGGTGCGCGACATGAATGACACGAGGGCGAACCTTTCGTCCGCGAACGTTCACGTAAGAAGGCATTGCGTCCTCGACCGGGACCGACCGGGGGCTACCGGCCGGTAGTACTTGCTGACAAGCTGTCTACGAACAGCGATCAGCAGCGTGTCCCCAGACGAGGAGCAGCAGCATGGCCGCCACGGTCTCCTTCAGCGTCCCCTCCCCGCACGGCCCGCGGACCGTCACCATCTCGTACGCGCGCGTGGGCACCGGCGAACCGCTCCTGCTGCTGCACGGCGTCGGTCATCACCGTCAGGCCTGGGACCCGGTCGTGGACATCCTGGCCACTGAGCGTGACGTGATCGCGGTGGACCTCCCCGGCTTCGGCGCGTCCCCGGCCCTGCCGGACGGACTCACCTACGACCTGTCGACGCTGGTGCCCGCGCTCGGTTCGCTGTGCGAGGCACTGGAGCTCGGCCGTCCGCATGTGGCGGGCAACTCGCTGGGCGGTCTGCTGGCCCTGGAACTGGGCCGCGAGAAGCTCGTGCGATCCGTCACCGCGCTCTCCCCGGCCGGGTTCTGGACCCCCGCCGAGCGGCGGTACGCGTTCACGGTGCTCCGCGCGATGCGCCAGGCCGCGCGGGCCATGCCGCCGGCGGCGGTGGAGCGGCTGTCCCGCACGGCGGCCGGACGCACGGTGCTGACGAGCACCATCTACGCCCGCCCCGGCCGCCGTTCACCCGAGGCCGTCGCCGCCGAGACCCTCGCGCTGGCCCATGCCGAGGGGTTCGCCGCGACCCTCCGGGCGGGCGCTTCGCTCCGGTTCACGGGGGACCTGCCCGGGCTGCCCGTCACCGTGGCATGGGGCACCCGGGACCGGCTTCTGATACACCGTCAGGGCGTGCGGGCCCTGCGGATCATCCCCAGGGCCCGCCTCGTACGGCTGCCCGGCTGCGGACACGTGCCGATGAACGACGATCCGGCGCTGGTCGCGCGGGTCATCCTGGACGGCAGCCGGTAGGCGCGCCGGGAGCGGAGCATCGGCGCGGACGCCCGTCGCGCCCCGACGCGCGACCCGGCCCGGACGCTGCGGTCCGGTCCCCCACCCCTTTCCTGAAGCGTGCGCGTGAGGCCCACGCGGCGGTGCGCTCGCCGGCCGCGTACGGGACGACGACCGGGCACGGCATGCGTCCGGCGCCCGGAAGAGCGCATGCGAGGCGATCCGGGTCCCCGTGGTACCAGGCCCGGTTGTTCACCCGTGGTTTCCATGTGCGCCGCGGCGCACCAGTAGGTGTGGCAGTGCCCGTTTGACAGGAACCGTCCACCGGAGGCGCCTTCATGTCGCACCGTCCCTTCCCCGCCCGCCGCAGCGTCCTGCGCGGCTCCCTGGCCGCGTCGGCGGCCCTCACTCTGCCCACCGCGCTCGGCGCGGCACCGGCGTTCGCCCTGTCGGGGCGTCCGAAGGCGGATTGGGGTGTCCAGGCCGGTGACGTGAGCGCGCACTCCGGTCTTGTCTGGGTGCGCTCCGACCGCCCCGCCCGGATGATCGTCGAGACCTCGGCGACCGAGTCGTTCCGCAATCCGCACAGATGGCAGGGCCCGCTGCTCGGCGCGGACACGGACTTCACCGGCACCACGCGGCTGCACGGGCTGCCGGCCGGCGAGCAGATCCACTACCGCGTGCTGCTCGCCGACCCGGACGACCCGCGGCGCACCGGCGCACCCGTGACGGGCACCTTCCGCACGACCCCGCTCGGACGGCGCCGTGGGGTCCGCTTCCTGTGGTCGGGCGACCTGGCGGGCCAGGGCTGGGGCATCAACCCGGATCTCGGCGGTTACCGGATCTACGACGCGATGGCGAAGCTCGACCCGGGTACAACCTGCTGGACGAGAACCTCAGAAGGTTCAACGCCCAGGTCCCGTCGATCGTCCAGTGGGACGACCACGAGGTCCGCAACAACTGGTACCCCGGCGAGGTGATCGCCTCCTCCGACACCCGCTACACCGAGAAGAGCATCGACGTGCTCGCCGCCCGCGCCCGCCGTGCGTTCAGCGAGTACTTCCCGATCTCGACGCTACGGCCGGGAGACCGGGACGGCCGGGTGTACCGGGTCATGCGGCACGGCCCCCTGCTGGACGTCTTCGTCCTCGACATGCGCACCTACCGCAACGCCAACTCGACCGACGACCAGACTCTCGACCCGCAGGGCATCCTCGGCGCCGAGCAGGTGGAGTGGCTCAAGCGGGAGCTCGCCCGCTCGCGCGCGGTGTGGAAGGTCATCGCCGCGGACATGCCGCTGGGCCTGGTCGTACCGGACCCCATGGAGAACCTGCCCCACATCGAGGCGGTCGCACAGGGCGACCCGGGCGCGCCGCTCGGGCGGGAGCTGCAGATCGCCGATCTGCTGCGGTTCGTCAAGCACCGGAAGATCACGGGCACGCTGTGGCTGACGGCCGACGTGCACCACACCTCGGCGCAGCACTACCACCCCTCGCGCGCCGCGTTCACCGACTTCGAGCCGTTCTGGGAGTTCGTCTCCGGACCGCTCAACGCCGGTGCGTTCCCGGCGAACGCGCTCGACAACACGTTCGGCCCGGACCGGGTGTTCGTGAAGGCGCCGACCGCCTCCAACGTCTCCCCCGCGGGCGGCTACCAGTTCTTCGGCGAGGTCGACATCGACTCAGGCAGCGGGGAGCTGACGGTCCGGCTGAGGGAGCAGGACGGGACCGTGCTGTTCACGCAGGTGCTCCAGCCGGGCCAGGTCGGACAGTAGCCGGCGGCCCTTCCGTACGCTGCCGAACTCTCCTGCCCCTACGGCTGGTTGAGAGGCGCACGACGGTGCCACCGGTCCGCGACCGGCGGCCGGTTCGCGTACCCTCGGTGATCACGCCGCGCACCGGAGTCATCCCCCGGTGCGCGGTGCCGGTGGCTGATCGGCCCGCATGCAAAGCTTCATCAAAAGAACAACAAAAAGGGACAGAAGCACACTTTACTCATCAGACACAAAGCGTTTGTGATCACGCAACACCCTTCCTCCACAGTGGTTGCATGACTTCTGACATGTCTGATGTGAGGCGCGCGAAGCACGGTCGCCCGGTCCACCACTGGCGACGGGATCTGATCGAGCTGGCCGCCCTGTTCACCGCGGTCGCCGTGGCGGACGTGACCGCCAATCTGGTCGGGCACGGCCCCGACGGTCCCGCTCTGCTGGGGCTGTCGGCCGCGGCGCTGGTCGCGACGGCCGGCTTCCACACCTGGTGGACACGCCGCCACGGTCACGCACCCCCGACACGTGATACCGACGCCGGGCCGCCCGCCGAGGGGCAGCAGGCCGGGCCGTCCGAGCGCGACGCGGCCGCCGGGGCGACCGCGCTGTGGCGGATGCGGACCACGGTGAAGGACGAACCGGGCACACTGGCCGCGCTGTGCACGGCGCTGGCCGGGAAACGGATCGACATCCTGTCCCTGCAGACGCACCCGCTGGCCCAGGGCACGGTCGACGAGTTCCTGGTGCGGGCACCGGCCGAGCTGGACGCGGGCGAGATCACGCGGTCCGTCTCGCTCTCCGGTGGCCGCGAGACCTGGATCGAGCGGGCCGACGCACACGACCTCGTGGACGCCCCGACCCGGGTCCTCGGCCTGGCCACGCGCACCGCGCTGGACGCGGCGGAACTCCCGCTCGCGCTGCGTCAGTTGCTCGGCCGGTGCACCATCCGCTCCCTGCCCGCCGTCGTCCCCGGCTCCGGACACCCGGAGGCGGACGCTCCCGTCGAGGGATCCCTGGAGGACACGGTGATGCGACTGCGGGCGCCGGAGGGCGGGGTGATCACGGTGGAGCGGCCGTATCTGCCCTTCACTCCGACGGAGTTCGCCCGGGCGCGGGCGCTGGTCGAACTGGACGCCAGGCTCGGACCGCGTATCCCCGCCGGCCAGGACGTACTGACCCTGCCGAAGGGCACCGCGATCACCGTGCGGCGGGCCGACACCTCGGACCTCGACGCGGCGAAGGAGATGCACGGCCGGTGCTCGCCGCGCACCCTGGGCATGCGTTACCACGGGCCGGTCGACGACGCGGACCGCTACCTCAACCACCTGCTCAGCCCCCGCTTCGGCCGCACCCTCGCGGTGCAGACCCCGTCGGGGCGCATCGTCGGCCTCGGGCATCTGCTGTGGGACGGCGACGAGACCGAGGTCGCGCTGCTCGTCGAGGACGAGTGGCAGCGGCGCGGCATCGGCGGCGAACTCCTCGGACGCCTGGTGACGATGGCGGTCGAGGCGGGCTGCGAGAGCGTCTACGCGGTCACGCAGGCGTCGAACACGGGCATGGTCGCCGCGCTGCGCGGCCTCGGGCTGCCCCTCGAATACCAGATCGAGGAGGGCACCCTCGTCATCACGGCCCGTCTGGACGCCACCCCGGTGGCGTCGGGGCCGCCCTACGGCCACGCCTGCGAGCAGCACGGCGCGAAGGGCACCCAGGACTGAGGGCGGGCACGCCGCGCCTGTCGCAGTCGACCGGACGACGACGCCGCACACGGCCCACGAGACACGGCGAACGGCCCGGCGCGGTGCGCCGGGCCGTTCGCCGTGTCCAGGAGCCTCATCGGCGTATCCGGGGACCTCGGACGCAGGCCGTCCGGCTACCGCCCCGCGACCCCTTCCCTGTGCCGTTCGCCGTCGGTCCGCTCGCTCCCGAGCGCCGCGTCGAGATCGGTCCACAGGTCCTCGACGTCCTCCAGACCCACCGACATCCGCAGCAACCGGTCACTCACCCCGGCGCCGTGACGGTCGGTCGCGTCGACGATGCGATGGCTGATGGACGCCGGGTGCTGGATGAGGGTGTCCACGCTGCCGAGGCTCACCGCGGGGGTGATCAGCCGGACCCCGGCGATCACCGCGTGCGGATCGCCGTGCACCTCGAAGGCGATCATCGCGCCGCCGATGCGCGGGTAGTGCACACGGGCGACGCGCGGGTCGGCGGCGAGCCGGCCGGCGAGTTCGGCGGCGGTGGCGGACGCGGCCCGGACCCGTATCGGCAGTGTCGACAGACCGCGCAGCAGCAGATAGCCGGCGAGCGGATGCAGCACCCCGCCCGTCGCGAAACGCACCTGGCGCAGCCGGCGCGCCAGTTCCTCGTCGCACGCCACCACCCCGCCCATCACATCGCCGTGCCCGCCGAGGTACTTGGTGGCGCTGTGCAGCACCAGCCGGGCGCCGCGGCCGGCGGGGCGCTGCAGTACGGGCGTCGCGAAGGTGTTGTCCACCAGCAGCGGAACCGAACCGCAGGCGTGGGCGACCGCGCGCAGGTCGACCTCCGCGAGCGTCGGGTTGGCCGGGGACTCGACCATGACGAGACCGGTGTCGGGACGCAGCGCCGCCTCGATGCCCGCCGGGTCGGTCCAGGTCACCTCCGAGCCCAGCAGACCGGCGTTCAGCAGATGGTCGCTGCAGCCGTACAGCGGTCGTACGGCCACGACATGGCGCAGCCCGAGCGCGTTGCGCGCCAGCAGGACGGCGCTCAGCGCGGCCATCCCACTGGCGAACGCGACCGCGCTCTCGGTGCCCTCCAGCCGGGCGAGCGCGGTCTCGAAGCGGGCGACGGTCGGGTTGCCGAGCCGGGCGTAGACGGGCGGGCCGGTCAGCTCCGCGCCGTCGGCCGCGAAGGCGTCGATCCGGGCGGCCTCACCACGGCTGTCGTAGGAGGGGTAGGTGGTGGAGAGGTCGAGGGGCGGGGCGTGCAGCCCCTGGGCGACGAGGTCCTCACGTCCGGCGTGCACGGCCTCGGTGGCCAGTGCCCGAAGGCAGGGCAGGCCGCCGCCGGGGAATCCGTTCTGCGTGTCCTGAGTACGGGAATCCATGGGCCGCAGCCTGAACACCGCACGGGGTCATGGCCGCGATACCCGTGTTACGTTCGGCACATGGCCGATTCTGTCGTACTGGACCCGGTGGATCTCCGCCTTCTGCGTCTGTTGCAGAACGACGCCCGGACGACGTACCGCGATCTGGCCGCGCAGGTGGGGGTGGCTCCCTCGACCTGTCTCGACCGGGTGACCCGGCTCCGCCGCGCGGGAGTGATTCTCGGCCATCAGCTGCGACTGGATCCGGCGAAGCTGGGGCGCGGACTCGAGGCGCTGCTGTCGGTACAGGTCAGACCGCACCGACGGGAACTGGTGGGACCCTTCGTGGAGCGGATCCGGGCGCTGCCGGAGTCCCGTACGGTCTTCCATCTCACCGGACCCGACGACTATCTCGTGCATGTCGCGGTGGCGGACACGGCGGATCTCCAGCGGCTGGTGCTCGACGAGTTCACGGCCCGGCGCGAAGTGGCGCGGGTGGAGACCCGGTTGATCTTCCAGCAGTGGGACTGCGGCCCGCTGCTGCCACCCGGCCACGCCGCGCCGAAACCCGCTGAGCAGGCGTAGGTCGAGCGCTGAAACCACGTGACGCGGACCACGTCACCGTATGAGGATGGTCCGCATGTCAGACACCACCAGGAGACTCCTGCCCCGGGAGGTCGCCGACGCCTATGTCGACGACCTCGTCGCCCTCGACCCGGTCACCGGCACGTACCTCGGGGTGAAGGAAAGCGCGAGCAAGCTGCCCGACACCTCGCCCGCGGGCCGGGAGGCGCTCGCCGAGCTGGCGCGGGCGACCCTCGCACGGCTGGACGAGGCGGAGCGCCGGCCCGGCGCGGACAGCGGCATCGAGCGCCGGTGCGCACGGCTGCTGCGCGAGCGGCTGACCGCCGCACTCGCCGTGCACGAGGCGGACGAGAACCTCCGGACGGTGGGCAACATGCGCACCCCGGCGCACTCCGTGCGTCACGCCTTCACGCTCACCCCCACCGAGACCGACGAGGACTGGGCCGCGGTGGCCGAACGGCTGCGGGCCGTACCGGAGGCCCTGCGCGGCTACCGCGAGTCCCTCTCCCTCGGTCTGGAGCGCAAGCTGTACGGGGGCCCGCGCGCGACCGCGACCTTCGTCGAGCAGCTCACCGAGTGGTCGGACCTGGACGGTGCGGGCCGCGGCTGGTTCGAGGACTTCGCCTCCCAGGGGCCGACGTCGCTGCGTACGGAGCTGGACGAGGCCGCTCGTGCGGCGACCGTGGCCGTCGTCGAGCTGCGGGACTGGCTGCGCGATGTGTACGCGCCGGCGGTCGAGGGCGCGCCGGACACGGTCGGCCGCGAGCGCTACGCCCGCTGGGTCCGCTTCTACAACGGCACCGACCTGGACCTCGACGAGGCGTACGCGTACGGCTGGTCCGAGTACCACCGCCTCCTCGGCGAGATGAAGGAGGAGGCCGAGAAGGTCCTGCCCGGCGCCGGGACGCCGTGGGTGGCGCTCGCGCACCTCGACGAGCACGGGGCCCATATCGAGGGCGTCGACGAGACCCGCGCCTGGCTCCAGGATCTGATGGACGAGGCGATCGAGGCGCTCGACGGCACGCACTTCGAACTCGCGGAGCGGGTACGGAAGGTGGAGTCGCGCATCGCGCCGCCCGGCACCGCCGCGGCGCCGTACTACACGGCGCCGTCCGCCGACTTCTCCCGCCCGGGCCGGACCTGGCTGCCGACGATGGGGCAGACCCGGTTCCCGGTGTACGACCTGGTCTCGACCTGGTACCACGAGGGCGTGCCCGGCCACCACCTCCAGCTCGCCCAGTGGGCGCACGTGGCGGAGAACCTCTCCCGCTACCAGGCGACGGTGGGCGGTGTCAGCGCCAACATCGAGGGCTGGGCCCTGTACGCGGAGCGTCTCATGGACGAGCTGGGCTTCCTCACCGATCCGGAGCGGCGCCTCGGCTATCTGGACGCGCAGATGATGCGGGCAATCCGCGTGATCATCGACATCGGCATGCATCTGGAGCTGGAGATCCCGGCGGATTCGCCGTTCCATCCGGGCGAGCGCTGGACACCGGAGCTGGCACAGGAGTTCTTCGGCGCGCACAGCAGCCGCCCGGCCGACTACGTGGAGAGCGAGCTGATCCGCTACCTGTCCATGCCCGGCCAGGCGATCGGCTACAAGCTCGGCGAGCGCGCCTGGCTGCAGGGCCGGGAGAACGCCAGGAACCGCCACGGCGAGGCGTTCGACGCGAAGGCCTGGCACATGGCGGCGCTCTCGCAGGGCTCCCTGGGCCTGGACGACCTGGTGGACGAGCTGTCCCGGCTCTGACCGCACCCGCGCGGCCGTCTCGCCCCGGTGACGAGGGCGGTACGGCCGCGCGGCGGCGCGGACGCGCCTCAGCCTTCTCCCCGCTGTCGTACGACCGAACCCGTCCTGCCCTTGACCACCTCCAACTGCGTGTGGATGCGCCGCCGCAGGTCCGGGACATGGCTGACGATGCCCACGCTGCGGTCCCGCTCCCGCAGGGCGTCCAGCACGTCGAGGACCTCGTCGAGGGTCTGGTCGTCGAGACTGCCGAACCCCTCGTCGATGAAGAGGGTGTCGAGACGGACGCCGCCGGCCTCGTCGGTGACGACGTCCGCGAGGCCCAGGGCGAGCGCGAGGGAGGCGAAGAACGTCTCCCCGCCGGAGAGCGTCGCGGTGTCCCGCTCCCGTCCCGTCCACGCGTCGACGACATGGAGCCCGAGGCCGCTGCGACCGCGTCCCGAGCGGTCGTCGGAGTGCACGAGGGTGTAGCGGCCGGAGGACATGCGCTGCAGCCGCACGGTCGCGGCGGCCGCCACCTGTTCGAGGCGGGCGGCGAGCACATACGACTCCAGGCGCATCCTGCGTTCGTTGTCGGCGGAGGTGCCGGCCGTCAGGGAGGCCAGCCGGGCCACCCGGTCGTACTCCTCGCGCAGCGGCGCGAGTCGCCGTACGGACGCGGTGGCACGCGCGGACAGCCGGTCGAGTTCGGCGCACCGGCGGGCCGCCGCGTCCCGCCCGGAGACCTCCTCCTGAAGCCGCCGGGCCGCGGTCTCGGCGGCCCGTTCGGCGGCGGCGAGATCGGCGGGCGGCTGCTGCGCGGCGGCCGTCGTGTCGTCCTCGGCCAGCATCGCGCGCACGGCGGCCTGTTCCTGCTGCCAGGCGTCCAGCTGTCGTTGCAGCCCGCGGTGGGCCGCGTCGTCCAGGAGTGCGGCGGCCGCGGCCCCCGGGGTGTCGAACCCGGCGCGGAAGGCCGCGTCGGCGAGGCGCGCGTCGGCCTCCTTGAGGCGCTGCGCGGCGTCCTCGGCGGACCGTGCGGCGTCGGCCGCGTCGGAGAGCAGGGCGGCCCGGCGCTCCACCTGCGCCGAGCGCGCGGCCACGCTCACGGCGTCGCCCCTGGCGCGGGCCAACTCCTCTTCCAGGGCGGCACGTTCCCTCTCCAGGGTGTCCCTGCGGGAGGCACGGGCCGCGCCGCGTACGGCGGCTTCCTGGCGGGCCGCCGCCCGTTGCTCCCGCTCGTGTTCGGCCCGCCTCAGGTCCTCCTGCGCCGCGTGCAGCCGACAGGCGCCTTCCCGGGCGATGCCGTAGAGCCGCTCCATGTCCTGTGCCCGGGCGGCGAGTTCGGCGGTCGGCGCGTCGCCGGCCTCGGCGGTGGCGGCGGCCAGCGCCTCGCGTACGACGCCGAGCCGCCGTTCGTCCTCGGCGTGCTCCTCCTCGGCGTGCCGATGGGCGGCCAGGGCGCGCTGCTCCGCCTCCCGGTCGACGTGTCCGGCGACCTTCCGCGCGGGCGCGGGATGGCCGGTCGCTCCGCAGACGGCGCAGGGTTCGCCGTCGACGAGTCCGGCGGCGAGTTCGGCGGCGATGCCCTTGAGGCGCTGTTCCCTGAGGTCGAGCCAGTGCCCATGGGCCGTGAGCGCGCGTTCCCGTGCGGCGAGGGCGCGGGTCCGGGCGGATTCGGCGTCCCGGGTCAGCCGGTCCCGCTCGCGGGCCGCCTCGAGCCGCTTGCGCGCGGGTTCGCGCTGCACCGCGAGCTGCTCGGCCCGGGCGGCGTCCTCCTGGGCGGAGTCGATCCGGGCCTGCCATCCCGCGCGGGTCGCCTCCCACTCGGCGAGCCAGTCCTCGGCGTCCTGGAGGACCGCCTCGTCGGCGCGCTCCTCACGGTCGAGGTCCGCCCGTTCCGCGGTGACGGCGGCCAGTCGCCGCTCGGCACGGCGGGCCGACTCCAGGCCGCCGAGTTCCTCCGCGGCACGGCGCGCGGCGGCGGCGAGCCCGGCCGCGCCGGCGTCCGCGAACGTCCCCGGGAGCAGGGCGCGCGTGCGTGCCTCCTCGGCGGCGGCCCCACGGTGCTCGGTCTCGGCGGACTCCCGCAGGTCTAGGGCGGGCGCCACGGCCTCCGCCTTCCGCGAGCGCTCCAGGCGCGTCTGCGCCTCCCGGTGGGCGTCGGCCCGCTGCGCGAGCAGCGCCGCGCGCTCCCGGGCCTCGGCGAACCGGCGCTGGAGCCGGGCCCGTTCGCGTACGTCGTCGAGAGCGCGCTCGGCGGCGGTGCGCGCCGACTCGGCGGCCGTCCGCCCGCAGTCCGCGATCGTGAGCCGCTCCCGGGCCGTGCTCCGGGCGACGGCGGCCCAGCCGAGGACGGCGGCGGCGAGGCCCGGGTCGCCCGGCGCCAGATCCGGCAGAGGCAGCGGGTCGCCCGCGGCCTGCTGCATCCGGTGCGCGTCGGCGAGCAACGCCGCGTCCCCCTCGCGCACATCGGCCTCGGTGGCCCGGCGCCGCTCGGCGAGGCGCTTTTCGACCTCGGCGAAGCGGCGGGTGTCGAAGAGGCGGCCCAGCAGCTTCCCGCGGGCCTCGGCGTCGGCGCGCAGGAAGCGGGCGAAGTCGCCCTGCGGCAACAGCACGACCTGGCAGAACTGCTCACGGCTCATGCCGAGCAGCCGGGTGATCTCCTCGCCGATCTCCTGGTGGGAGCGGCTGAGGTCCTTCCAGGCGCCGACGGTGGCGTCGTACTCGCGCAGCCACGTCTGCGCCTTGTCGGTCGTCGTGCCGGTGCCGCGCTTCTTCGGCCGCTCCCACGGCGGCTGCCGGGTGATCTCCAGCCGGCGTCCGGCGACGGTGAGTTCGAGCCGGATCTCGGTACGGGTGCCCGGCGCCGCGTGGTCGCTGCGCAGGGTGAGTCCCTGGCCGCTCTGCCGGGCACCGGGGACGGCCCCGTACAGCGCGTAGCTCACGGCGTCCAGGACCGAGGTCTTGCCCGCGCCCGTGGGTCCGTGGAGCAGGAACAGCCCGGCGGTGGACAGCGCGTCGAAGTCGACTCTCTGGGTGCCGCCGAAGGGGCCGAAGGCGGTGATGTCGAGCCGGTGCAGCCTCACCGGGCCCCCTCCGTCTGCCGAGCCCGCGAGGTCACGCGACCTCCCGGACGGTCTCGTCGGCGCGCACCGTGTCGAACGCGTCCTGGAGCACCGCCCGTTCGTGTTCGTCGGGCCCGGCTCCGCGCACGTGGGCCACGAAGTCCTCCGCGATCTGCTGGTCGGAACGGCCCGCCAGCCGCCGCGCGTACGACGCGGCGGGGTCCTCGGGGGCGCGCTCGGGGTCGAAGACGAGGCTGAGCGTGTGCGGGAAGCGAGCGGCCAGCCGGGCCATCGGCTCGGCGGGCCGCACCGGGTCGGTGAGGGTGGCCTCCAGCCAGGCCTCCTCGTGGCGTGCCAGCTCCGGATCGGCGAGGAGGTCCTCGAGTCTCCCCCGGATCCGGGCGAGGGGGCGCGGCACCGGGCAGGAGACGCGGTCCGCCGTCAGGGAGCCGTCGGCCCCGAGGTCGACGAGCCACATGCTCTTGCGGTGGCCGGCCTCCGAGAAGGAGTACGGCAGCGGGGAGCCGGAGTAGCGCACGCGCTCGGTGATGGTCTGGCTGCCGTGCAAGTGGCCCAGGGCCGCGTAGTCCACCCCGGCGAAGACGCCCGCGGGCACCGCGGCGACCCCGCCGACCGTGATGTCCCGCTCGCTGTCGCTGGGCTCGCCACCGGTGACGAAGGCGTGGGCGAGGACGACGGAACGGGTGCCCCGCGGGCGCGTGGCGAGGTCGGCACGGACCCGGTTCATGGCGGCCGCGAGCACCGCCTCGTGGCTCGCCTTGGTACCGAACTCGTCCTTGACCAGGGCCGGTTCGAGATACGGCAGGCCATAGAAGGCGACGTCTCCGTGGGCGTCCTCCAGCACGACGGGGGTGCCGCAGGCGGCGGGCTCGGTGCGCAGATGGATGCCCGCGCGGTCGAGGAGACCCGCGCCGACGCCGAGGCGGCGCGCCGAGTCGTGGTTCCCGGAGATCATCACCGTGGGCACACCCAGTGCGGCGAGGCGGTGCAGGGCGTCGTCGAACAGCTCGACCGCGGCCAGGGGCGGCACCGCCCGGTCGTACACGTCTCCCGACACGACCACGGCGTCCACGCCGCGCTCGCGCACGGTCGCGACGAGGTGGTCGATGAACACGGCCTGGGCGTCGAGCATGTTCACGCGGTGGAACGCCCGGCCCACATGCCAGTCGGACGTGTGCAGCAATCTCAAGAAACCACTCCGAACCGCACGTTTCCCCTGAAAAGCCTACAAACCCAGCACCGACCAGCACGGGCTCACGGTCAGCACTCACCACGCTAACGCCTGCCGCTGACTGAGCCACCATCATGGGCGCTGGACGAGGACAGCACACCGGAGCCCTCACCGTCCTGGGTCGGCGTCCCCGTAGGCCTCTCCCCCCAGTTCGAACCCGGCGGTGCCCGCGGTGACGTCCGCGAGCCATGCCCGGAAGGCCTCGACGTCGGCGTCGGGCAGTCCGATCTCGATGGTGACGGCCTCGCCGTAGTGCACGTCGCGCACCTCGCGGCCGGTCGCCCTCAGGTCGTTGTGCACCTTGCCCGCGCGCTGGTGGTCCACCGTCACCGTGGCGAGCCGGAACCGGCGGCGGGTGAGGGTGCCGAGCGCGTCCAGGGCCTCGCCGACCGCTCCCCCGTAGGCCCTGATGAGCCCGCCCGCGCCGAGCTTCACCCCGCCGTAGTAACGGGTGACGACGGCGACCACGTACCGCATGTCGCGGCGCAGCAGCATCTGGAGCATGGGGACGCCTGCGGTGCCGCCCGGTTCGCCGTCGTCGCTGGCCTTCTGGATCGCGGCGTCGGCGCCGATGACGTACGCGTAGCAGTGGTGGGTGGCGTCGGCGTGCTCCCTGCGGACGCCGGCGATGAAGTCCTGCGCCTCCTGTTCGGTGGCGGCCGGGGCGAGTGCGCACAGGAAGCGGGAGCGGTTGACCTCGGTCTCGTGCACGCCCGCGCGGGCGACGGTGCGGTACTCGTCCTGCATCACGCCAGCCTATGCGGCGCCTGCGGGCGCGCCGCACGAGGGCGCCTGCGCGCCTTGCCCACCAGCCGTGCCGAGCGCCCGCCGAGCGGTCCGTCCGGTCCTGCGCTTCCCCCCAACTCTGCGCGCCCGCCAAGCCGTCCGTCCCGGCCTCCGCGTCCCCCGGTCCACCGCGCCCTCCCACTTCTGTGAACAGGGTGTGCCATACGTCTCACCCGGTTCGTTCCCGCGTCGGCGCGTCCGCCCCCGGGCGCCCGGGCACACTGCCCCCGTAATGGATACTCGCTCGTCGTTGCCGAGTTCCGGGCCGTCCTGGGCCCGGGCCGGACCAGCGGCCCCGCGAGGTCGCCCGAGCGAGCACAGGAGAGCGCAGCATGACCGGCACCCAGGTGGAGAGTCCGGACGCCGCCGAACCCGACCATTCGCCGCCCTCCGCCGCCAGGTCCCGCTACCGGGCCTGGCTCCTGGAGGGACTGAGCGAGCGGACGGCCCGGCATCCCGGCCCGCACGCCACCCCGGACGCCGCGCAGGAGGGGCACCCCTGGTGGCGCGTCATGTGCCTGACGGGTGTGGACTACTTCTCCACTCTCGGCTACCAGCCCGGTATCGCCGCCCTCGCGGCCGGCCTGCTGTCGCCGCTCGCGACGCTCGTGCTGATCGCGCTGACCCTCTTCGGCGCACTGCCCGTCTACCGCCGGGTGGCCCACGAGAGCCCGCACGGCGAGGGCTCGATCGCCATGCTGGAGCGGCTGTTGCCGTGGTGGGCGGGGAAGATCCTCGTGCTGGTGCTGCTGGGCTTCGCGGCCACCGACTTCATGATCACGATGACCCTGTCGGCCGCGGACGCCGCCGCGCACGTCGTGGAGAACCCGTACGCCCCGCACGGGGCGGAGGGCGCCAACCTCTGGATCACCCTGTTTCTGCTCGCCGCGCTCGGCGCCGTCTTCCTGAAGGGGTTCAAGGAGGCCATCGGCATCGCGGTGGCCCTGGTCGTGACGTATCTGAGCCTCAACGTGATCGTGCTCGCGGTCGCCGTCTGGGAGGTGCTGAGCCACCCGGTGAAGGTCGGCGACTGGACACACGCGATGACCGCCCAGCACTCCTCGCCCCTCGCGATGATCGGTGTGGCGCTGCTCGTCTTCCCGAAGCTGGCGCTCGGCATGTCCGGCTTCGAGACGGGTGTGGCGGTGATGCCGCAGATCAAGGGCGATCCGACGGACACTTACGACCATCCGGCCGGGCGCGTGCGTGACACGCGGAAGCTGCTCACCACGGCGGCCGTGATCATGAGCTGTTTTCTGCTGCTGTCCAGCCTGGCCACGACGATCCTGATTCCGCAGGACGCCTTCAAGAACGGCGGCCCCGCCAACGGACGGGCGCTCGCCTATCTCGCGCACGAGCACCTGGGCGGGGCCTTCGGCACGGTCTACGACGTCTCCACCATCGCCATCCTCTGGTTCGCGGGCGCCTCCGCCATGGCCGGGCTGCTCAACCTGGTGCCGCGCTATCTGCCGCGCTACGGCATGGCGCCGGAGTGGACCCGTGGCGTCCGCCCTCTGGTGCTGGTCTTCATGGTGGCCGCCCTCCTCATCACGCTGTGGTTCCACGCCGATGTCGACGCCCAGAGCGGCGCCTACGCGACGGGGGTGCTCGTACTGATGCTCTCCGCGGCGTTCGCCTCGACGGTCGCCGTACACCGGCGCGGTCGGCGGGCCGCCGCGCTCGGCTTCGGAACGATCACCGCCGTCTTCGCATACACCCTGGTCACGAATGTGATCGAGCGCCCCGACGGCCTCAAGATCGCGCTGATCTTCATCCTCGCGATCCTGGTCACGTCGTTCGCCTCGCGGGTGCACCGCGCCTTCGAACTGCGTGCCGCGACCGTCACCTTCGACGAACCGGCGGCGCGGTTCATCGAGGAGGCGGCGGCGCACGGGCCGCTGCTGCTGATCGCCAACGAGCCCCAGGAGCACAGCAGACGGGAGTACCGCGCCAAGGAGCACAGCCAGCGCGAGCAGACCCATATCCCGGACGGGCGGCCGGTGCTGTTCCTGGAGGCCTTCGTCACCGACTCCTCGGACTTCACCACGGATCTGACGGTGCACGGCGACAAGAAGTTCGGGGTGCGCAGGCTCAGGGTGTCCGGGGCGACCGTGCCCAACACCATCGCGGCCGTCCTGATGGAGCTGCGCGACCGCACCGGCCAGGTGCCGCACGCCTACTTCAACTGGACCGAGGGCGCCCCGCTGAGCCATCTGCTGCGCTTCCTCGTGTTCGGGGACGGCGAGGTCGCCCCGGTCACCCGCGAAGTGCTGCGGCGCGCCGAGCCCGATCCGGAGCGGCGCCCCCGCGTCCACGTCGGATAGCCCGGACAGCTCGGACAGCTACGCCTTCTTTCCCCTCGGCACGATCGCCTCCGTCAGGAGTGCCCTGCCGGGGGCGAGGGCCTCCCAGGTGCCGCCGTGGGCGACGAGGACGGCGATCGCCGCGGTGGGGAACTTGGTCCTGACACGCTCCAGCGTGTCGTCGAGTCCCTCCCCGGCGAGGGCGAGCACCAGGTCCGTGAGCTCCGGGTTGTGCCCGACCAGCAGCAGCGTCTCCACCTCGGCGGGCGTCTCGTGCACGGCCTGCAGCAGATCGGGCACGTCGGCGGCGTACAGCCGCGGGTCGAATCGTACGGGCGGCGGGGTGCCCCACTGGGCCGAGGCCAGCTGCCAGGTCTGGCGGGCGCGCACGGCGGTGGAGCAGAGAGCGAGATCGGGCAGGCAGTCGGTCTCGGCGAGCGCACGCCCGGCGGCCGGGGCGTCCCGGCGGCCGCGGGGCGCGAGGGGCCGCTCGTGGTCGGCGACGCCCTCGGGCCAGGCGGACTTGGCGTGCCGCAGGACCACGAGTCTGCGCAGCGGGCCCACCCCGGCACGGGTGATCACGCCGAGGCTCCGATCTCGCGGGCGAGGTCCAGGCCGAGCAGGCGGTCGGCGTAGGCGTACGTCTCGAAGCGCGCGCCCTCCGGCAGGTCGTCGTCGCCCTCCACGCGCCCCAGCACCGTCAGGACGGCCGGTACGTCGAGATCGTCCTCCCAGGCGGCGCGCAGTGCGTGCCGCACCCGTTCCGGGATGGGCCGCGAGGGATGGATCGCCCACCCGGCGACGGCCCGGCGCCAGCGTCCGAGCGTGTCGTGCGCCGCGCTCAGGGCGGCCGGGTCGAGGACCACGGGTTGGCGGCGCGGACGGGTGAGCAGGGCAAGGCGCAGGGCCGACGGCGGGGCGGCGGTGTCGGCGGGTCCGGTGGCCGGTGCGACCTCGATACGCACGCCGTCGGGTGCGGCGGACTCCGCCCCGACCACGTGCAGGGCCCGGCCGAGGCCCGGCGCGTCCGGCTCCGCGGGGCGGATACCGAGGGCGTCGGCGCGTTCTCGCAGGGCGGCGGCCGGGGCGGCGACCGTGACCACGGGCGTTCCGCCGAGTTCCAGCGCCCGGGCCAGCACGTCGGCCACCAGCAGCACCCGCAGGGCCGAGGTGTCGGCGCCGGTGACATGGGCGTGAACCCGGACCAGGCCCGGGCGGACGTCGGTGGGCTCGCCATTGCGGGCGTCGATGATACGAAGCACGGGGCGAGCGTAGGCGGATCAGCGCTTCGGTGCAGAGCGGTGGGGCCCGTTTCGGGCTACCGCCTGGCCACCGTGCGGTCGTGGGTGCGGGGAATCCGTTTGTCCCACCCGCTGTTGCCTCACAGCAGACGGCGCGGGTCCGCCGCGTCGCGGGACGTCGAAGGAGACCGGCCGTGTACGGCGACTCAGCAACGATCCGCAAGATCCTCACCGAGCTGGGCGACACCTGGGCGATCGTGGGCCTGTCCGGGAACCAGCAGCGTGCCGCCTACCGGGTCGCCGCGGTCCTCCAGCGCTACGGCAAGCGGATCGTGCCGGTCCATCCCAAGGCGGAGACGGTCCACGGCGAGCAGGGATACCCGTCGCTGGACGCGATCCCGTTCCCGGTCGACGTCGTCGACGTCTTCGTCAACAGCGACCTGGCGGGCCCGGTGGCCGACCAGGCCGCCGCGATCGGCGCCAAGGCCGTCTGGTTCCAGCTGGACGTGGTCGACGAAGACGCCTACGCACGCACGCGCGCGGCCGGCCTGGAGATGGTCATGGATCACTGCCCGGCCATCGAGATTCCGATGCTGGGGTAGTCCGAGGAAGTGCCGCTCTGCCCTCCTCGGGGAAGGGCGGCACCCCCTGGTGAACGGATGCCACCCGCCCCGCGGACAGGCGCGGTACCCACGCTCCGGACGGGAGCCAGGCGACCCAACGGGTGAACGCATGCGCGAGTCAGACGTGTTCGAGTGGGCCGCGCGGATACGGTTGATACCGAGAAGTAACTGGTCCGGCGGCGACGAGGAGTCTGCCCCGCCACCGCCAGCGTCGACGAGACGGAGCCGCACCCGGCGCCGAACTCGCCGGACTCGATGACGCCGTCCCCGCCGAACCCGCGGAGCAGCACAACACGGTAGTGGCGTCGAGCCTCTCGACGTACGGGCGCCACATCTTGCCGACCAGTCAGCGGAAGGCTCCCCCGGTGGGATCCGCCTTCCCCTCCTGGTACCACGCGGCCGGGGTTCGCAGTCGGCGGGCGCTGCGTGATGACAGGTGTCCGCCTGCGTTCGTGGAGGTTCTCGCGCCCTGGCGAAGTCTCCCGGAAGCAGCGGCCGGATCCGTCCGGGAGGCAGTATGTGGGCCGTACTCGAGCAAGTGGCCGGAGCCGCGCCGCAGCTCTTCCTTTACGCCGTCGCCCTCTTCGTCGTCATGATCCTCCTGGCACTCGTCATCAGTCTGCGCCGGGCGGAGGCATCGGAACGTCCCGAGATCATCAGGGCCCTGGCGGATCTGATGGCGTTCTGGAAGAAGAGGTGAGGTGGCCGCCGTCGATGCTGCTCGGCGACGGCCCGGGATCCGGCCGCGGTTCAGCGGGCCAGCCGCCCCAGCAGCGACGAGGCCGACGTGACGCCGAGGGCCGCGGCCACCACCAGCACACCGAAGTCGAGCGGGAGATGGGACGGCGTGCCGAGCAGAAGGCCGCGCAGGGCGTCGACCTGGTAGCTCAGCGGGTTGGCCCTGCTGATCGCCTGGAGCCAGCCGGGCATGACGGCCACCGGGTAGAGGGCGTTGGAGCCGAAGAAGAGCGGCATCGTGATCGCCTGGCCGATGCCCATCAGCCGGTCACGGGTCAGGACGATGCCCGCGATCGTCATGGACAGACAGGAGAAGAAGGCCGAGCCCAGGACGACGGCCGCCGCGACGCCCAGCAGCCGCAGGGGGTTCCAGGTCATCGCGACGCCGAGCAGCGCCGCGATCACGACGACCACCAGCGCCTGGATCAGTGCCTTCACCCCGGCGGCGAACGCCTTGCCGGTGATGAGCGCCGCCCGCGGGGTCGGTGTGACCAGCAGCTTCGTGAGGATGCCGGCGTCCCGCTCCCAGATGATCATGATGCCGTAGAAGATGGCGATGAACATCGCGGACTGGGCGATGATCCCGGGTGCCAGATAGTCGAGGTACGGGATGCTGCCGGTCGGGATGGCCTTGATCCGGGTGAACGTCTCGCCGAAGATCAGCAGCCACAGCGCCGGCTGGATCGCGCGCGTGTACAGCTCGGTGCGGTCGTGGCGCAGCTTCTGCAGCTCGACGGCGCACATCGCGGCGACCCGCGCCGGCAGTACCCGCCAGCCGGTGCGGGCCCGGGGCGGGGTCACCAGCAGGCCGAAGTCCGGCTGCGGTGCGCGGTCAGCCGACGCGGGACGCGGTGCGGCGGGTGCTTCGGACATCACGGAAGTCTCCTGACTGGTCGTCGAGGCCGCTGCCGGCGACGTCGCGGAAGACGTCCTCCAGCGTCGGCAGCGGGCCTTCGGTGCCGAGCCGTTCCCCGAGACCGCTCCTCAGCTCGGCGGGGGTGCCGAGGGCACGGACGCGGCCACGGTGCATCAGGGCGACCCGGTCGCAGTACTGGTCGGCCTCGTCCATGTAGTGGGTGGTGACGAGGACGGTCATGCCGGTGGCGGCGCGGACGGCGTTGATGTGCTCCCACACGGTGGTCCGGGCGATCGGGTCGAGGCCGATGGTCGGCTCGTCGAGGATCAGCAGCCGGGGCGCGCTGACCAGCGCCTGGGCGAGTTCCAGCCGGCGGACCATGCCGCCGGAGTAGGTCTTCGCCAGGCGGTCGGCCGCGGCGGTCAGGTCGACGGCCGCGAGGGCCTGCTCGACGCGCCGGGCCCGCTCGCGCCGGGGGACGTCGAAGACGCGGGCGAACAGGGCGACGTTCTCCCGGCCGGTGAGTCCGGAGTCGGCGGAGAGCTGCTGCGGCACATAGCCCAGCAGCCGCCGCACGGCCATCCGCTCGCGGGCCGCGTCATGGCCGAAGACACGGACCCTGCCCGCCGGGACCGGCAGGAGCGTGGTGATGCAGCGGATCGCGGTGGTCTTGCCCGCGCCGTTCGGGCCGAGCAGTCCGAACACCTCGCCGTCGCGGACCCGGAGGTCGAGCCCGTCGACCGCCGTCGTCTCCCCGAAGGAGTAGCGGAGTCCGTCACAGGTGACGGCGTCCGCCGCGGGTGCCTCGTCGACCGTCGTGTCGCTCGTCATCTCTCCTCGGCCTCCTCATGCAGGTTCTCCGCCAGCTTGCGCAGCGCCGGAAGGGCGGCCTGAAGCGCCGTGCGGTCCTCGTCGTCGAGGCGGGCGACCTGGCGGCGTACGAGTGCGGTGCGCCGCTCGCGCCAGTCACGCAGCCGCGCCTCGGCCGCCTCGGTGGGCAGCAGCCGGGCGGCCCGGCGGTCGGCCGGGTCCGTCTCGCGGATCAGATAGCCGTCCCGCGCGAGCTGATTGACCAGTGTGGAGACCGAGTTCCCCGCGAGGTACAGCTCCTTGGCGGCGTCCGACACACCGATGCCCGGACGCGCCACCACCAGGCGCAGCAGTTCGACCTCCGCGCCGCGCAGGCGCGGTGCGGCGGCCCCGGTGCGCAGCCGCCGCCGGATCAGCCGCTGCACCGCCACGAGGGCCGCGGCCAGATCCTCGGCGAACTTCTCGGATTCCATGCGTCCGAGATTAGCTCTGCGTCAGAGGTATTGCGGAAAGAGACGGTCAAAAGGGGTGAAGGACTGTGCCATCCGAGGCTCCGGGCCGCCCAGGGCCCCGTGCCGCCGGCCGTTCCCTCCGAGGCGCCGCCCCGACCGGCCCGCTCCGTCAGTGGTGGTGCGGCTCCCGGTGCACCGGACCGTGCGGGGCCTCGCAGTGTCCGGGGTCGTCCGCCGTGCCGGGTTCGCCGGGCAGCGCCACCTGCAGGACCCGTTCGGAGGCGTGGTCGACCTGGAGGGTGGTGTGGGTGATGCCGTAGTCGTGGTGCAGCACGTCCTCCAGGTCGCGGCGGACCGCGTGGCAGTCACCGCCGGGTTCCACCAGGATGTGCGCGGACAGCGCGGCCTGGCCGGAGGTGATCTGCCAGACGTGCAGATCGTGCACTTCGACGACGTCCGGCCGGGCGACGAGCTGCTCGCCGAGCGAGTCCGGATCGACATCGGCGGGCGCGGCCTCCAGGAAGATGCGGCCCGAATCACGCAGCAGTTCGTACGCGGCCTTCACCATCAGCACGACGACCACGAGGGTGGCGACGGCGTCGGCGCGCTCGAAGCCCGTCAGCAGAACCACGAGCGCGGCGACCGCGGTGCCGATGAAGGCGAACAGGTCGTTCAGGACGTGCTGGTAGGCGCCCTCCACGTTGAGGGAGGTGCGGTTGGCCTTGGAGATGCACCAGGCGGCGGCCACGTTCACGACGATTCCGGCGAGTGCGGTGACCAGCATCGGTCCGCCGGCGACCGGCGGCGGGGTGATGAGCCGCCGTACGGCCTCGTACGCCAGCCAGGCCCCGAGCAGCAGCAGGGTGAGGCCGTTCACCTGGGCGGAGAGGATCTCCGCCCGCTTGAGGCCGTAGGTGTAACCGCCCCGGGCCGGGCGGGCGGCGAGCCGCATCGCGATGAGGGCGAGCACTATGGAGGCGGCGTCCGTGAGCATATGGGCCGCGTCGGAGAGCAGGGCCAGGGAGCCGGAGAGGACACCGACGACCACTTCGGCCGCCATGAACACGGTGATCAGGGTGAGCGCGGCACCGAGCCAGCGGCGGTCGGCGTCCGCCGCCACACCGTGGGAGTGTCCCGCGTGACCCCCCGGGCCATGCCCATGACCGTGGTCGCTCATCTGATCCGCCTTCCCCCGCGCATCGGGTGCCTCACCGCAGTGAAACGCATGGCGGCGCCTCGGGGCAAAGGCTGCACCGGTGACCGTTGTCATGTCCGATAATACGTCCCTGACCTGCATAAACGATGAGACGTCGGCGCGCCGAGCCGGGCATGACCCCTATCGGCCGATCTCGGCCGGCGGCCGGGACGCGCCGTGCGGGTGACGTGCGACCGGCCCGTCACCTCACCACCCGACGGCCCCGTCGGTCCGCTCCCGCAGCAGGACGGACCCGTCACCGGGCGCCCGGGGCGCCCCCGCGCCGGGCGCGCTCGCGGTGTTACCGCCCGTACATCGGCGTCATCGGTCCGTGTAGCGATCGACGAGATCGCGCCATCCCGCCTCCACCCGCTCCAGGGGCATCCCCCGGACGGAGAGCAGATGATCGACGAGCACCGTCTCCAGATAGCCGAGCATGAGGTGCGCGACGAGTTCGCTGTCGCCGTCCGCGCGCGCCTCGCGCAGCAGCATGCGGACATGGCCCAGCCGGAAGCCGTACGCGGGGCCGGTGCGGCGGCGGCCCGGCTCGATAGGGGCCTCCAGGTAGAAGTCCCGGTGGGCGTGTTCATGATGGATGACGGCCGAGCCGAAGGCGTACAGCCGCTCCGCCGGGGGCGCGCCCGGGCCGAGCGGCGGCGGTCCGGAGAGGAAGGCGGCCTGGAGTTGCTGCTCGTAATGGCTGAGCAGTTCCACGAGCAGGCCCGTGCGGTCGCCGAAGCGCCGGAAGACGGTGCCCTTGCCGACGCCGGCCCCGCAGGCGATGTCGTCCATGGTCACGTTGGCTATGCCGCGCTCGGCGGCCAGCCGGGCGGCGACCTCCAGCAGCCGGATGCGGTTGCGCGCGGCATCCGCCCGGAGCTGGGGCTCCTGTCCCGTCGGCAGCAGGGAGAGGGCAGCGCGGCTCCCCTGGTCGTCCCGGCCCTGAGGCGCGGAAGAAGGCGCGAACGGCTCGGTCATGGCTCCAGGTTAGCGGCCCGGGAAGATAATCGGACCCTGGTCCGTTTAGGATGGCAGAAGAAATGGACCGCAGTCCGGTTAATCTGGTACAACGTTCAACGGGCTCGGACGGTCCGATTGCCACCGATCGCTTCATCCTGGGAGTTTCGCCATGTCCGTACGCATCCTCGCCCTGGTCGGCAGCCTCCGCGCCGGTTCCCACAACCGTCAGCTCGCCGAGGCGGCCGTCAAGCACGCCCCTGAGGGCGTCGAGGTCGTGCTGCACGAGGGTCTGGGCCAGGTGCCCTTCTACAACGAGGACATCGACGTCGAGGGCAACGTCCCCGAGGCCGCTGCCGCGCTGCGCACCGCCGCCGCCGAGGCCGACGCCCTGCTGCTCTTCTCGCCCGAGTACAACGGCACCATCCCGGCCGTCCTGAAGAACGCGATCGACTGGCTGTCCCGTCCGTACGGCACCGGCGCCCTGTCCGGCAAGCCGGTCGCCGTCGTCGGCACCGCGTTCGGCCAGTACGGCGGCGTGTGGGCGCAGGACGAGACCCGCAAGGCCCTGGGTATCGCCGGTGGCACGGTCCTCGAGGACGCCAAGCTCTCCATCCCCGGCTCCGTGACCCGCTTCGCCGAGACCCACCCGGCGGACGACACCGAGGTCGTCGAGGGCCTGACCAAGGTCATCGAGCAGCTCTCCCAGGCCGCGCCCGCCGCCTGACCCCGCGGATCCCGGCTTCGAGGCCGGCCCCGAGCATGACCCGACCGTGGGTCAGGACCCGGATGTCCTGACCCACGGTCACTTTTTTCACCGGGGCGCGGCGAGACCGGACGCGGCGCCTGTCACGCGGCACCCACCGGTCTCCTCGCCGCGGTCGGCACACGGAGGCACGATCGCCCATACGCCGCACGCCTCGCCGTCTCCTGTCCTTCTCCGGAAATACGCCTTCGGTTGCTTTGATCTCCGGATGGACCACATCACGTTACTTGTGGCCGTCGTCATCATCACGGCGCTGGCCTTCGACTTCACCAACGGATTCCATGACACCGCCAACGCGATGGCCACCTCCATCGCCACGGGCGCCCTCAAGCCGCGGATCGCAGTCCTGATCAGCGGCGTGCTCAACATCGCGGGCGCCTTCCTGTCCACCGAGGTCGCCAAGACCGTCTCGGGCGGCATCGTCGACGACACCCTGGTGACCCCGGGAATGATCTTCGCCGGGCTGGTGGGCGCCATCCTGTGGAACCTGCTGACCTGGCTCCTCGGGCTGCCGTCGAGTTCCTCGCACGCGCTGTTCGGCGGTCTGGTCGGCGCCGTCTGGGTCGGTGCCGGCAGCCACGGCGTGCACGTCGACAAGGTTGTCGAGAAGATTCTGATCCCGGCGATCGCCTCGCCCTTCGTCGCCGGAGTCGCGGCGCTGATGGCCACCTACCTCGCGTACCGGATCACCGCCCGGGCCCGCAAGGAGTCGGTGACCAAGGGGTTCCGACTCGGTCAGATCGCCTCCGCCTCGCTCGTCTCCCTCGCCCACGGCACCAACGACGCCCAGAAGACGATGGGCGTGATCACGCTGACGCTGATCTCGGCGGGCGCGCTGGGCCACAACGCGAGCCCGCCCGTGTGGGTGATCGGGGCGGCCGGTCTCGCCATAGGCCTCGGCACCTATCTGGGCGGCTGGCGCATCATCCGCACGATGGGCAAGGGCCTGACGGACATCCAGTCGCCGCAGGGCTTCGCCGCCGAGGCCGCGTCCACCACCGTCATCCTGACCTCCGCCCACCTCGGCTTCGCGCTCTCCACCACGCAGGTCGTCTCGGGCGGCATCCTCGGCGCGGGTCTCGGCCGGCGGCTCGCCGAGGTGCGCTGGGGCATCGCGGGCCGCATGGCGATCGCCTGGCTGGTCACGTTCCCGGCGGCCGCGCTGGTCGGCGGCGTCTCCGCCGGCGTTGTGAAATACGGCGGGAACGCCGGTACCGTGGTCATCGCCCTCATCACAGCAGCCATCGCCGCGTTCATCGTGCTCGCCTCGCGCCGCAATCCGGTCCACGCCGACAATGTGAACGAGACACACGAGGTCACCCTCCGCGCCACCCAGCCCACACACGTCCGCAGCGCCGCCTGAGCCGGGGAGAGTTCGAGCCATGCACCTTGACTGGACCGCCCTCGGCGTGGTCACCGCGGTCAGTGTCGGAGTCACCGTCGCCGTGGTCGTCGTCTTCGCGCTCGGTGTGCTCGGCCTGGCCCAGGCCGAGCACACCCGCGAACGGGACGGCGGCGGCCACACCCTGGCCATCGCCCAGGCCGGGCTCTGCTTCCTGGCCTGCGCGGCCGTGGTCGTGTACGGGATCTACCTGATCGTGCCGCAGTTCCACTGAGGCGTGCGACATAAGGATGACGATGACACCTCTGGTGACCGACGGCCTGCGGGTCGACTACAGCGACCACGACGACCCCGTACTGCTCAGGACCGACGGCACCCCGGTGGACACCTGGAGGGAGGACTACCCCTACGCCCACCGCATGGAGCGCAAGGAGTACGAGTGGCACAAGCGGCTCCAGCAGATCGAGCTGCTGAAGCTGCAGAGCTGGATCAAGGAGTCCGGTCGCCGGCTCGTCATAGTCTTCGAGGGGCGTGACGCGGCCGGCAAGGGCGGCACGATCAAGCGCTTCACCGAGCACCTCAACCCGCGCGGCGCCCGGGTGGTGGCCCTGGAGAAGCCGACCGAGCGCGAGCGCGGTCAGTGGTACTTCCAGCGCTATGTCGAACACCTGCCCACCGAGGGCGAGATCGTGATGTTCGACCGGTCCTGGTACAACAGGGCCGGCGTGGAGCGCGTGATGGGCTTCTGCACGGACGACGAGTACCTCCGCTTCATGCGCCAGGCGCCACTCTTCGAGCGGATGCTCGTGGACGACGGGGTGGACCTGGTGAAGTTCTGGTTCTCGGTCTCGCAGAGCGAGCAGCGCACCCGCTTCACGATCCGTCAGGTGGACCCGGTGCGGCAGTGGAAGCTCAGCTCGATCGACCTGGCCTCCCTGGACCGCTGGGACGACTACACCGCGGCCAAGGTCGCCATGTTCCGGGCCACGGACACCGGCTTCGCGCCGTGGACCGTGGTGAAGAGCAACGACAAGAAGCGGGCGCGCGTCGAGGCGATGCGCAGCGTCCTGGCCCGCTTCGACTACGGCAACAAGGACCTGGAGGTCGTCGGCACCCCCGATCCCAGCATCGTGGGCACGGCGGCCAACCTCAGGGAGGCGGGCGAGGACGACGGCGCTCCCTGAAACGCCCCCGGGGCGCTGGGCTCGCGGCGCGTGGCGGCCACGGCCTCACGCGCCGTCTCGCCCAGTGCCCTGTCGTCCGTCCCGTCGTCCTGCGGTCGCTGCGCCGAGCCGCCGTCAGCCGTGGGCCGGGCGGTCGGTGAGCCGGTGGTCGGCGAGGCTGAGCGCCTCGTCCACGACCCGGCGCAGATGGCCGTCGCGTAGCGCGTAGATCACCCGGCGGCCCTCCTTGCGGGTGTCCACCAGGCCCGCGAGCCGGAGCCGCGCCAAATGCTGGCTGACCGCGGGCCGGGCCGCGCCGCACGCCTGAGTGAGCGTGGAGACATCGGCCTCGCCCCGGGTCAGGGCGTGCAGCAGGGCGAGGCGGGTGCGGTCCCCGAGCAGGGCCAGCAGCTCGGCGGCGAGCGCGAACTGCTCCTCGCCGGGAGAGCCGGGGTGCCTCTCGGCCGCGCCGTCCGTGCGCGGCTGCGCACCGTGTGCAGGTGATAGGTGCATGCGTGCGCTCATACGCACATAATGGCTCCGTGGGGGCGATCGCGTCCACTGTCGCGCGAGGAAGGGACCTTCCCATGGGACAGCCGTACGAGGCACACGAGCACGGCGGGGCACCGGGCCACAGCCACAGCCACGATGACGCGCACGCCCGTCACCACGAGCACTCCCACGGTCCGCTCCCCCGTCTCCGTCACCTCCTCACTCCCCACTCCCACGAGACCGCCGACCAGCTCGATGCCGCGCTGGAGTCCTCCGCGCGAGGCATGCGGGCCCTGTGGGTCTCCCTGTTCGTCCTCGGCGGAACCGCGCTGGCCCAGGCCGTCGTGGTCGTGATCTCCGGGTCGGTCGCGCTGCTCGGCGACACCGTGCACAACGCGGCCGACGCCCTGACCGCCGTGCCGCTCGGCATCGCCTTCGTCCTGGGCCGCCGCGCGGCCACGCGCCGTTTCACCTACGGGTACGGCCGCGCCGAGGATCTCGCCGGGATCGTCATCGTGCTGACGATCGCCGCGTCGGCCTCCTTCGCCGCCTGGAGCGCGGTCGAACGGCTGATGGACCCCCGCCCCATGGAGCACATCCCCGCTGTCGCCGGTGCGGCCGTCATCGGTTTCGCGGGCAACGAGTGGGTGGCCCGCCACCGCATCCGGGTGGGCCGCGCGATCGGTTCGGCCGCACTGGTCGCGGACGGGCTGCACGCGCGCACGGACGGGTTCACCTCACTCGCGGTCCTGGCGGGTGCGGGTGGCGCGGCGCTCGGCTGGCACCTGGCCGACCCGGTCGTGGGGCTGGCGATCACAGCCGCCATCGTGCTGGTGCTGCGGGACGCGGCCCGGGAGGTGTTCCGGCGGTTGCTGGACGCCGTCGATCCGGCACTGGTGGACCGGGCCGAGCGGGCGCTGCGCCGGGTGCCGGGCGTGCTCGGGGTCGGCGAGCTGCGGCTGCGCTGGATCGGCCACCGGCTGCGGGCGGAGGTCGCGGTCGTGGTGGACGGCGAGGTGAGCGTGCGCCGGGCGCACGACATCGCGGTCGCAGCGGAACACGCCCTGTTGCACGCGGTTCCGCGGCTGACCGCGGCCCTGGTCCACGCCGACCCGGCCCCGGCACCGGGCCGGGCCGACCCGCATCGGGCCCTGGCCCACCACGCCCGCCCCCGGCCCTGACCCGGCGGAGCCCGGCACGGCACCTGCACCACGGCGGCCGTTGCCGGTGCGGATCCCGCGCGGTGGTCACGCGACGCTCAGACGCCCAGCCCCTCCAGGACCACGGCGTTCGCCTGCTCCGCGAGCGCCTTCCCCGGCACCAGCAGCTTGCCCCGGCGCCTGCCGCTGCCGACCAGGACGTACGGCAGGTCGACGACCGCCGAGTCGATCAGTACCGGCCAGTCGGCGGGCAGTCCGATCGGCGTGATGCCGCCGTACTCCATGCCCGTCTCCCCCGTCGCCACCTCCATCGGCGCGAACGACGCCTTGCGGGCGCCCAGTTGGCGGCGGACCACGCCGTTGACGTCGACCCGGGTGGCCGACAGGACCACACAGGCGGCCAGCATCGTCTCGCCGCCCCGCTTGCCCGCGACCACGACGCAGTTGGCGGACCGGTCGAGCAGGTCCCTGCCGTAGTGCTCCACGAAGGTCGCGGTGTCGGCCCAGTCCGGCTCGGTGTCGACGTAGACGATCTGGTCGGCGGGCACGCTGCCGCTCCAGTGGCGTACGGCGTCGGCCACCGGGCGGGTCAGCTCGTCGAGGCAGTCGGGAGCGGGCGTGGCCTGGTCGAAGTCTCCGATGGGTGCGCGCATGACGGCACGCTAACAGCCGTGCGGCGGCGGCCGGACCGGTGTCTCAGCGGACGGGCGGCACCGAGACCGCCATCACCATCTCCATCGGCTCATCGCCGTCGTTGGCGTAGGTGTGCGGGGTGTCGGCCTCGAAGGAGGCGCTGGCGCCGGTCGGGACGTCATAGTCCTCGCCGTCCACGGTGATCGTCAGCCGGCCTGCTGTGACATGGACGAGTTCGACCGTGCCGGCGGGGTGCGGGTCGGAGGGGCTGCGGTCCCCCGGCATCAGCCGCCAGTCCCACATCTCCAGCGGGCCGGGCGCCTCGGTGCCCGCGAGGAGACGGTTGTAGCTGCCCGCCTCGGTGCGCCAGAGGCGTACGGCCT
This sequence comes from Streptomyces sp. NPDC002513, assembly GCF_053595355.1. Lineage (NCBI taxonomy): Bacteria > Bacillati > Actinomycetota > Actinomycetes > Kitasatosporales > Streptomycetaceae > Streptomyces > Streptomyces sp. NPDC002513. The sequence goes on along the minus strand of NZ_JBSFXK010000019.1, from coordinate 15,186 downwards.
GCTCGGCCGGGACGATCCGGACCCGGGGGCCCTGCTCGTAGTCGAGCAGCGTGGTGATGCTGATCCCGAGCGCGTCGCCGATCTTGACGATCGTGCCGATGCTCGGGTTGGTGCGGGCCTGCTCGATCTGGATGAGCATGCCCCGGCTGACTCCGGCACGGGCGGCGAGGGCGTCCAGGGTGAAGCCGCGCTCGCCGCGCCAGCGCTTCACGTTGCGCGCCAGTGACTGGGTCAGCAGGTCGAGATCCGACACATTGAGTCCAATATTCTGTATGACAGATTTCATTTTATTGAACTATGGTGTGGTGCACCCCATCGTTCACCGAACTGTACTGCGAGGCGGCCATGACAGCACTCTTCGCCCTGGCCACCAGCCTTCTGTGGGGGCTGGCCGACTTCGGCGGGGGCCTGCTGACCCGGCGGATGCCCGCACTGACCGTGGTGGTCGTCTCGCAGACCGTCGCGGCGTCCGTGCTCGGCGCCGTCGTGGTGGTCACCGGCGCCTGGAGCGAGGCGGGACCCCGGCTGTGGTTCGCGTTCGCCGCGGGTCTGGTCGGCCCGATCGCCCTGCTCTCCTTCTACAAGGCGCTCGCTCTCGGCCCCATGGGCGTCGTCTCCCCGCTCGCCACCCTGAGCGTGGCGGTCCCCGTCGGCGTGGCGCTCGTGCTCGGCGAGCGCCCCGGACTGTTCCAGGCCGCCGGGATCGCCGTCGCCGTCACCGGTGTGGCGCTCGCGGGCGGCCCGCAGCTACGGGGTGCCCCGGTACAACGGCAGGCGATCCTGCTGACCCTCGTCGCGGCGCTGGGGTTCGGCACGGTGTTCGCGCTGATCGCCCAGGCGTCGACGACGGTGACCGGGCTGTTCCTGGCGCTGTTCGTACAGCGCGTCACCAATGTCGTCGTGGGCGGTGCCGCCCTGGGAGCGGCGAAGCGGCGCGGCGCCCAGGCGCTCCCGCAGGGTGACTTCCCGTGGCGTTCCCTGCCCGCGCTCGCCTTCGTCGGTCTCGCCGACGTCGCCGCCAACGGCACGTACGCGCTCGCGGCCCAGCACGGCCCGGTCACAGTGGCCGCCGTCCTCGCCTCGCTCTACCCGGTGGTGACGGCGCTCGCCGCGCGCGGCTTCCTCAGGGAACGGCTGCGCGCGGTGCAGGCCGCGGGAGCGGGCCTCGCGCTCGTCGGTACGCTGCTGCTGGCCACCGGCTGACATCAGGACCCGCCGGCCACCGGCTGACCTCGGCAACCGGCGACCCGATCCGCGAGCCTGATGGTCGTCGGCACTCCACGACCGGATCCGCGAGCCGGATGGCCGTCGGCACTCCTCGACCGAATCCGCGAGTCTGACAGTCGTCGGCACTCGGCGGCCGGACAGGCGAGCCAAGCCGTCACCCCTCGGCGGCCGGCCCCACGTCCCGGACCCTCAGGACTCGGCCTCCAGCTCCGCGAGCCGGGCGACGTCCGCCTCGTCCAGCTCGGACAGGGCCAGCAGCTGATCCGGCGTGACCCCGTCCGGTACCGGCACCGGGGCCGGTGTTCTGAGCGGCGGCTGCCAGCCGTCCTCGGGTGTCCAGCGCCGTACGACCCGGGCCGGCGCCCCGGCCACCACCGCGTGGTCCGGCACGGCTCCCCGCACCACCGCCCCGGCCGCCACCACCACGTTCCGCCCGATCCGCGCACCCGGCAGGATCACCGCGCCGGTCCCGATCCAGCAGCCGGGGCCGATCTCCACCGGTTCCATCCGCGGCCACTGCTTGCCGATGGGCTCGTGCGGGTCGTCGTACGAGTGGTTGGTGGAGGTCACATAGACGTACGGGCCGAAGTAGCAGTCGCTGCCGATCGTGACCGAGGTGTCGGCGATGACATGGCTGCCCCGGCCGAGAACGACCCCGTCGCCGATGCGCAGGATCGGGTCGGAGCCGAGGTCGAGGCCGGGCATCAGTCCGGCCGTCAGGGTGACCTGTTCGCCGACGATGCAGTGGGCGCCGACGCGGATCCACGGCTCACCGAAAACCGTGCCCAGCGGAAAGGCCAGCCTGGTACCCGTTCCCATCGCGCCGAAGCGGAAGCGCCCGGGGTGCTCCGCGGTCACGGAACCCGCGCGCTGCACCCAGGCCCAGCCCGCGTGGACGGCGCGCTGCGCCAAGCCGCGACGCCATGACGAGAACGTGTTCTTGCTCGTGAGCACCCGCTCACGTTACTCAGCACCGGGTACGCCCATGAGCCCGTACCGCTGTGATCTTCGCCCCACCGATGGCGTACGGTGCCGGGGGACCGACCACGAGGAGACGGCAATGACGCACAAGGCGCTGATCACGGGCATCGGCGGCAGGGACCCCGAGGTGGACGGGGAGGCGTTCGTGTCACCCACGTCCGTGGTGATCGGGGGCGTCACACTGCACGCGGGCGTGAGCGTCTGGTACGGCGCGGTGCTGCGTGGCGACGTCGAGCGGATCACCGTCGGCGCGCGCAGCAACGTCCAGGACAACTGCACGCTGCACGCCGACCCGGGCTTCCCGGTCACCGTCGGCGAGCGGGTGTCCATCGGGCACAACGCCGTGGTGCACGGCGCGACCGTCGAGGACGACTGCCTGATCGGCATGGGCGCCACGGTCCTCAACGGCGCGGTGATCGGCGCGGGCTCCCTGGTCGCGGCCCAGGCCCTGGTGCCGCAGGGCATGCGAGTGCCCCCGGGCTCCCTGGTGGCCGGTGTGCCCGCCAAGGTGAAGCGGGAACTGACCGCTGAGGAGCGCGAGGGCATCACGCTGAACGGCACGATGTACGCGGAGCTGGCGAAGGCCCACCGCGACGCACACCGGCAGGACTGAGTGTTCCTGTAGTACTACGCGCGGTCGGCGGCCGGGACGGTCTCCGGCTCGGCCGCCTCCCGCTGCGCCGCGGTCTTCCTGGCCTTGCGCCTGACCAGCAGCATCGACACGAGTCCGATGAGGACCGCGGCCACCAGCCCCAGCCACGAGAACTTCTTGAGCCACGCCTCGGCGACGATACCGACGTAGTAGATGACCGCGGTGGTACCGCCCGCCCAGATCACACCGCCCAGGAGATTGGCGGTCAGGAACTTCCAGTAGGGCATCCGCAGCACACCGGCCAGCGGCCCGGCGAAGATCCGCAGCAGGGCGACGAAGCGGCCGAAGAAGACGGCCCACATGCCCCACTTCTCGAAGGACCGCTCGGCCGTCGCGACATGGCCCTCGCTGAAGTGCCGGGGGAACTTCTTCCCGAGCCAGGCCAGCAGCGGCCGTCCGCCCTTGCGCCCGATCGCGTAGCCGATGGAGTCGCCGACGATCGCACCGATGCTGGCGCAGGCCCCGAGGACCACCGGATCGATGCCGCTGTGCTGGGAGGAGAGCAGCGCCGCCGACACCAGGACGATCTCGCCCGGCAGCGGGATGCCGAGGCTCTCCACCCCGATGACGAGGGCCACCACGGCGTAGACGGCGGCCGGGGGTACCGTGTCGAGCCATTCCTGGACGTGCAAAGCCATGCCCTCCCGGATTCGCGTCCGCTTCCCCTTGCGGGCTCGCCCCCTTGGACGGACCCCCTGAAAGCCTACACAGCGGGCGAGCCCGGCGAGGACGGCGTTCAGCCGCGGTGCCGGCAGGCGGAGAGGGGGCGTCGCGAGGGGGCGTACGCCACGCCCTGGGACACCCTGACCGGAGCGGCCCGGAACGCGGAATCGATTCTGTTCGCTCTCCCCGCGTCCAGGCAGTTGATCGGCCGACGGGCCCACTGCCATACTCCGCTTCCGACCCCGTCGACACCCTGGACAGGGCCGTCGCCACCTCCCGGAGAAGCCGGGAACGGAGCATCGCACACCCCCCACGCATGCCGCACGAAAACCCGGTTTCGACCCCCCGAAGTCCTCGACGGACCATTCCTCCGGGAAAGACCTGACGACGGCTCGCTCCTCCCTCCGCTCCCCTTCTCCTCACTCCCCTTTCTCTTCACCTCCCTTCGAAACCGACCGGCCCGGGCACCGCCCACCGGGAGCGCGGCACACGGCAGCAAAGAAGGTGCATCATGAACGGATATCCGCCGCAGCGCGCCGGCCGCTCCCCTTCTCCGTCCGCTCCGCCCTCCACTGCTCCCGCCACGGCAGCGGATTCCGCGAGCCCCTCGCCGCTGCGCGACCATCCTGAATTCCCGCCCCTGCGCCGGGCGTTCCGCACCGTGGGCGCCAGGGCGGCGGCCCTCACCGTCGGCGGATTTCTGCTGTACGTCCTGCTGTCGAGCTTCGCTCCCGGCCTGATGAACCAGCCGCTGGCAGGCCATCTCACTCTCGGCCTCGCGCTCGGCCTCGCTCAGTTCGGCCTCATGGCGCTCACGGTGTGGCGCTACACCGCGCACATGAGCAGGCGCGTCGACCCGGCGGTGCGCCGCCTGCGCTCCGCACGGGACCGCACGCGACCAGGGGGCCGGCCGCGCCCCGCGCAGCAGAGGTGGCCGCGCACGTGGTGACCGTCTCCGCGAGTGTCGCGAACCGGTTCAGCCTGCAACTGACCTTCGTCCTCTTCCTGTCCGTCGTCGTGGTCACTCTCTTCACCGCGCTGCTGACCGCCCCCCAGCGGGACGAGATCGGCGAGTTCTACCTCGGCAACCGGAACATGTCGCCGCTGCGCAACGGCCTGGCGATGTGCGGCGACTCCGTGTCGGCGGCGACCCTGCTGGGCGGCACGGGCCTCGTCGCCCTCACCGGCTACGACGGCCTGCTGTATCTGGCCGGAACCACGGTCGCGTGGCTGGCGGTGCTGCTCGTCATCGCCGAACCCCTGCACAACGCGGGCCGGTTCACCCTCGGCGACACCCTGGCGCTGCGGCTGCCCCGTCTCCAGCGGCCGGTACGCCTCGCCCTCACCGTGTGCACCCTGATCGTCACCACGCTGTATCTCGTCGCCCAACTGGTCGGCGGGGTGGCTCTGCTGACCCAGTTCATCAGCGAGCCGAACCAGGCCACGCGCACCCTGTGCGTGGTCGCCATCGGCACCATCGTGGTGGTGTACGCGGCGCTCGGCGGGATGCCCGGCGCGACCTTCATCCAGGTCGTCAAGGCCGTGATACTGGTGTCCGGAATCGCGGTCACGGCGGTGATCGTGCTGGCCCACTTCCACTGGAACGTGGCCGCGCTCCTGTCGGCCGCCGAGCAGGGCAGCGATCTCGGGCACCGCTTCCTCGAGCCGGGGCTGCGCTACGGCGACGGCATCACCAGCAAGCTCGACTTCTTCAGTCTCGAACTGGCCATCGTGCTCGGTCTCGCCGCGCTCCCCCACGTGGTGATGCGGCTCCTGGCCCCGCGCACCAACCGCGTGCTGCGTACCTCCACCGTGTGGGCCATGGGGCTGGTCGGGTTCGTCTGTCTCGCGGCGGGCGTCATCGGTCTGGGCGCGACGGCCGTCCTGGGCCGCGAGGCGATCGTACAGACCGACCCCACGGGCGACGCGGCCGTCCTGCTGCTCGCCCAGTCCCTCGGCGGTGGCGTGCTGACCGCACTGATCTCCTGCCTGGCCTTTGTGACCCTGCTCGCGGTCGCGGCCGGACTCACCCTCGCCGCGGCCTCCTCGCTCGCCCACGACCTCTATGGCGAGGTCCTCCGCAAGGGCAGGGCGACCCAGGCGGAAGAGCTGGGCGTGGCGCGCCTGTGCGCCGCCGTCATCGGGGCCCTGGCCATGCTGCTCGCCCTGCAGCCGTGGGAGATCAGCACGGCGAACCTGGCGTTCCTCGCCCTCGCCATCGCCGCGTCGGCCATACTGCCCGCGCTTGTGTACGGCCTGTTCTGGCGCCGGTTCACCGCGTGGGGTGCCCTGCTCAGCCTGTACGGCGGCCTGATCTGCTCCGTGCTCCTCGTGGTGTGCTCCCCGGTGGTCTCCTCCCAGCCCACCTCGGTGTACCCCCACGCCGACTTCGCCTGGTTCCCGCTGCAGAACCCGGGCATCGTCTCCATCCCGGCGGGCTTCCTCCTCGGCTGGCTCGGGAGCCTTCTGAGCAACCGTCAGGAAGATGCTTCCTACGACGAGTTCGAGGTCCGTACGCTGGTCGGTTCAGGCCGGAACGGGGCGCCGTGACCGCTCCCCCCGGCGCCGGATCCGCTCACCGCCCTGCCGGTGAGCCCCTGTGAGCAGACCGGCCCGCAGGGCCCGGCCGCCGGCATCGTCCGATAGGCCCCGGGAACGGCGTCCCAGCCCCATCGGCACGAGGGCTTCGAGATCATCTACGTCTTCAGCGGCCAGCTGGAAACCGACGCCGGTGCGCACCCCGCCGGGGGCCTGCTGGTCATGGAACCTGGATCGATCCACGTGCCGCACTCCTTACAAGGCGCGGTGATGCTCGTGGTCTGGGAGCAGCCGGTTACCACGCTCTGATCGGCACAGCAAGCCCGGTTCACGGTTTGTGAACCGTGTTGCCGCCTGCCGGTGGCGGGTTGTGCCACCGGCAGGCGGCCACGATCCTCACGTAAGTAGTTGGAACGCTTACTCGCTGACTGGCCGGCGCGAGCGGATCGCGCGGCAGCGGCATCACCGACACCTCGGGTGCGGACCACCGCACCACCCCTGACTTGCTGTATCGACGCAGCGACGCGGTCCACGCACCGGACGGAGGAGCACACTCGTGTCTGTACCACTCACCAGCACGCACGTGCCCGCAGGCGGAGGGCGCATGAAGACCGGGACACGCCGGTTCGGCGCCCGCCACCGCTGGGTCATCCTCGGCATCGGCATCGCCTCCCAGGCCGCCTTCTCGGCCGCCTTCCAGGGAATCCCGACCACCTCGACCGTGATGCGCACCGCCTACCACCTGACCAACGGCACCCTGGGTATCGTCCTGTCGGCCATCTCCCTGGGCATCGCGATCTCGGAGGTGCCCTGGGGAATATGGACCGACAGGTTCGGCGAGCGCCGCATCCTGCTCGCCGGACTGCTCTCCACTGGCCTGTTGCTGGCCCTCATGGCCAGCGCGGTCGTTCCCACCGGCGGCGCCGTGCCGGCTGTGGGCCTGCTCGGCGCGGGGCTGCTCCTGGTGGGCATGCTCGGCGGATCGGTCAACGGCTCGTCCGGACGTGCGGTCATGGCATGGTTCAAGGACGGCCAGCGTGGGCTGGCCATGAGCCTGCGGCAGACGGCAATCCCCGCCGGTGGAGCCATCGGCTCCGCCCTGCTTCCCTGGCTTGCCGTCGGATTCGGCTTCCGCGCTGTTTACGGTGTCCTCGCCTTGTTCTGCTTCGCCGCGGCTGCGGCGACCTACCGGTGGATGCACTCCCCGGAGGAGGAGTCCTCGGTCGACGGCACAGGGGCCGCAGCGTCAGCGCTGCGGACCTCGCCCCTGAAGGACGGCAAGATGTGGCGCCTGGCGCTCGCCTCGGGCTTGCTGACGATCCCGCAGTTCGCCATCCTCACCTTCGTCGGCGTCTTCCTCCACGACGCACATCACGCCTCGCTCGCCGTCGGGGCCACCGCCATCGTCATCGTTCAGATTGGCGGGGCCGCCGCCCGTGTTGCCTCGGGCCGTTGGACCGACAAGCACGCCGGCACCCGTCGGCCGTACGTGCGCGCAGTGGGCGTGAGTGCCACCGTGGCCCTGGCAGCGGCGGCCGTCCTGAGCCACGCCCCCACCCCTGCCGTCGTCGCCGCGCTGATCGTCTCCGGCATCCTCGCCAACGCCTGGCACGGCGTCGCCTACACCGAGATCGCTCATATGGCCGGGGCGGCCCGGGCGGGCACCGCCCTCGACCTGGAGAACACCACAGTCTTCGCAGCGGGATTCATTGCCCCGCTTATGGTGCCCCTGCTAGCCGGGGTCTCCTGGCCGCTGGTCTGGGTGACCTGTGCCGCTGCCACACTGCTGGCCGTGCCGCTGGCACCCGGGAGGGAGTGACGCATCCATGTACGCCAGCACGGAACTGCGTTTCGACACCGGCCGGGTCTGCCTGGACCTGCTCGCCACCGTGGGCGCCCGCCTGTCGCCGAGGCCGGTGGAGCGCCTGGACAGCGACGAGCGCCTGGCCGAATGGCTGCACCGCTCGGGACTCGTCCCCGATGACGAGCCGCTGACTGTCGGGCCGGACTGGCGGGCCGGGTTCACGGCACTACGCGGCCGTCTGCACCGGATCGTGCACACCGCGTTGCACGGCGAAGAGCCTGCCGAGGCCGACATCGCCCAGTTGAACCTCACCGCCGCGGCGGGCCAGCCGACGCTGCGGCTGGTCCGGGGCGAGCGGGGTCGGGTGAGCCGCCGACTGGCTCACCCGCCCCGCCTCGACCAGTTGCTGGCCGCAGTGGCCGACGACGCCATCCGCCTGCTCAGCTTGCCGGAGCGCCAGCACCTGCGGGTCTGCCAAGGCCCCACTTGCGACATGGTGTACCTCGACACCTCCCGAGGTCACCGCCGTCGCTGGTGCTCCGCCGCGGCATGCGGCAACCGCCACTACGTCGCCGCGCACCGCGCCCGGAAGGCCGACAGGGCATGACGCACGCTCATGCGGTGTGGTCAGGTGTGGACAGCCGCAGCCTTTGCAGGTGGAGTGCCACATCTGCCGGACACTTCCGAAGGTTCCACACCACCTCGGTGATCACCTTGGCGCCGGTGTACAGCGGAAGTTCCTTCAGGTGTCCGCTGGACAACCACGGCCTGACCGCCACCAGCGGCAGCAGGCCGACGCCCAGGCCAGCGAGAGCAGCCGACTTCACGCCTTCCAGATTGCCGACCTGGAGCACCTCTGCGTCGGGCAGCTGGCGCAGGATCTCTCGCTCCGTCAGATTGCGGTACACGCACTCCGGGCCGGTGACCAGTACCCGCTTCGGCGAGGCGGCCGCCTCGTACGTGCCCACCACTACCGTCTCCTCCTCCCACAAGCCCTGCCGGGCGAGGAGCTGGGAGTCGGACACCCCGCGGTCGTCCTCGGTCCACACCCCGTTGACGAGGACGACCTCTGGCCGGCCGCCGAGGACCTGCTGCCGCAGCTCGGTGGCCGGACCCGTCTCGACCTCGACCTTCAGATCGGGGATGAAACGGGACAGCATGCGCAAGAAGATTGGCAGCCTATACGCGCAGACGGAGTCGGTGGCGCCGAGGCGGAGCGGGGCCTTGTGGCCGCCCTCCGCCTCGATGACGGCGACCCGGGCCCGTTCCATGCTGTCGAGGACGTTCTCCGCGTGCTCCAGCAGGGCCACACCCGACATGGTCAGCGGATGGCCCGGGGAGCGGCGGTCGAACAGCTTGGCACCCAGTGAGCGTTCGAGGTTTTGAATATGGCCCGTCACGGTGGAGCGCGCATAGCCAAGCCGCTCGGCGGCACCGCTCATGCTGCCCTCCCGGGCTGCCACGGCGAACGTCTCCAACCAGCGTATCTCCATGTTCCCCCCAAGGTCAGCGTGGCTCGGGCGTCACCCAAATGCAGCCTCCAAAACGGCACACGCCTGCGGCCGCATTCAAGACCAACCGACCGACCGCCACAACGATGAAAAGAGATGGAGGAAGATTTCTCGCCATACGCATCGCCATCAACGGATTCGGCCGCATCGGACGCACCGTCGCCCGGGCCGCGATCCAGCGTCGCGGCGTCGCGGCGTCGAGATCGTGGCCGTCAACGACCTCGCCGACGCCTCCACGGCGTCCGACAGGTGCTCAGGCATCAGCGGCCCGACGGCGGACACGGTGCTGGCGACCGGAACCCACGTCTACCTCGCTCCTGCACGTCACCCGTTGAGCCGCAAGGTCCACACGACCGTCATCTCACCCGTGACGGCCCCGTCCTCGCGCTGTAGGGCGATGCCGACCGGAAACTCCGGCCGCCCACCCGCATCCAGCTCGGCGATGATCTCGGCGGCCGGACGGCGCAAGGTCGCCGTGGCCGTCACCGGCCCCATGGCCAGTTTCTTGTAGTCGATCTCGGCCCGCACGGCGAGCGGCACCGCACGGGAGAGCTGATCGCCGAAGGCCTTGAGCACAATGGCACCGCTGGCGGACTCGGCCAGGGTGAACATGGCACCGGCATGGGGGCCGCCGATGTGATTGTGGAAGTCCGGTTGGTCCGGCAGCCGAAGCACGGCGCGTTCCGGGGTGACCTCGACGAACTCCAGGTTCAGGGTCCGCACCATCGGAACAGCGGCGGCCAGCATGTCGCCCATCGAGGCGCTCTCAACTGTCATGAGCGAGATGTTACCCATGAGTAGCCCTCCCGGCCAGGGTCGCACGACGATCACCGCGGGATGACCGCCCGGGCGGGTCGAGAAGCGCCTGCCCCGCGCGCCACGGCCGTCACCGCGTCCTGGTGGTTTCGTCCCGGCCCGCTCAGCCGATGGTGAAGGTCCCGTCGGGCGGTTCGGGTGACGGGACGGCGTCCTCGTCGTGGACCGGCTCGGCGGCGCCCATGAACTCCCGGAGGACGGGGCCCTGTTCGACCCGGGCCGGAAACGCGTCGGCGGCCGTGCGGCGGGCGAGGGCGGCCGTGTCCAGGGGCCGGTGGGCGGCGACGAGCACGGCGTTCCCGAAGCGGCGGCCGCGCAGCACACCCGGCTCGGCGATCAACGCCAGCTCCTCGAACACCACCGCGAGCGTGGCGAGTTGGGAGCGGAGGAAGGCGAAGGGCGCGGCGTCCGCGAGGTTCACGAGATAGACGCCGTCCGGGCGCAGCACACGCTCGGCGGCGTGGGCGTAGGCCACGGTGGTCAGATGGGCGGGCACCCGGGAGCCGCCGAAGACGTCCGCGATCACGATGTCCGCGGAGTCCGGCGGGGCGGCTTCCAGCCAGGCGCGCGCGTCGGCCGGGTGCAGCGTGACGTCGGCACCGTCGGGCAGGGGCAGGTGCTCCACGACGAGGTCCAGCAGGCCCCGGTCGGCCTCGACCACGTCCTGCCGTGACCCCGGCCGGGTCGCGGCGACGTACCGCGGCAGGGTGAGCGCGCCTCCGCCGAGGTGCAGCACGTCCAGGGGACGGCCCGGCTCCGCCAGCGTGTCCAGGGCATGACCGAGCCGTCGCGCGTACTCGAACTCCAGATGCGTCGGCGCGTCGAGATCCACGTACGACTGCGGAGCCCCGTCGACCGTGAGCAGCCAGGCCCGGTCACGGTCCACGTCGGGCATCAGCTTGGCGGTCCCGTGGTCCACGGCACGCGTCACGGGTATCGACTCAGTCACGGCTCCATTGTGCCGGGCCGCCGCAGGAGGGCCGTACGGCGCATTTCACCGGCCGGCGCGAGGGCGGCCCCACCCGTCCGGCCGGGCCTCGGATCCGCCGAACGCGGCCGGCGCCCCACCGCCGGACCGGCCGAACCCTCCGGACACGTCCGACCGCCCGACCCCCACCCCAACCCGCCGGACACGGCGGAGGCGGCGAAGACGGCCGCCCGGGACCGGCCGCCGACCCTGATGCTTCCGGGTCGGCGGCCGTCAGCCGTGCGTTCGGCTCAGCCCACCGTCGTCACCGTGCCCGCGCCGACGGTCCGGCCGCCCTCGCGGATCGCGAAGCCGAGGCCGGGCTCCAGCGGGACCTCGCGGCCCAGTTCCACCGTCATGGTGACCGTGTCGCCGGGCCGGGCGACCGCCGTCTCGCCGAGGTCGACGTCGCCGACGACGTCCGCGGTGCGGAGGTAGAACTGCGGCCGGTATCCGGTGGACACCGCAGTCGTACGGCCGCCCTCGCGGGCCGACAGCACATACACCCGCGCCGAGAAGCGGCGGCTCGGCACGACGCTGCCGGGCGCCGCGACGATGTGCCCGCGCCGGACCGCGTCGCGCGGCACTCCGCGCAGCAGCAGCGCCACGTTGTCCCCGGCCTGCGCCTCCTCCATGGGCTTGCCGAAGGTCTCCAGACCGGTGACCACGGTCTCCACCTCGGCGCCGAGCACCTCGACCCGGTCGCCGACCCGCACCGTGCCGCGCTCGACCGCGCCTGTGACGACCGTGCCACGCCCGGTGATGGTGAGCACGTTCTCCACGGGCAGCAGGAACGACGCGTCGAGGTACCGCTCGGGCATGGGCACGTAGGTGTCCACCGCGTCGAGCAGCGCGTCGATCGCCGCGGTCCAACGGGGGTCGCCCTCCAGGGCCTTGAGCCCGGAGACGCGGACCACCGGGACGGAGTCGCCCGGATAGCCCTGCGCGCTCAGCAGCTCGCGGACCTCCAGCTCGACGAGGTCGGTCAGTTCCTCGTCGCCCGCGTCGGCCTTGTTGAGGGCTACGACGATGTGGTCGACGCCCACCTGCCGGGCCAGCAGCACATGTTCGGCGGTCTGCGGCATGATCCCGTCGAGCGCCGAGACGACGAGGATCGCCCCGTCGAGCTGGGCGGCCCCGGTGACCATGTTCTTGACGTACGTGGTTCACGCACCCTGTCATACTCGCACCAAGGGGCAACGAGGGGTGGGAACATGGAGGAGATCGACCTCTATCTGAGGAAGAGCAAAATCGTACGGGAGGGCGTGGAGGCCCTCACCTTCGAGACACAGGAGGCCAGGGGGCGGGAGTGGGCAAGTCGTCACGCCTACCGTGTCCGAAAGGTCTGGAAAGACAACCTCAGCGCGTGGACTGACGCGAAACGGCCTGACTTCGAGAAGGCGCTATCAGCGCTTCGACGTAAAGAGGTCCCTGCGCTGTGGTGCTATGCCGTCGACCGATTCGACCGTAAGGGCGCGTTCTCGGTACTCCAGCTACTCGATTCCGGCGTACGCATCATCTTCGACTACGAACGGCTAGACAGCGCGGATCCGCGCGACCGTGAGCGGATCGTCAGTGACGCGGAGCGCGCGAAGGCAGCGTCGGACCTCCTGTCGCACCGTGTGCGCGACACGAAGAGGGTGCAGCGGCGAAAGGGCGTCTGGCTTGGCGCCGCCCCATTCGGCCTGCGTAAGGACAAACACGGGAAGCTGCACCACGGCAAAGAATGGTCGACTGTCGTTCACATCCTTACCGACGTCGCGGACGGGTTTGCGCCCCGGGTCGTCGCTCGACGGTTGACCGACGACCGGAAGCCCTCACCGAAGGGCGGGCCGTGGAACGCGTCGACCGTTCGTCGCATCGTCTACAACCCGGTATACGAAGGCTGGCAAGTGGTCGCCCTGTCTCGGGATTACACATGGCCCGTCGCCTACCGCAACGAAGCGGGGGAACGTGTCCGCGTGTTTGCTGACGGCGTCGAGCCAGCACCCGCGGACCTAGCGGCGAAGGCTCGCAGAGTTCACGCCGGTCACCAGCGTGGCTCGCTGGGACCTCGCGTCGGCAAGGCATCGCATCTGCTGACTGATCTCCTCCGGTGCGCAGGCTGCGGCTCGAAGATGCCGACGAGCGGACGCTCCTACGTATGCAATGGCCATGCGATGGGCAAGCCCTGTCCCGCCCCGGCATCGGCCATGCGTGCACGCATTGAGGATTACGTCTACCGCGAGTGGGTTGGGACGGTCAGCGCGGCCGACGTCGACGCGGGCGACCCTCTGATGATCGCTGTGGCGGAACGGTGGACCGCCCTCGTTGCCCCGGAGGAGACTGAGGAGACACAAGAGGCGTTGGGGGCCGTCAAGGCGGCGGAGGCGGCCGTCGAACGCCTCGCCAACGACCGCGCCAAAGGGCTCTATGACGGCGCCATGGGGAAGCACTTCCCCCGCCTCGTCGCGGAGGCGGAGGAGACACTCAGGGAGACGCAGGAGCGCGCGGACGCGCTGAGCGGGCGACGCATCGATCTGACCATGTTCGACGATGCTGGCATGCTCGAAGAGGCGTGGGAGGCGGCCGACTTGCCGACACAGAGGGACTTGCTCCGCGTCGCCATCGAGAAGATCACCGTCACGCAAGCGGCTCGACGAGGCGCCCCGTTCGACGGCGACGCCCGGTGTGACATCGAGTGGGCGACTCCCGCAGAGGAGTGACGCCAGAATGACGCCAGAGAGCCCCCTCACCACGCCGGGAGGGGGCTCTCGTCACTCTGCGGGCAACTGGCTCCATGGCCCCGCAGGCGGACGGGGAGGGAGTTCGTCGGTGCGCCCCAAGTACCAATCCACGTACGTCCGTACTGCTGCTGATCGGTCCGTCGAAGCGCTCTTGGTGGCAGCGTCGAAGGCGGTCCATTTCTCGTCGCTGATCCCGCGGATGCCGCGGAGCTTCTGACTGTGCATGTTGGCCATGACCTCAGTCTGCCAGGGTGGTTGACCACCCGGCAAGGCTGTGTCACTATCGAGGTGGTTAACCACCCTGGACAAGGTTAAACGGGGCCCGGAGCGACTTTCCCGAGACGCCGGGCCCCACCTCCCGAAGGAGCCACCATGCTCGCACAGCCCGCCGTTCTCGTCGTCGGCAACACATCTTCCCCCGTCGACCTGGAAGACCTCACCGCCCTTGCCTTCGACGTCGCCGACCGCCTCCAGGTCCCTGCGAAGGTGGCCGTCGGCCGCGACTACGACGTCACGGACTTCGACGGTGTCGTGTTGGCGGACAACTGGCTCGACAGCGTCGACAGCGTCGTCCTGGGTGTCGAGGCACAAGGGGCAGACATGTTCTGCATCGACACGCGAACGCTGTACTCCTTCGAGCCCACCACGACGTGCGGTCACTGCTTCGAGATGGACCCGAGTGCGGCCCCTGTCCTTGTCGGCGACACCTGGACCGTGTCCGTGTGCGCTCCCTGCGTTGCTGAGGCCGCGCGGGTGGCCGCACTGACGGCCCCTGGCGTCCTCCCCGTCGCCCTGGAGGTGGCGGTATGAGCGAGGCGCGTGATCTCCGCGACCTGCTGAGCGCCGCTCTGGAGGCATTGACGGTGCCAGAGGGTGCCGACGCGGACCGTCGCGTCGTCGACAGGGCCATCTGGGCTCGGGTGACCATCAAGGGCGCGTTGCAAGAGCCGCCCGAGGATCTTGCGTGGAACGCCGCCTACCTCCGCAGGAAGCTGGATGAGGAAGAGGCGAGAACAAAGTAACAGTCAGTGACGGATAGCCCGCCCCGGGACTCCCGGGAGCGGGCTTCCGCGCGTTCGTGGGTGCCTCGTCGACGTCAGCCAACGCCCGCCCCTCCGCACGGTAAGGTCACGGAGAGTGTGCGGAGCCACCAGAAGTGTCACTCTGCGTCTACGATGGGGTCTCTCTGAGTGCCAAAGTGTCAACACGGCCGCCGAGGCGTGGTCGCTGACCAGGTTGACACTCACGCCTATCTGGCAGTTGCCGCGCTTGCCCAAGGCGCCGCAGTACATCCGGGCCAC